>NZ_JAELTU010000207.1 GCF_016429015.1 Rhizobium sp. ASV20
CCGCAGCACATTGAGGGCTTCGACGCCATAGGCGCAGATGCCGTGAGACTTGCCGGCCTCCATGATCGCATCCGCCACGGCCTCGCCGTAGCCGGCCGGGACGGCAAGCTCATAGGCAAGCTCCCCTGAAAAGGATATCCGGAACAGGCGTGCCTTCAGGCCACCCTTCAGCATGACTTCGGCGGCTGCGAGGAACGGGAAGAACGCATCGGATATATCGTCCTCGACGATCTGCTCCAGCACCAGCCGCGCCTTGGGTCCTGCAATCGCCATCTGCGCCCACTGATCGGACGAGGAGACGAAACGGACGTCGAGATGCGGCCAGAGCGTCTGCGCCGAGAATTCCATATGCGTCATCACCTCGCCGGCCATCGCCGTCGTGGTCGTCAGAAAGAAATGATTCGGCGTCAGCCGGCTTGTCGTGCCGTCGTCAAAGACCATGCCGTCCTCGCGCAGCATCAATCCATAGCGTGCCTTGCCGACCGGCAGCTTCAGGAAGGCATTGGAATAGAGGCGGTTGAGAAATTCCGCCGCATCCTTACCGAAGACTTCGATCTTGCCGAGCGTCGACACGTCGCACAAGCCGACATTGTCGCGCACATTCATAACTTCGCGGTCGACGCTATCGCGCCAACCCTTCTCGCCCGGCCGGGCAAACCAGGAGGAACGATACCAGAGACCGGCTTCGACAAAGCTTGCGCCGTTCTTCTTCGCCCAGCCATGCAGCGGCGATTCCCTCACCGGCTGCGCGTGCTTGTCGCGCGCAGTCCCAGCCAGAGCCCCGAAGGAAACAGGCGTGTAGAACGGCCGGAACGTCGTCGTGCCGACGGCGGCGGGGCTGACGCCGCGCATGCCGGCGATGATGCCGGCGGCGTTGACGTTCCCGAGCTTGCCCTGGTCCGTCGCCATGCCGCTGGTCGTGTAGCGCTTGGCATGCTCCACATGGCCGAAGCCCTCGCGCAGAGCGAGGCCGAGATCCCTGGCGTGGACATCGTTCTGGAAGTCGACGAATGCCTTGTCCTTCGCGCCCGGCACATGCCAGATCGCGGCAAAGGAAGGATCATAGTCGCCCTCGACTTCGGGCAAGTCCGCCCCGTGGGCCGTTCGGCCGAGACTTTCGATGACCAGCCGCGCTTTTTGGGCTCCATCGGCAAGGCAGCCGGAAACGCTGTCGATGCCGGCCGCCGATCCGGCGATCTCCAACTCGCCGCCGACGAGCGGTGCCATGAAAGCCTGCTTTTCGTCCGACCAGACCGGCTTGGCGCCGCGCTGGCAGGCGAGATGGATGATCGGAGACCAGCCGCCCGACATGGCAAGCGCGTCACAGGCAATCAGCTCATCCAATCCGCCGCGATCGGCGATGACGCCGTTGATACGGTACTTGCCCTTGGTCGCATGAACGCTTGCCGCATGAACCACGCGAACGCCCTGAGGCGCGGCATCGCCGGATGCTGCACGTGTATCGAGGATGGCTGCAATCTCAACGCCGGCAGCAGCGAGGTCGAAGGCCGTGCGGTAGCCGGAGCCGCCGTTGGTGAAGACCGCCACCTTCTGGCCGGCAACAACGCCATAGCGATTGAGATAGCTGCGCATGGCGCCGGCCATCATGACGCCCGGACGGTCGTTACCGCCGAACACCAGCGGCCGCTCTTCAGCGCCGGAGGCGAGGATGGCGCGCTTGGCAGCAATACGCCACAGGCGCTCGACGGGCAGATCCGGCGATGGCATCGCCACATGCTTCTGCACCTTCTCGACCGCGCCGAAGACGTTGCCGTCATACCAGCCGAATACGGTCGTGCGCGGCATAAGCGTTACATTCTCGAAGGACTGCAGCTCGTCCAGCGCCGTCTGTACGAAGACATCGGCCGATGTGCCGCCGATTGCCAGCGTCTCCGACAGCAGCGAACCGCCCAGGCGAAAGCCTTCATCAGCCAGTACCACGCGCAGGCCTGCCCGAGCTGCCGTCAGGGCAGCCATCAGGCCCGCAGGCCCGGAACCGATGACGAGCAGATCACAATGCGCCCACGCTTTTTCATAGCGGTCCGGATCGGCCTGCATAGCCGCCTTACCGAGGCCGGCAGCACGCCGGATGATCGGCTCGTAGACCTTCTCCCAGAAGGCAGCCGGCCACATGAAGGTCTTGTAGTAGAAGCCTGCGCCGAGGAAGGGCGAGAGCAAGCTGTTGACCGAGCCAAAATCGTGCTTCAGCGACGGCCAGCGGTTCTGGCTCACGGCCGCCATGCCCTGATAGAGCTCAGCGACGGTGGCACGCGTATTCGGCTCGGTGCGGCCATCCTTGCCGATGGTGACGAGCGCGTTGGGCTCGGCCGACCCAGCCGTCAGGATGCCGCGCGGCCGATGGTACTTGAAGCTGCGGCCGACGAGCAGCTGGTCATTGGCGAGAAGAGCGGCAGCGAGCGTGTCGCCTTCCAGCCCTCTCATCTCCTTACCGTCGAATTTGAAGGAAAGCGGGCGGCTGCGATTGACGAGACCGCCGGCCGACAAACGATAAGCGGTCATCGCACCGCCTCCTTCGCCTTGACCTCGGCATCGGTAACGGAAAAGACCTCGTGGGTGACATTGCTGCGCTCGACGACGAGCCAGCGGCGACACCCCGCGCTATGATGCCAGTACTCCTGAATCCGGCCGCGCTCATTGTCACGAACGAAGACGTAGCGATTCCAGTCTTCATCCGGCGCAGTCGGCGCCGGGCGGGCGACGGACGCCGAGCCGCGAATGGAGAATTCTTCCTTGGGTCGCACGCCGCAATGCGGGCAGTTGATCAAGCTTGCCATTGGTATTGTGCCCTCAATGCAGGTTCGGCTGCGGACCCTTGCCGCCTTCGTCGATCGCGAAGCCGCGCTCGAAGCGGTCAAGACGCAGGAGGCGGCTGACATCGTGGCTCTCGCCCTTGGCGATCAGATGCGCGAAGCAGAAGCCCGAGGCCGGCGTCGCTTTGAAGCCGCCATAGTTCCAGCCGCAGTTCAGATAGAGATTCTCGACGGGCGTGCGATCGATGATGGGCGAGCCATCCATGCTCATGTCCATGACGCCGCCCCAGGTGCGCAGCACCCGCACCCGCGACAGGCCGGGGATGAGCGCCACCCCCTCCTCCATCGTATGTTCGACGGTGGCGAGATTGCCGCGCTGGGCATAGGAGCTGTAGTAGTCGATATCGGCGCCGAACACCAAGCCGCCCTTGTCGGACTGCGAGATATAGAAGTGTCCCGCGCCATAGGTGATGACATTGTCGATGACCGGCTTCAGCCCTTCGGAAACGAAGGCCTGCAGCACATGGGTTTCGATCGGCAGTTCGAGATCGGCCATGTTGCCGAGGATCGACGTATGGCCGGCAGCCGCAAGCGCCAGCTTGTTGCAGCCGATAAAGCCGCGATTGGTTTCGACCCCCGTCACGGCACCACCCTCGTCGCGACGAATGCCGATCACTTCGCATTGCTGGATGAGATCGACGCCGCGGCTGTCGGCGCCGCGCGCGTAACCCCAGGCGACCGCATCATGCCGCGCGGTGCCACCCCGCCGCTGCAAGAGGCCGCCGAGGATCGGAAAGCGCGCATGGTCAAAATTGAGGTAAGGCATCATCCGGCGAACCTGCTCGCGATTGAGCAGCTCCGCATCGACCCCGTGCATACGCATGGCATTGCCGCGCCGGGCATAGGCATCGCGCTGGCCATCGGAGTGGAACAGGTTGAGGACGCCACGCTGGGAGACCATGGCATTATAGTTGAAGTCCTGCTCCAGCCCTTCCCACAGCTTCATCGAGAATTCGTAGAAGGGCTCGTTGCCCGGCAGCAGGTAATTGGAGCGGATGATCGTCGTGTTGCGGCCGACATTGCCGGAGCCGATGTAGCTCTTTTCCAACACCGCGACATTGGTGATGCCGAATTCCTTGGCGAGATAATAGGCCGTCGCCAGCCCATGTCCGCCACCGCCGACGATGATAACATCATAATGTGGTTTGGGCTCCGGCGTCCGCCACACCGGCTGCCAGTGACGATTGCCTGAAAAGGCCTGTTTTAGAAGCTGATATGCCGAATAACGCATGCATTCATCCCGATGCTACCCGGCCGCACATTCGCACATGCAATAAAAACGACAAGTCCCGTAAGGACGAAAAAGCTTCGCAAACAGAACATGCTCTATGCAGATTGCGCACGCGCAATGAGCGATTGTCACTCAAACGACACGCTCGCTTTTCGAGGACGGCGTCGGCAACGCGAGGATGCAGTGCCTTGTTGCGAAAGCATCGCTCGAGCGCTAAGCCATGGGCTATCGGATTAAATTGGCTCTAAACTTCGTGTTCGCGACTTCCTATCTATAGGGTCCGGACGCTTGTAGCGCAAAGACAGAGCGCGGAAGACGAACAGGCAGATGCTTGCAACATTCGAAACAGCGGCACTCGAAGCGGGAAAGGCCATACTGGAGGTCTATCGCGCCGGCTATGCCGTTGCCCTGAAGCAGGATATGAGCCCCGTCACCCTCGCAGACGAGCACGCCGAGCAGATTATTCTCGAACATCTGGCGCGCGACTTTCCCAATATCCCGGCGATTGCCGAGGAAGCGGTTTCCGCCGGCAAGATCCCGAATATTCGTGGCCGCTCCTTCTTCCTGGTCGATCCGCTCGATGGCACTCGCGAATTCATCGAGCATCGCGACGAGTTCACCGTCAATATCGCCTATATCATGAACGGCATTCCCGTGGCCGGCATCGTCTATGCCCCTGCCCTTGGTATCGCGTTCACAGGCGAGCCGGGCAGAGCCCGCAAGCTGATCGTCGACGAGCATTTTGCCATCACCGATCGCCTCACCATCGCCGTGCGCGAACGGCCGGACAAGCTGATGGCGCTCGCCAGCCGTTGCAACAGCAATGCGATAACAGAGAATTTTCTGACACATAATGCAGTTTCCGCCTGCACATCGATCGGCTCCTCGCTGAAATTCTGTCTGCTCGCGGAGGGCAAGGCCGACGTCTATCCGCGCTTCGCCCGCACGATGGAGTGGGACACGGCAGCGGGCGACGCCGTGCTGCGCGCCGCCGGCGGCATTACATTGACGGTCGACGGAGACCCTCTCGCCTACGGCAAGATCGACCAGGCCACCGACAGTGATTTCGCAAATCCGCACTTCATTTGCTGGGGCGGGCAGAAGAACACCCTACACGCTTAACGTCATTTTCTTCGAAAGAAACAGCATCTTTCGCGCTATCGATTGCAACGCCTCAGTGACGTTTCTTGGCCCGAAAACGTAAGTTTTCACTGACAAAAAGTGATAGCGCGAAGTCGATTTTCGCCGAAATAACAGGAAATTAGCGGCTTCTCTGCCTCAACCGCCACAGGCAAATCACCCACCGGCCACATTCCTTAAAATTCTTAGCAAAGTCTTACTATGTGCTTAGGCAATTTTTAAATGTGGCAAGATAGAGTGCCTCTCGTGGTCTTGAGTGTGTGTAGAGAGTCCAATGACCGAAATGATACGTCCCCGAGTGAAGTATGTCATCGGCCCCGATGGCAGCCCGCTGACGATAGCCGACCTTCCGCCGCCGAATACGCGCCGCTGGGTTATTCGTCGCAAGGCAGAGGTTGTCGCCGCTGTGCGTGGTGGTCTGCTCAGCTTGGAAGAAGCCTGCGAACGATATACGTTGACCGTCGAAGAGTTCCTCTCCTGGCAGTCGTCCATCAATACCCATGGCCTCGCCGGCCTTCGGACGACGCGCATACAGCAGTATCGCCACTGACAGCAGCGACAGCACCACCTTTCTGATCTTTTATTCGGGCCTCCTTCCAACCGGAACAGAGGCCCGAATTGTTGAGCGGTGCATGTCGAAGCGCGACCGCCGATCGCCCTGGCTATCTATCCCCCGCGACGTCGCGCGAGCGCCAAAATAAATTGAACTCCCCTCGAAAAGAGACAATCCGTTTACAATTTCGCGAGTTGGCAGACGGCCGAGCACATGCAATCCTTGAGATATCAGGGATAGAACGGGAGAAAGTCATGGATATCCGCAACGAAAACAACGCATCGGGCGGTCGTTATGTCGCGACCGTCGACGGCCACGAGGCGGAAATAACCTTTTCCCGCACCTCCGCCAAGCTGATCATTGTCGATCATACCGGCGTGCCGGATGCTCTGCGTGGTAAAGGCGTCGGCCAGGCGCTTGCCCTTCATGCCGTCGAAGAAGCCCGCCGCGGCGGCTGGAAGATCATTCCACTCTGCCCGTTTTTCAAGGCGCAGGCTCTGCGTCACGATGATTGGCGCGACGTCGTCAACCTCTAGACAGCCCCCGCAGTCGGATTAACGGGGACCGCGACAATACCCAGTGCAATGGCAGCCTGTATGTGAAAACAGGCTTGCAAATACAAAAAGCCCCGCATGGCCGGCCCTGTGACGGCCGGTCATGCGCGGCTTTTGTACCGCTTCCATCAGATCCCGCAGATTCCGAAAACAGGCCCCGTATCGGAACGGAGCTACGAGTGGATCGAAAAAGGTCGACGGGCTTGCGACCTCAGGCGCGCGCCCTTGCCGGGCCCGAACCATCGCGCTCTTCGAGCGCTGCAGCCTTGGCATACTCGGCCTGCATGTCTTCAAGCGAGTGTTCCAACGCCTCTTCCTGAACCTGAAGCTCCCGGATCGACACCTGCAAGTTGTCCGCACGCTGACGGGCGGCCTTGGCAAAGGTCGGGTAAGCAAAATGGTTCGGGTCGGCGATGCCGGACTTTTTCTCTTCCAGCACGATCTGGCTTTCCAGATCCTTTGTCATACGGTCAAATTCCGCCATCATCATCTGCAACTGCTGCAGCTGACGGCGTTTTTCGTTCACCTGAAACTCTTTCAGGCGAACTAGGCTCTCACGTGACTTCATACGCATTACTCCCGTGATGCGAGACCCCGGCTCTCGATATTCTCACCCGCCGAGCCGCTTTGAGACGGCTTGGTTAAAAAAATTTCCCGCGATATTAATAAATGCCTACCGCTGGTAACCTTTCGTTTACGGGCATCGTTAATGATAGGGGCAATGATTTAAGGCTCGGTAAATGTTTCGGTCGGAATTCGACATGTTGGCATTGATGAGTCGGATGAATCACTTGGCGTGAGTTCTTAACGCGATACTTTAGGAGTCGATTTTACTGATTGTCGTTGGAAAACAGTGCAATGGAAAAATTATTTAATAAATTCGATACGACTTGCCAGAGTGAATCAGAATTTGTTAACCATTACATGGCAGCTTCCAAATCAAGCAGTGATTTGATCGGTATCGCGTAAGGGGGCTGACGACCTTTCGGCGGCGGTAAAGGGGACAATTATGCGGGTTCTATTAATTGAAGACGACAGCGCGACGGCGCAGAGCATCGAACTGATGCTCAAATCCGAAAGTTTCAACGTCTACACCACCGATCTCGGTGAAGAAGGCGTCGATCTCGGAAAGCTTTACGACTACGATATCATTCTTCTGGATCTCAACCTTCCAGATATGTCGGGCTACGAAGTGCTGCGCACGCTGCGCCTTTCGAAGGTCAAGACACCGATCCTCATCCTCTCCGGCATGGCCGGCATCGAGGACAAGGTTCGTGGCCTCGGCTTCGGCGCCGACGACTACATGACCAAGCCGTTCCACAAGGACGAACTGGTTGCCCGTATTCACGCCATCGTCCGCCGCTCGAAGGGCCATGCCCAGTCGGTGATCATGACGGGCGAACTCATCGTCAATCTCGACGCCAAGACCGTCGAAGTCGGCGGCCAGCGCGTACATCTGACCGGCAAAGAGTACCAGATGCTCGAGTTGCTCTCGCTGCGCAAGGGCACGACGCTCACCAAGGAAATGTTCCTCAACCATCTCTATGGTGGCATGGACGAGCCAGAACTGAAAATCATTGACGTCTTCATCTGCAAGCTGCGCAAGAAGCTTGCCAATGCAGCCGGCGGCGCAAACTATATCGAAACAGTCTGGGGCCGCGGCTATGTGCTGCGCGAGCCCGACAGTAACGATTTCGCCGAAAGCGCCTAAAACCGCATCCCGCAGATACCGCCATGCCCTCGAATCCCGCCGTCACCGGCGGGATTTTCTGTGCGCGCGGACTGACGACAAAATAAAAGCCGCCCCAAAAGGACGGCCGGCACTACATCGATAATGTTCTTTGATATCAGGCCGCAACCGCGCGATTGCCGAATATGGCCGTCAGGATCTTGCGATCGAAAGGCTTCAGCAGAAAGTCCGTGGCGCCTGCCCGCTTCCCTGCCATCAGCTTGCGCAAGTCCGCTTCAACGACGCAATAGTAGATCTTCACGTCCTTGCCGTTCGGCATGGCGCGGATGTTGGCGATGAGTTCAAGTGCGCCTTCCATACCTGCATCGACGATCAGGTAATCCGGAATCTCGGCTTGGCAGCGCACCAGTGCTTCCTGGGCATCGCCGGCTTCGCTGACGAGGAAATCCAGCTCGGACAGGATTCGTTTGCCGACCTTGCGTACGACATCCGAAGCATCCGTTATCATGAACCGCTGCATCTAGAACTCCCTGGCACCAACCGCCGTCGTTGAACGGCGACATCAAATTGGAACGATAGGACCAGCATGCTAAGGATTCGTTACCGCTACATTATCAATTGCGCGGACAACTATAAGATTTGCGCCGATGGCATTACACGAAATGATAAGCCCGCCGCTATGATCAGGCGGCGGGCTTAAAACCGCGAATGCAGCGATCCGTCTATTCGGTCGGTATCTGCGCGATAAAGGTCAGCAATTCCGGCGTTGCGTTGTAGGAGAGTTCCATGCCGCTCTCATCCGCCAGGAGCACCGTGTAATAGGGCTGGATCGAATGGGCATCGACCGCCTCCTCGAGAGTGCCGGAGCAGATCTCGGCGAATTTCGGCGGCACACGCATCAACCGCCCCTTGGCGGTGATGGTGAACTTGGCATCCAGTTCAGGATTTTCCAGCGTCACCTCGATATTGCCGCCACGCGGGATCGCGCCATAAGCGACAAGGAAGAGATTGAGCAGCAGCTTGACGCGGTTCTTGGCGATGATCGCACGCGGGCCGGCCCAGCTGACTTCTGTCTTCTTCTCGGCAGCAGCGAAGTCCTTCGCGGCCCTCTCGGCTTCGCCGGTATCGATCGATGCGCCGACCGAGCCGGAAGCACCGAAGGCAAGGCGTGCGAATTTCAAGCGGACGGAGGCATTGAGTGCGCTGGTGCGGATCAGATCCATGGCATCGGCATCGGCGCCGCCCTCGTCGAGCAGCTCCAGGCCGTTATTGATCGCTCCAACCGGCGAGATCACATCATGGCAGACGCGGCTGCATAGCAGCGCGGCCAGATCCGGTCCGGTCAGAGTGAGGTTTGGATTCTTCGACATTCATTGTCTCCTGAATGCTGACAAGGCGAAACGTAGTAAAGTGCACGCTGCCATAGCAAAGTTGCCCGAGGATTGTCACAGGCGCTGTATCGAGCGCCATAATGACACCATATTTGGTAAACCGATTGTTAAGACCATCGACGCAAAATGCATTCATCACCATCAGACCTTTTCGCACGCGAATCGTCCTGCGATGGATGGGCGCAACGGTCTGAAGGAGGAGGCGAACCATATGTGGCGCAGTCAGTCGAGTGCGTGCCACATCTGCCCCCTTTCGCACCGACCATGATGAACGGATGACTTTCATGCGCTATGAATTCCTGAAGAGAACGCCAAGCTCCGGCACCAGGACGCTCGGCCTCGGCCTGATCCTGGCCATTGCTGCATTCGTGAGTTTCGCATTGCCGGTCCGTCAGGCCGCAGCCGCACCCAACAATCATTATACGGCCCAGGAAATCGTTGATGCCGGCCACTCCTTCTTCGGCTCCACCAGCGGCGGTCTTGCCAAAGTGGTCGAGCGAGCCTTCCAGCAGTACGGCCTGCCGAATGGCTACATTCTCGGGCAGGAAGGCTCGGGCGCATTCCTCGCCGGCCTGACCTATGGCGAAGGACAGCTGAATACCAAGAACGCCGGCGAGCACTCGCTTTACTGGCAAGGCCCGTCGCTCGGTTTCGACTATGGCGGCCAGGGCACCCGCGTTATGATGCTGGTCTACGATCTGCCGAGCATAGACAGCGTCTACACCCGCTTCGGCGGTGTCAGCGGTCAGGCCTTCGTTGTGGCCGGGTTCGGTATGACCGTCCTCAAGAACAACAATGTCGTGCTTGTCCCCATCCGCACCGGCCTTGGCGCGCGCCTCGGCGTCAACATGGGTTATCTCAAGGTAACCCCCAACCCGACATGGAATCCCTTCTGAGCTTGATTTAGTATCCGCTCCCAGGCAGCCGCAGCATTGGCCCGCTCAGATTGCGGGCCTTTTCTTTCAGTAGATCCGGCCCTCGCCGGTAAACCATATCCGATTTAAACGCTTGCCCGTGTACCAGCCCATGATTATTCATTTCATCGAGATCGAAAATAACCCCAGGATACTGGCCGCGTCGTGATTCAATTTGCTCTTTTGTTCGGATTGGGCTTTCTGACGGCCGCACTTCTGGTCTTTCTCATCGCGCCGGCAATCCATCGCCGTATCGTCTGGTTTACCGAAAAACGCCTGAAGGCCACCATGCCGTTGAGCCCTCAGGAAGTTCGGGCACAAAAGGATATGGCGCGCGCCCTCTTCGCCGCCGAAAACGCCAGAACCGAACAGGCCCTGACGCAGGAGCGCGACAAGACCGTTGCGTTGCAGATCCACAATGGCAAGCTGCAGCAGGAAGCGAGCCGGCTTGTCAGCGGCAATACCGAGCTTCAGACGCGCATTGACGATCTCGAGGTGGAAGCGGGCGAACTACGTTCGCACCTGCGCCGCGAGGAAAGCTACATAAGTCAATTGAAGTCAGGCATTCATAGCGCGGAGCAGGCGAGTGCCGAGAAAGAAGCCGATATCGACGGCCTGCGCAAGCGGATGACGAAGATGGCGGCGGATGCCGACAATCTCAAGATCGACCTCGCAACCCGCGAGACCGAAATCGAAAGCCTGAAACTTCGCATCAATGCGTTGCGGGATGAACGCGATACGCTTCGCCAGGATCTGAGTTCCGCAAGCCTGCGCGCGGCGGAAGCCGAGCAATCGCTTCATCAGGAAGGCGATAAGACCAAGCGGTTGGAAGAACGGCTGGATCGCGAGATCGCCGGTAACGCCGACAAGGAAACCGCGATCGCACGGCACGCCCAGGACGTTGTCCGTTTGAAGGAACGCCTCGAAGCCGCCGTCAAGGAATCGAGAGAAACCAGCAAGGTTTTGCGCGCCGCCGGTATCAACCCACCAAAGAAGCCTGCTAAGACACCGAAATTGTCCGCTGTCGCCTTGATAACGGATACCGCAGACAATCAGACGAACGCAGCCGAGCCGGAACGAACAGTGGAAGACGACATCGCGCAAATGACGGAAGAAGTCCGCAATCGGGCAGCTGCCCTCTCCGATCGACTGGTGAAGGCGCGCTCACCGGCGCATGAAGAGGCCATACGCGAGGAGATTGCGACGATCGCTGCCAACATGGTGGCATTGACGGCCCTCAAGGAAGGCAGTGCTTCGCCCATAATCGATCTTCTATCGAAGGATAAAGGCACCGCCGAAGCAGGTTCGCGCGTCAGCCTTGCCGATAGAGTGGCGGCGTTGCTGCCAAAACACCCGTAGCGAATAAAAGCTGTCGCCGTCAGATCCGTTTGATCCGCGCAGCCATCTCGAAAAGCGCAATGCC
>NZ_JAELTU010000208.1 GCF_016429015.1 Rhizobium sp. ASV20
GGCCATTAGCGAAACTCGCCCTTTCACTACACCGATACAATCACAACGCGAGGAACGACCATCGCAATCAGCACGTCAGACTGGAAAGGCGACGTTGAATCCGTCGTACCACGAGCCTTGTCTAGACTGAGTGCAGAGCGTCCACTTCCAAAAAATTGTGTCGTTACCAATGGCCTACATCATCGCCTTCTACCTGCAACAGCCTGCCCGATCAGGCAGCTCAATAAAACCTCTGATCGATGTTACGGATCATTGTTTCGGCTCGCACGCCACCCCGACCCGAAGCCGGCCGCGTCCAACAGCCGCCCCCAAACGATGCTGTCGGACGCGCCTTTGTCATCACGAGATGCTGTGCGATTGCGCCTGAACTCCGGCAATCGAAATGATACGTTCAATTCACCACCACTGATCCTTCCTTGAAATGGTCGTCAAAGACACTTTATGTTCGCAGGGCCTGGGGGATTGCATGTCACTTCCGGATTCGGCGCACATGTCGCCAGATCCGGGGCTTCACGCGTTTCTTGGCCAATGGATGAGAAGGTTTTCGAGACGGATGCCACCGCAAACCGGGTGGTCCGGCGCACGATCAACGTCATTGGCGACAATCCCGATCTTCCGGAGGAGCCGCGGGTTAACGAAGTGCTGCTTTCGCTCCTTCGCAAGCACGCCTTTGACGAAAGGGACTGGGGCCGAGCCGAGAGGGGTAGAGAGGCACTCCGCGGCTCTGTGAGAACGCTGGACGGCGCGGCGTCGAAACCCATCCGATGTGTGCGCGTGATGGATTCATAGGCTCGCTCCCCTTCATGGCACGCATTTTAAGGTCAACCTGTCGAGGCGAACTCTTATCCACTCGCGACCGGGACCACCATTTTCAAGAGAGGCCAGGTGCAAATGCTGCATGGTGTCAACGGGACCTTCGGACCCAGCTTGAATTCCAATGATCCGGACAGCCCGTTGTCGATTCTAGACCGCGCTATGTCGAGAACGCTACGCCGTTCGCCTTGACCACAAGACGTGCCATGGTGTCGAGACAGTTGGCCGGCCGAGATCAAATAAGCGCGAGAATGCGGCCGCTAAATCAAAAAAATCAAGACAGAAACCCGGCGGTCAGGTCTGGTAGCCGCCGGCTTCCCAAAATCCCGGGTAAAGCATCTCGAATACCTTCGACGCCTTCCGATCGATGATCTCGACTAGCTGGTCATAGCCGGATCGAGGGATCTCCGACGCAGGGCGAACTGTCGTGCCTGCTTCGTCCAAAACCTGTTGGAATGCTTTCACACATGGCTTTGGCCGGGTGTCAAACGCACCAATTTCGTCCAGCAATGCCTCCTCGACCGGGCTCAGAAGGGAGCTGTCATTCTTGAATCTTCGTCCGTGCTGGTCAGGGAGCGTCGCGAATAGGTCGAACAACGAAAGCAGACCATGATGCAGCCGATCATGTTGCAGCATGTCACTCAGGCTGGTTTCAGCCTCTCTGCAAGTCGTGCCGCAGGATTGCCAGTGCCGGAAAACTGAAACGACGAATGCTTCGTCACTGGTTAGATCGGAGAAGCCAAGTGGCGTAAATTTGCTGGTTTCCATAAATCCAATCCGGGAAGCACGCGGTTGCTCAGCTTTAGTCGATAAAAGCTGAATTAAAAATACCACTTTTTTACCGAACGAAGATATCTTGTCACGTGGCCTTGATTGCCTTACTCGAAAGCCACGAGACCCCCGGGGCCGATCAGCAAGACTGTTGGTGGCGCGACGTGTCTGCGCCAAACAGTTCTCATGACGTTGGAATTGCGATGAACCTTTACCTGGATTACCTGACTGAGATCGAAAGCAGAGAAACACAAGGGCTCGCCCCCAAACCGATCGACGACAGCGGATTGACCGCCGAAATCATCAAGCTCATTGAGGATAGCGGTAACGAGCAACGGGCAGGTGCCCTGAATTTCTTCATCTACAATGTGCTGCCCGGTACGACCGGCGCGGCCGGCGTCAAGGCCGCATTCCTGAAGAAGATCATCCTTGGCCAAACGGTTGTCCCGGAGATTAGCTCCGATTTCGCCCTCGAACTGCTGTCGCACATGAAGGGCGGACCCTCGATCGAAGTGCTGCTCGACGTGGCTCTTGGCAACAAGGCCGAGATTGCCGAGAAGGCCGGCGAGGTGCTGAAGACGCAGGTCTTCCTCTACGACGCCGACATGTTCCGGCTGCGCGATGCCTTCAAGGCAGGCAATGCCATCGCGAAAGACATTCTGGACAGCTACGCCAAGGCCGAGTTCTTCACCAAACTCCCGGATGTCGAGGACGAGATCAAGGTCGTGACCTTCATCGCCGCCGAAGGCGATATCTCGACCGATCTTCTGTCTCCCGGCAATCAGGCACATTCGCGCTCGGATCGCGAACTGCATGGCCAGTGCATGATCTCGCCGGAAGCGCAGCGGCAAATCGTGGCGCTGAAAGAGCAACATCCGGACAAGCGCGTAATGATGATCGCCGAAAAGGGCACGATGGGGGTCGGCTCTTCCCGCATGTCAGGCGTCAACAACGTCGCGCTCTGGACCGGCAGGCAGGCCAGTCCGTATGTTCCGTTTGTCAACGTCGCTCCTATTGTTGCGGGTACCAATGGAATTTCGCCGATTTTTGCAACGACAGTCGACGTCACCGGCGGCATCGGTATCAACCTCAAGAACTGGGTCAAGAAGACCGGTGACGACGGCAAACCTATCGTCAATAATGATGGCAATCCGATCCTCGAACAGAAATTCTCGGTCGAGACCGGCACCATCCTGAAGATCGACGCGAAGAACAAGAAGCTTCGCGATGAAAACGGCAACGAGCTGGTCGATGTCGCCGCAGCCTTCACACCGCAAAAGATGGAATTCATGAAGGCGGGCAGCTCCTACGCCATCGTCTTTGGCAAGAAGCTTCAGACGTTTGCCGCCCAGACGCTCGGCGTGGAGCCTACCCCAGTCTTTGCTCCGAACAAGGAAATCACCGTTGATGGCCAGGGATTGACGGCGGTCGAGAAGATCTTCAACCGGAACGCCGTTGGCGTTGCCCCGGGCAAGATCCTCCATGCCGGCTCAGACGTTCGCGTCACGGTCAATATCGTCGGCTCGCAAGACACCACCGGCCTTATGACCGCGCAGGAACTTGAGGCGATGGCGGCCACCGTTATCTCGCCACTGGTGGACGGGGCCTATCAGTCAGGCTGCCATACAGCGTCTGTCTGGGACAAGAAGGCACAGGCGAACATCCCGAAGCTGATGAGCTTCATGAACAATTTCGGCGTCATCACCGCGCGCGACCCGAAGGGCGTCTATCACTCCATGACGGACGTCATTCACAAGGTACTGAATGATATCACCGTCGATGACTGGGCAATCATCATCGGCGGCGACAGTCATACCCGCATGTCCAAGGGCGTAGCCTTCGGTGCCGACTCCGGCACCGTAGCCTTGGCGCTGGCGACCGGCGAGGCTACGATGCCTATCCCGCAATCGGTCAAGGTAACTTTCAAGGGCGCCATGAAGCCCTACATGGACTTTCGCGACGTCGTTCACGCGACGCAGGCGCAGATGCTCAAGCAGTGCGGTGACAACGTTTTCCAGGGCCGCGTGATCGAAGTCCATCTTGGCACGCTGCTTGCCGACCAGGCGTTCACCTTCACCGACTGGACGGCCGAGATGAAGGCCAAGGCCTCCATCTGTATCTCGCAGGACAACACGCTGATCGAATCGCTGGAAATCGCCAAGTCGCGCATCCAGATCATGATCGACAAAGGCATGGACAACGCCGCTCTAACGCTGAAGGGCCTGATCGCCAAGGCTGACGAGCGCATCGCCGAGATTCGCTCGGGCGAAAAGTCCGCGCTTACTCCCGATGACAACGCGAAGTACTTCGCGGAGGTCGTCGTGGATCTTGACGTCATCGATGAGCCGATGATCGCCGATCCCGATGTGAACAATGCCGATGTGTCCAGGCGCTACACCCACGACACGATTCGCCCGGTTTCGTATTATGGCGGAACGAAGAAGGTCGACCTCGGCTTCGTCGGCTCCTGCATGGTGCACAAGGGCGACATCAAGATTGTCGCTCAGATGCTGAAGAATCTCGAAAAGGCCGAGGGCAAAGTCGAGTTCAAGGCACCCCTGGTCGTGGCCGCCCCGACCTACAACATCATCGACGAGTTGAAGGCCGAAGGGGATTGGGAAATTCTGCAAAAATATTCCGGCTTCGAATTCAATGATCTGGCGCCGAAAGGGCAGGCCCGAACCGAATATAAGAACATCCTCTATCTCGAACGTCCGGGCTGTAACCTTTGCATGGGAAACCAGGAAAAGGCGGAGAAAGGCGATACGGTTCTGGCGACTTCCACACGCCTGTTCCAGGGTCGCGTCGTCGAAGACACTGCCGACAAGAAAGGCGAATCGCTGCTGGCCTCGACCCCGGTCGTAGTACTCTCGGCGATCCTCGGCCGCACCCCGAGCATGGAAGAGTATCGCATGGCCGTCGACGGGATAAACCTGACAAGGTTCGCCCCGCCGAAATCTGTTCCGTTCGATTCATTGTCTGTCCACTACTAGGTCGCGTGCTCATAGGCGGGTTGAAGGCATGACGCCGATGCTCTAGCCCTGTGGGGCCTGGAGGATGCAGCGCGGATTTGACGGACAACCTGGAAACGGAGCAACTGGCGGCCGCAGTGGTGCAAATTGACGCTCTGGCTCACCCTCTTAGCCCGGGCGACATCCCCGCCTTATTGCGGCTCCTGCCCCAGTATAGCGGCGCGGCCGCTGATCTCGACTGGTCGGTGTTGCATGCGATTGAGGCGTCGCCGGATTGGCCGATATGGGACGTGCTCGACGACCGGCGCAATGAATAGATAGCGGTCCGGCAGCGCGTCTTCGATCGCGACTGGCGCCACCATGTCCTTCAAGGGGCATGCACCTTCTTGTCATGGGTGAGATCCGGAGAAAGAGGAAACCCCGAACGCTTCCACTCGTCATCTCCTCGGCCATCGCCGCGACCGATGAGTTTGCATTCAAGTCGCCTTCCGGTCGCATGACAGGATCCCTCCATTCAATGAGCGCTCCAATTGGCGGGGGCGCTGGCAATGTTCCGAACCGGAACGAGAGAGAGTGTGTGCAGCCTGGTCTTTTGCCCGCTCGGTGAAACCAGGTCGAAGACTTGATTTCGGCCACGAGCTTACCATTTTTGCATCCGCTGCCACCTGGCGAATGCTGCAATTGCGTGGAGCCGAGGCTGGCAAAGGTGACCTTCGATCCGCTCAAAGTCCGAGGAACTTGAAGGGCTTGGCTTCCTTGAGCTGATCATTGGCCATTCCCGAGTAAATATTCGCCTGTCCCGGGCCGAGATCGAGTTTCATGACCTTGCCGGTCTTCTCGGAAAAGTCGAGCTTGTTCAAGTCCAGCCAAAAGACATTCGGCGTGAGCGCAGACTCGAAGAAATAGAGTTTGCGCTTCTGATCAGCCACGGTACGCCAGCGCGTCGAGGAAATATTGGGTTGGTCCGGCGTGGTGATCCCAAACGGCACCGAAACGTTGCGGATCACGCTGAAGACACTGGCAATCGCTTCGTTCGGCTTTTCGCTCTTCGGGATAGCGTTTACGTAAAAGGAGGCTCGCGCGAACCGATCCGCCGCGCGGTTGGTGCCTGGCAGCATGACAGTGCCACCGATCTGTCGCCAGTATTCCTCCATGGCGAGCTGCTTGTCGAAGGTCGGCGAATTGGTCATCACCTGATAGTTGCGGCTGTGATGGATGACCTGCTTGCCGTCGATATATTCGATGATGGCGCTGTCGCCAGAGGCGTCCGACAGCGACAGGTGCATGGTCGCCAGCCTGTCCTCTCCCGGTACCTTGTCGGTGACGACGACGAAGGGTTCCTTGGCCAAGGCATCAACCGCTTCTTGAACTGTAGCATAATTGTCAAGCGCGTACTGGGCCCAAGCCGCCAGTGTCAGGCCGGGTGCCTTGCCGTCATATCCAGGATAGGTCGACTCGACCAGCCACAGAACATTCGCGACGAGTCCGACTTCGTTCATGCCGTCGGTGGTGGAGATATCATAGCCAGATGCAATCACGCTGCCGTATTTCGACGTCCAGCTAATCGAGTTCGGACCCGCCTCTCCTGAGCGCTTCATGCCACGCGGGAAAAGCCAAAGATTTGTTCCGACATCGACTTTCCAGTCCATGGAACGCGCGGTGATCACCTCGTCCATCGCACCATGATAGACGAAACGCGTGCATGCCACGGTTGGCGACGACGCCAAAATGCTGGTGGCCATGAGCATGGCAGCGAAACTGGGGGCGATTCTGTTCCATTTCGAGATCATGGGCTTTCTCCACACAGTGATTGGATACTTCATGCTGTTAGACCCTACGAAATTGGTATTGCTCGCGAAAGTCGAATCTGCTCAATTAGCTAACACTGAATGACCGTGGTCAGAGGCTGCAGCGTTCCAAGAAGCGGTTAAGCCGATGGGTCGGTATCGCTTGGGGCGATCTGCATGGTCGGCAACCGACTTCGAGTTGCTCCGTTGTCTGCCGGCCCGGAACGGACGCTGTCGTTCATCATGACAAAATAACGCGTCCACGGGAGTTCGTTCGTGTCCTGAGGGGAGGCTTCCTTGAAGACATTCGCCATAGCAGTCATCCTCGGTTTGTGCGGTACCGAGGCAGCCCGCGCTGCCGATGCTGATTTTATCCGACAGGACGATGCGAAACCGATCGCTGTCGATCCCCAGAACTGGGCACTGCAGATTACGCCGTATTTGTGGGCTTCGGGCCTGGACGGCCGCTTGTCGCCCTTTCGTCGCGCACCGACCATCCACGTCGAGAAGTCATTCTCCGATGTCATGGAAGATCTCAATTTCGGCGGTTTCGTCAATGTTTGGGGTCGTTATGACCGTTTCGTCGTATCCGGCGACATCATGTATGTCGACACGACTGGCAGCCACGGAGCAGGCCCCTTGCCGGCGCTTCAAATTCCAGGTCTGGGCGTTGCGATACCCCCGGGGGCGAGTGTTGACGCGAAAGTCGACACCAAGCAGTTCATGGCAACGCTGCAGGGTGGTTATCGCGTGATCGATACGCCGCAATTTACCTTGGATGCCCTGGCGGGCGCGCGCTTCTGGCACATTTCAAACGATGTCACCGTGACGGCAAGCCACCCGGCCATTGGCAGCCGCTCTGCCAGCCATGGCGAGGACTTCGGCTGGGTGGATCCGGTCATCGGTGCTCGAGCATTCGTCTCGTTGACCGAAAAACTCTCATTGCAGACACAGGCCGACATAGGTGGCTTCGGCGCCGGTTCGAAGCTCACATGGTCGGCCCTTGCTACCGTTAACTACACCCTTACCGACCATCTCTCCGCGTCAGGCGGATATAAGGTGTTGAGCGTGGACTATGATCACGGCGGCCATGTTTATGACACCCGTCTATCGGGCCCCGTGGTCGGAGTGACCTACCGCTTCTAATGGTGTACCCCCTCGCCGAGCGGTGGCTGGATGCTAAGCCAGTCCGACTCGCCTGATCGTCGCAGCGAATTGACGCTTGCAGCGATGTTCCGCTGAGCAGGGATCAGGCGCTAATGACGTAAAGGCGATCGCGGCACGCCGTTCGCCGGCTTCAGAGCTCTAGAAGATAGGATCGGTGCGCGCAGCTGGTTCTGCGATCCCAGCGCTCCCAGGCAAAAAGGTGCTGTCGAAAATACCAATGAGCGCATTCGCCGCCTCATGCCAGGTAGTGCCGATCTTGCAGGCGTCTCAGCGTGTCCTGCCCCACCTTGGCCGCCATCTTAACGATCAACCGCGGCAATGCCTCGGATATCAAACCCCGGCTGACGTGTTCATGGCACATTTGCGGGAAGTACGGTGATCGCCTATCCTAAACGCTAGCGTGATGCGCTTGGGATAGGATGTCGAACGACCACGAAGAGGCCCTTGGCCAATTGGGCGCCGGCCTGCTGGGAGATGTGATATCCGACAAACTCCTCGATCTGTTGAGATCTTGGATGCCGTTCACTCCCGCAATATGCCACACCCTCGGCTGCGTACGGATGGAGTTCGAACCACCAGAACTCCAACACCGCTTGAATGCGATGATAGCGGAATCGCGGCGTCAGAAGGGCTAGGGCAAAGCAAAGTACAGTCCGGATTGGCACGGCCTGATGAAGCAACGGACAACCATTTGATTTCAGCGAATGTCGCCGCATGCTATGGTGGCATTGTTGATCGCCAGGGTCGCGAACGGCGAGGATTTGGAACGAAGCGTCTAGCGGCACGGGGTATCAACGGCAAAGCAGTTCCGGTGAACCAAGAGACGAAATTCATGTAGGAGATGGGTTATTCTGCGGAGCAAAACCTTGAAAAGGACATTGATGGCCTTTCTGATCGCGCCGCTTTGGGTGCCCCTGTCAGCAGTGTTGTCCGCGACAGGCAAGGCTTTTGATGGCTCCAGCCAGGTCATCAGCATTGAGACTTATGAGGTAGCGACGATAGCTGCGATTGTCGGATATTCGGGAGCTCTTCTATTGGGGCTGCCAGTCTTTTTGCTTCTTAGATCTCGCCGGATGACCGCTTTCTATATGGCGCCTCTTGCCGGATTTCTGATCGCGATACTCGCAATGGAATTATTTGGCTTTGCTCTTTCCATTGTGTTGGGAGCGACATTGGAGCGGGCGCTTTTATCAGTCCTGGAGCCCCCCTATTCGCTCTATTCGCTGACGCTCTCTGTCAAGCCAGGCCTCGTTGGCGCGCTTGTCGGCAGCACTTTGTGGCTCATCTGTCGTCCGGATCAGGTCTGACGACCTACATGCCCAGCCAGCCAGACGATGACAGCACAAGAGCCGCATTTTCGTTCTTCAACCTGGCCGAAACCGCAGCTTCGAGCCGACACGGCCAAGCGGCTATCGAACCCGGTTCGGGCACATGGCTTTGAATTGGTCCAAGGCGACGTCGTACCCCGAGGCAATTGAGCCATCTAGCGGTTCGTTGCGGCCCACCTCGACCAGCAGGTACTTCGTGCTCATTCCTGTCGGATCATAATTGGCATTCGCGCCCCCGAACTGGTAGCCCTGGCCGCCGAGCGTCTCGAACTTGCCCGTCTTGCAGTTGGCAGAGATCTCGGGGAGAAGCTGTGTCTTCAACTCGTCAGCGATGCACTCCGCCGTCACCTTCAAAACGTAATCCCGGCAGTAGGCCGTGGCGTTCTCCTGCGTATGCTTCGTCACGATCTTCGCGTGCGTCGTGCCGAGGTTCATCTTCTTCACCACAGTCACCTCCATCCCAGCCCGAGAGCCGTAATTTAGCGTTTCTGCCTGTGCGGCGGCAGCGGTGGCGAGCAGAAGCCCGATCGTCATGGCAAAGCGCATGGTTTCCCCTCGTTTGCGTCACCGTTCACATAGCACGCCGTGCCGTCCCGTGCCGCGTCTCTACCTTGAAAGATAGCTGTTCAGCAGCCGTCGGCTATCCACGGGCCGGTAAGGTGGGCCAGGTGACCACGGTCGCCGGAGCGGTCCGTCGACCGTCGGGAACAGGGCGCCTTTTGCCTGACAGGCGTTGCCGCATATGGCCAAGCATGCCGCCATCGAGGCGCCAGCTTGCCATTTGGGGAACAAGCGGTCCCACCTCGTCGTTTTATTTTCCAGACTCCAGCAGTGCGCTCAGGCCGGCTTTCCGGTAGCTGTCCATGCACAATGACATACGAATGTGAGCTATGAGCACCAAAGATCGCGAGACGTTTCTCACCATGCGGCGCAACCTCAAGATGGCGCGTTCGCCGCAGACTTTCATTCGTGGAACGACCACACTGTTTTACGAATGGCTTGAAAGAAACGCATTGGACATCCCCGAAGGGCCTGCGGTTTGGATCTGTGGCGATTGCCACCTGGGCAACCTTGGCGCCCTTGCAGATTGTGACGGAGAGGTGGCCGTTCAGATCCGCGATTTTGATCAGACGGTAATCGGCAATCCGGCCCACGATCTCATCCGGCTTGGGCTTTCGCTCGCCTCGTCTGCGCGTGATTCAGACCTGGCGGGCGTCGTAACCGCAAGACTGTTGGAGGCGCTGATTGCCGGATACGCGGCTGCCTCTGTCGGAGAACAGGGCGCAACGCCTCACCTGCACCAGCCGAAGGATATCAGGAAGCTTGTGCGGCGCTCCCTGCGCAGGCGCTGGCGAAACCTTGCAATGGATAGTTTCGATACCAAACGCCCCTCGCTTCCTCGCAACAAACTCCTTTGGCCCTTGCATAGAAACGAGCGCAGCGATGTCCTGGCACTTTGCAAGGAGCGTAAGCTTCGGGCGACCGTTTTGGGACCGGAGAAATCGAAATTCGGCCTCCACCGGGTGCTTGATGCAGCATATTGGATCAAGGGCTGCAGTTCGCTCGGTCATCTACGCTGCGCGGTTCTCGTTCGTGCGGGTAGGCACGAACCGGTATCGTTACTTGACATCAAGGAGGCGGTCCCCGCCTGTGCTCCGTCCACGCCCGGCGCGGCCATGCCGCATGATCCCGCCGAACGGGTGGTGATGGGAGCAAAAGCCCTGTCCCCCAATTTGGGCGATCGGATCGTCGGCGCGCATATCCTGGACAAGGCCGTCTTCGTTCGAGAAATTGCGCCTCAGGATATGAAGCTTGACGTGGGGCACCTGGCAGAGCACGAGATCTGCGCAATCGCGTATTATCTCGGCGGTGTTGTTGGCCACGCGCATGGACGGCAGATGGATGATCACATATGGCGATCCTGGAGTACCGAAGTTGCGGGTCAACGCACGAAAAAGCCCGACGCTCCGTCCTGGCTATGGCTGAGCGTCATCGACCTCCTGTCGATCCATGACAAAGCCTATCTCGAGCATTGTTGGCGGCTGGCCTCCGCACATCAGTGAAACGAACCCTTTCTGCGAGGTTCGACGTGCGCCTCGCCAGCTGCGCGGCATCAGAATTCTGGCCGCTTCGAGGCGCAGGCGATATGGGGCAATCTCCATTTCAGCCACAGAACGATCGATGGCAATACGGGAATTGCCTCACATGAAAAAATGAACGGCGTTGCCACCTGAGTGATCGTTCGAAGCGTGCACACGGGATGCCGCAGAAAGGGGCGGTTTGTTGGACCGCCCCTGCTTCGAGACCCTTCAAATGCGCGCATCTGAACGATAGCGCCGGCGCTCCGCTTCGATTTGTTCGGCGCTATAAGGATCATTCGTTTCGTCGAAACGCAGCCATCCCTCTGTACCATAGCGCGTCTGCAGCAGCTCGAGGTCGACAGGCTGCATTCTGTTTAGAATTTCCTGGTGGGCGCGGGCCTTATCGTCGTCGACCCTGGCAACCACCACCGATCCGCCGCGGCGCAGCGCCTCACTATAGATCTGCGCCTCCTTGTCGGGAACGCCGGACTCGATCAACGCACCAACGATGCCGCCCGCGGCGCCGCCGATGACGGCACCGGCCGCAGCGCCAGCCGCAGTGGCAACGAGCCAGCCTGCTGCAACAACGGGGCCAACGCCTGGAATGGCAAGCATACCGAGCCC
>NZ_JAELTU010000209.1 GCF_016429015.1 Rhizobium sp. ASV20
CCCTTGTGGAGCAGGAGCTGAGGGAGGAGGGCTGAGGCAGTGCTCAGCACTTCCAAACATTCTCTTTAAGCGTCAGGCGGCTGCCTGACGCAGCGCGTCGAATATGATCGCACGCGCCTTCTCCACATCGATCTCCGCGGCGAAATGCGCGTTGAAGGTACCATGCGAGGCGCGCGTCTCGACGACGGTGCGGCCGCGCGTGTGCTGGCCATGCAGTTCGGCGTCGATGCGGGCGTGGCGAAGCACGGCGATCTCCGGAGCGACGAAGATGGCCGCTGCCGTCGGATCGTAGATTGCCATGGCCGGTCGGCCGCGGCTGATGGCGATGTTGACGTAGCCTTCCAGCAGATCGGCGAGCAGTTGCGCCTTCTCGCCCGCCGTCTGGCGCAGACGCGTGACATCGTCCGGCCACGCCAGCACTTTTCGGCAGATGTCGAGATCGACCATGCGCAGCGGCAGATCATGCGCGAGCACGATCGACAATGCTTCGGGATCGGCAAAGGCGTTGAATTCGGCAGAAGCGGTATGATTGCCCGAAGTGACGCCGCCGCCCATCCATGTCAGCTCGTCAATGCGGGCGGCAAGGTCCGGACGCGCCAGAGCCAGGGCGGCGATATTCGTCAATGGACCAAGCGCCAGGATGCGCTTCGACCCGTTGCCGTCGCCAAGCCAGTCGCAGAGCGCGGCAAAGGCGTCGCTGAATGGAAGGGGATTGGCCGGTGGCAGGCTCCTGCCCGTCGTGGGGATGCCGTTGTGGCCAAGGATGCTCTGTGCGGTTTCCAGCTTGCACAGGACAGGCAGTTCGCGGCCGGTATGGATGGGGAACGTCCAGCCGAAGACTTCGGCAGCACTCGCCGCGTTGTCGCGAACGTGGGCGAGCGGCGCATTACCGCTCACCAGCGAAACGCCGTCGATGGTCAGACTCGAATGCTCAACCACCAGAACGGCAGCGATGTCATCGAATCCCATGTCGGTGTCGATCCAGATTCCCATGTTCTATCTCATAGATTTGGCCGAGCGATCAGCGGTCGCCCGCATTGAAGGACGGAGTGAAGGCCGTCGAGCCGGGGTAGGTGCGGGCGCACAAAGTCATCTGCGCGCCCCAGCCTATCAATCAAGCAGCCAGCGCGTCGAGCACGCGGATCCAGGAGCGGATGCCCTTGTGGTAGGAGCGCAGCTCGTATTTCTCGTTGGGCGAATGGATACGGTCGTCTGAGAGACCGAAGCCGATGAGCAGCGATTCCATGCCGAGCATCTTCTGGAAATCGCCAACGATCGGGATCGAGCCGCCCATGCCGGTGACGAGCGCAGGCTTTGGCCATTCGCTGGAGAGTGCGTTCTTCGCTTTCGTCAGGGTCGGCGAATCGTAGGAAAGCTGGATGGCCGGCGAGCCGCCATGCTCGTGAAACTCGACCGAGCAATCGGCGGGGATCTTCGAGCGCACATAAGCGCGGAAGCTCTCGCGGATCGCCGCCGGATTTTGCTGGCCGACGAGGCGGAAGGAGACTTTGGCCGATGCCTTGGCAGCGATCACGGTCTTGAAGCCGGCGCCGGTATAGCCGCCCCAGATGCCGTTGACCTCGGCCGTCGGCCGTGCCCAGGTGAGCTCCATCACCGAGCGACCCTTTTCGCCCGAGGGAATCGACAACCCGACTTCGCCGAGGAAAGCTTCGTCCGTCAGTCCCAGCTTTTCCCAGGAAGCCTTGATGTTGGATGGTGTTTCCTCGACACCCTCGTAGAAGCCGGGAAGCGTTACGCGTCCCGTCTCGTCATGCAGGCCGGCAAGGACATCGGTCAGAATGTGGATCGGATTGGCCGCAGCTCCGCCGAAGACACCCGAATGCAGGTCGCGGTCGGCGGCAGTGATGACGACTTCCTCGCCCACAAGCCCGCGCAGGCCGGCACAGATTGCCGGTGTATCGCCGTCCCACATGCCGGTATCGCAAACCAGGGCGAAATCGGCCTTCAGCTCGGTGGCGTTGGCTTCGAGGAATGGCTTGAGCGAAGGCGAGCCGGATTCCTCTTCGCCTTCGAAGAGGATGGTGATGCGGACCGGAAGCGCGCCCCTGGTTTCCTTGTAGGCGCGTACGGCTTCGACGAAGGTCATCAGCTGGCCCTTGTCGTCGGAAGTACCGCGTCCGGTCAGAATCTTGCGGCCGTTGCCCATGTCCTTGATCGCCGGGGCAAAGGGATCGCTTTCCCAGAGTTCGATCGGATCGACCGGCTGCACATCGTAGTGGCCGTAGAACAGCACATGCGGTGCGTCGGCACTGCCGGCGTCGTGATGGGCGACTACCATCGGATGGCCGGGTGTGTCGCGCACGGATGCCGTGAAGCCCAGCGAGTTCAGATAGGTGACCAGCCATTCCGCTGCCTTGCGGCATTCCGCCTTGTAGTCCGGATCGGTCGAGATGGACTTGATACGGAGCAGCTCGAAGAGGTTGTCGAGGCTGGACGGGAGGTTCTGATCGGCGCGGTCGAGAACGGGCGATATATCGGTCATATCCGACTCCTTACATGAGATTTGGCGGGACGATAGACCAAAGCCCAACGGGTTTCGAGGCATCAAAACCGAAAATTTACCGTAGCTTGTTTCGCTGCGGAAGGGTGCCTCTTTGTGTGAGTAGTTTCTTATGTAATTTACAAGTTCTTTAGATTATTAGAAATAATATCAATCTAAAGGCGTATTCTGGGGACACCAAATGTTTTCAGTGATTGCATGCATTCGTGACGATCATGATGTCAGGCTGATTTTTGTTGCAGCGTTTATCTGCCTGATGGGCAGCCTTGCCACCATGTTACTTTTCGCGCGTGCGCAGGAGTGCCGGTCGCACCAGCGCCGCTATTGGATCACCGCTGCGGCCTTTGCCAGCGGCATCGGCATATGGGCGACGCATTTCATCGCCATGCTGGCATATCAGGGCAGCATCCCGATCAGCTACACCGTTTCGCCGACGGTGCTTTCGATGGTATTTGCAATTCTCGGCTCATGGCTTGCCATCTCCGTTGCATTCGAGTGGGACAATCCGATCTCGTTCGCTTGCGGAGGCGTATTGATGGCATTCGGTATCGGCGCCATGCACTTCACCGGCATGCAGGCCATAGAAACGTCGGCCAAGCTTTCCTATAGCCTGCCGCGTATTGGCGCGTCCGTTGCCATCGGTGTCTGCTTTGCTTCGCTGGCGTTTCTCGCCTTTCGCAGGCTTCATCGGGTCAGGCGCATCATTATCGGTGCGTTCTTGCTGGTGTTGGCGATATGCTCGCTGCACTTCACGGCAATGAGCGGCGTCACGCTGACGCTGGAAGCTGACCTGCCGACAGAGGCGCTTGCCATCGACCGCAGCATCCTCGCGAGTATCGTGCTGGCTGCGGCAACGTTGCTGATCCTCGGCTCTCTCGGGGCGATCTTCATCGATCGTCATCTCACCGATCTGCGTGGCTTCGCCAATGCGTCGCTGGAAGGGTTGCTGGTTCTCCGCGACGGCCGGATCATCGATGCGAACGAGCGTTTCTTCACCATTTCCGGATGGTCCGCCCAACAGGTGATCGGCGCGGTCCCGGAAGCCTTTCTGACGCTCGATCTGGAGGCTTGCGCCGAAGCGGTCATTCCGCTTGAAACAACGCTCTCCGGCCGCGACGGCAAGGCTATCCCTGTCGAAACCGTGATCCGCTCGATTACCTATCGCGGTCACGAATGCAGCGTACTCGTCGTGCGCGACCTGACGGAACGGCGCCAGGCCCAGCAGATGATCGAGCATCTCGCCCATCACGACATATTGACGGACCTTCCCAACCGCTCGCTGTTCGACCAGCGCCTGCGCCAGGCGCTGCAGATGGCAAACCGAAAGCATGGCGAGGTGGCGATCTTCTGCCTGGATCTCGACCGGTTCAAGGCGATCAACGATGTCTTCGGCCACGCCGAAGGCGACCGCCTTCTTTGCAGGGTTGCCGGTATCCTCCAGCGCGTGGCCGAGGAAGGCGATACGGTCGCGAGGCTTGGCGGCGACGAATTCGCCATCGTCCAGCCCATGCGGCAGCAGCCTGAGGCTGCCACGCGTCTTGCCGAGCGAATTTTGGTAGAGTTCGCCACGGAGATGGATACAGCCCGGGATCCGACGGCCGTTGGCGTCAGCCTTGGCATCGCGATCTATCCGCGCGACGGCGCCAATGCCGAACAGCTCTATGCGAATGCGGATACCGCGCTCTATCGTGCCAAGCGTGCCGGCCGGGGCCATGCCTGCTTCTTCGACGCGGAGATGGACAAGGCCGCGCGCATGCGCCGGCAACTTGAGAACGACTTGCGGCAAGCCATTCTGCGCAAGCAGCTCTATCTCGACTACCAGCCGATCTACGACGTCGGCAGTGATGGTGTCAGCGGTTATGAAGCACTTTTGCGCTGGCGGCATCCGGACCGCGGGATTATCGAACCCGAGACGTTCATTCCCATCGCCGAGGAGAGCGGATCGATCGCGGCAATCGGCGAGTGGGTCTTGGAACAGGCGTGCCAGGAAGCGGTGCGCTGGCGCCAGCCTGCAAGCGTTGCCGTCAATCTGTCGCCGCTGCAATTCATGATCCCGACGCTCTACGACCAGATCGAGCGCATCTTGCGGAAAACCGGTCTCGATCCGCGGCGGCTGGAACTTGAGATCACCGAGGCGGCGTTGATGCGCGAACGTACGGCGGTCCTTGCGACGCTGCAGCGGCTGCACCGGCTTGGCATCCGGGTCGTCATGGACGATTTCGGCACCGGCTTTTCTTCGCTCAGTAATCTGCGTGCATTCCCTTTCGACAAGATCAAGGTCGATCGCAGCTTCACCGGCGCCCTCGAACATGATCCGGCGGCGCGCTCGATCGTTCGCGCCATTATCGGCCTCGGGCATAGTTTGAACATGCCCGTGGTGACCGAAGGCGTGGAGACGGAAATCCAGCGTCGCATCGTCATCGAAGAGGGGTGTGCCCAACTTCAGGGGATCTTTTTCGGCAAGCCGGATGTCGGGCCGAGCCAACAGTTTCCCGACATGGACCGGGCAGCGGGATAGGGATGGAGCACTTTCGGGTGAAGCCGCGGAAACGCTTTGCGCGCCTTTCCCGCAAGTGCTTCAGAGGTGCTTGGCGTTGTCCAGGATGCGCCGGATATATTCCAGCAGCAGTTCGCGTTCGAAATTGCGAAAATCCCTGAGAAGCTCGGAATCGGTCGCCATCGCCGCTTCGATCGCTTCGGCCCTCATGTCGCTTGCCTTGGCGGTCAGAAAGATCAGCTGCGCCCGTTTGTCCGACGGGTGTGGGCGACGCTCCACCAGCCCGTCGCGTTCCATGCGTGACAGCGTGTTGGCCATTGTTGCCTGTTCGACGTCGACCCGCTCCAGCAATTGCTTCTGCGTCAGCCCATCTTCGGACCATAGTTCCAGCAGGATTGGAAACTGTCCCGGCGAGAAACCGAGCTTGCTCGCCCGTTGCAGCAACGAGCGACCGAATACCTTCGCCAACTGGCTGGCAAGGTAGGCTGCGGAGTCCATCCGATTAAATCCCATGATTGCAAGTATGCCGAGGATTCCAAAGCAAGACAATCAGCAAATCTTGGGTAGGGATCCACTGGAAATCCTCAACTTCCGCTATGATTTATAAGCGCAAAGGTTGTATTTTCTCATGAAAAAGCCGCCATGGCCTGGAGGGCGCCATGGCGGCTCGAAAAAGGGGGACAAAGGCCCGGAGAGGGGATAGGCCTTTGTCCGAGTCTGACGTGGCGGGGGACAGGCCGGTTGTCAGACCCTCGGCGTATCAATCGCCGGTGAGTATCATTTGTGGTTCCAAATGTGGTTTTTCAAGGGAATGCGCAGATTAGACCTATTAAAAATTAGTAACGTTTCAGTGAGAAATCCGGCGCTCTCGTCAGGCTGCAAAACCAGAACTTTATATGGACGTTGGAAGTGCGCCACGCTATCCATGTCACCATGAAAAAAGGTGATCATCTCTTCCTCGTCGACGGCTCCGGTTTCATTTTCCGGGCCTTTCACGCCCTGCCGCCGCTGACGCGCAAGTCGGATGGATTGCCTGTGGGCGCTGTCTCCGGTTTCTGCAACATGCTGTGGAAGCTGCTGACCTCGGCGCGCGACACTTCGGTCGGGGTCACCCCGACGCATTTCGCCGTGATTTTCGACTACTCCTCGAAGACTTTCCGCAAAGAGATCTTCCCGGAATACAAGGCAAACCGCTCCGCCCCGCCCGAGGAGCTGATCCCGCAATTCGGTCTCATCCGCGAGGCGACGCGCGCCTTTAACCTGCCGTGCATCGAAACCGATGGTTTCGAGGCCGACGACATCATCGCCACCTATGCCCGCCAGGCCGAGGCGGCCGGTTCCGACGTGACGATCATCTCATCCGACAAGGATCTGATGCAGCTCGTCACGCCGATGGTCCACATGTATGACAGCATGAAGGACAAGCAGATCGGCATTCCCGATGTCGTCGAAAAGTGGGGCGTGCCGCCCGACAAGATGATCGACCTGCAGGCCATGACCGGCGATTCGGTCGACAATGTCCCCGGCATCCCCGGTATCGGCCCGAAAACGGCGGCGCAGCTGCTCGAAGAATTCGGCGATCTCGATACGCTGCTTGCCCGCGCCAGCGAGATCAAGCAGCAGAAGCGTCGCGAAAACATCATCGCCAATGCCGAACTTGCCCGTATCTCTCGCCAGCTGGTAACGCTTAGGACCGATGTGCCGCTGGACCTTGAGCTCGACGCGCTGGTGCTGGAACCGCAGAACGGCCCGAAGCTGATCGGCTTCCTGAAGGCGATGGAATTCACCTCGCTGACACGCCGCGTCGCCGATGCCTGCGATTGCGATCCGGCGGCGATCGAACCATCCGTCGTCAAGGTCGAATTGGCCGAAAAGGCGCATGGCCCGGATCTGGATGTCGGTGAAAATGCCGAACTCGTTGCCGGTAGCGAGGTTTCAGCTGAAGGAGCCTCAGTTCCGACGCAGGCGGCAAAGCCCCGCCTGGCCGTCGAAGGGCTGAGCGAGCCTACCGACCTCGCCAATGCGCGTGCAGCAAGCTTTGCCACCGCACCGATCGATCACTCGAAATATGTGACTATCCGCGATGTCGCCACGCTTGATCAATGGATCGCGGATGCGCGCGAAACCGGCATCGTCGCTTTCGATACGGAAACGACCTCGCTTGATGTGATGCAGGCCGAAATTGTCGGCTTCTCGCTGGCGATTGCCGACAACCGCAACGATCCCACGGGCGGCTCCATCCGCGCCGCCTATGTGCCCGTCAGCCACAAGACCGGCGTCGGCGATCTGCTCGGCGGTGGCTTGGCTGAAAATCAAGTTCCGCTCCGCGATGCCCTGGCCAGATTGAAGGTGCTGCTTGAGGATGCCTCCATCCTCAAGATCGCGCAGAACCTGAAGTACGACTACCTGCTGATGAAGCGCTACGGCATCGAGACCAAGTCCTTCGATGACACGATGCTGCTCTCCTATGTACTCGACGGCGGCTCTAACGCCCTTCACGGCATGGATAGCCTTTCCGAGCGCTGGCTCGGCCACAAGCCGATCGCCTATAAGGACGTGGCCGGCAGCGGCAAATCCAACGTCACCTTCGATCTCGTCGATATCGACCGCGCCACGGCCTATGCCGCCGAGGATGCCGACGTGACGCTGCGCCTCTGGCTGGTGCTGAAGCCGCGGCTTGCGGCGGAAAAGCTCTCTGCCGTCTATGAGCGTCTGGAACGGCCCCTTGTACCCGTGCTCGCCCATATGGAGGAGCGCGGCATCACCATCGACCGGCAGATCCTGTCGCGCCTTTCCGGCGAGTTGGCGCAGGGCGCAGCGCGGCTGGAAGACGAGATCTACACGCTTGCCGGCGAGCGTTTCAACATCGGTTCTCCGAAGCAGCTCGGCGATATCCTCTTCGGCAAGATGGGATTATCAGGCGGCAGCAAGACCAAGACGGGCCAATGGTCCACCTCGGCGCAGGTGCTGGAAGACCTGGCGGCCGCAGGTTTCGACCTGCCGCGCAAGATCGTCGACTGGCGCCAGCTCACCAAACTGAAATCGACCTATACCGATGCTCTGCCGGGCTACGTCCACCCGCAGACGAAGCGCGTTCACACCTCTTACTCACTGGCATCGACGACGACCGGGCGTCTTTCCTCGTCGGAACCGAACCTGCAGAATATTCCGGTGCGTACGGCGGAAGGCCGTAAGATCCGCACCGCCTTCATCTCGACGCCGGGCCACAAGCTCGTCTCGGCCGACTACAGCCAGATCGAACTGCGCGTTCTGGCGCACGTCGCCAATATCCCGCAGCTGAAGCAGGCTTTCGAAGACGGCATCGACATTCACGCGATGACGGCGTCCGAGATGTTCGGCGTTCCAGTGGAGGGCATGCCGAGCGAAGTGCGCCGCCGCGCCAAGGCGATCAACTTCGGCATCATCTACGGCATTTCGGCTTTCGGCCTCGCCAACCAGCTCTCTATCGAGCGCTCGGAAGCGAACGACTACATCAAGAAGTACTTCGAGCGCTTCCCCGGCATTCGCGACTATATGGACAGCACCAAGCAGACTGCGCGCGACAAGGGCTATGTCGAGACGATCTTCGGTCGCCGCATCCATTTCCCCGAGATCCGTTCTTCCAACCCGTCCGTCCGCGCCTTCAACGAGCGCGCCTCTATCAATGCTCCGATCCAGGGTTCGGCTGCCGACGTCATCCGCCGCGCCATGATCAAGATGGAGCCGGCGCTGGCCTCAGCAGGGCTCGGCGACCGCGTCCGCATGCTGCTGCAGGTGCACGACGAACTGATCTTCGAAGTCGAGGACGCCGACGTCGAACGCACGACGCCGGTCATCGTCTCGGTCATGGAAAATGCCGCCATGCCGGCGGTGGACATGGCCGTGCCTCTGAAGGTCGATGCGCGCGCCGCCAACAATTGGGATGAGGCGCACTGAGCTGGAGAGAGCTGAGCGCGCGAGAACCGGCGGCGACGTCGGAAGAGATGGTGGCCATCGCCCTGTCGACGCTTGGCAGGATGCCGGTCTATGGAACGAGAGTTGCTCCGCCGGATGGCGGAAACATCAGCTGGTTTTTCCATTGCGGGGAATATTCGGAGGCCGAGGATTTCTACCAGCCGGTTCACGCCAGGCATTTGAGCGAGATGCTGCCGCTCGTCGTCAAATATCTTCATCTTCCCGTGGGGACGAAATTGATTGTCGACGACCGGGGTTATGAGGATGTGTGGCAGGCCGAATGAAGTCCGGCCCACCAGCATTGGAATCGGTCACTTCCGGATGAGTGCTTCCAGCGCGGAAATGATGGCGACTTCGGCTTCTTCGAGCGTGCCGCTATTGTCGATATCGGTGACATCGTAGCCGTCCTGAACGGCGAGCGTGCTGCGTTCCAGACGTTTCAGCACATCCTCGCGGCTTTCGCGGCCACGCGCCATCAGCCGTTCCGCCAGTACTTCCCGCCGCGCGGTGATGTTGATGACCTTCAACCGTGGAAAAGCAGTCTGGAAATGGGGCAGCGCCGAGCGCGAGCCGTTGGCAATAACGAGATTGCCGCGTGCAAGCTCATTGGCGACTTCGGCCGGTATGCCGTATTTCAGGCCATGCGCTTCCCATGAGACGGCGAATGCGCCGGCCTGCTTCATCGCATCGAAATCCGCATCGGAAACGCTTCTGTGGTCTTCGTTGCCGGCGTCGACCGCACGCGTGATAACCCGGCGGACGAAGTGCACGTCAGGCCGGCCGGCAAAATGCCCGGCGGCCAGATTCATCAGCGTGTCCTTGCCGGCGCCGCTCGGGCCGACGACGACGGCCAGAACGCCCGCCGCCGCACCCGAAAGGCTGTCATTAGCCGGCTCGATATCGGCATTGGTACTCATGCGACCCGGCGTCCTTCGCGCCAGACGGAGCGCGTAACCGGTACGCCGTGATCGCGGCGGACACGTACCAGGTCGGCGCGCAAGCCTTCTACAATGCGGCCGCGATCGTCAAGGCTGACGGTCTTTGCCGGTGTTGCGGTGACCATGGCGATCGCCTGCGGCAGAGTGATACCCTCGACGTCGTCGGCGAGGATGAAGGGGGCGTGCAGCAGGCTGAGCGGCACATAGTCGGAGGAGAGAACGTCCAGAACGCCGAGTTCTGCCAGATCGCGCGCAGCGATATTGCCCGAGTGCGATTTGCCGCGCACGATGTTCGGCGCACCCATCAGCACGCTCATGCCGGCGCCATGCGAAGCCTTGGCGGCATCAATGCTGGTCGGGAATTCCGCTAGACGGACGCCGTAGTGGATGGCTTCATCGACATGGGCGAGCGTCGCGTCGTCATGGCTGGCGACGGTAATGCCGCGTTCGGAACAGACTTTGGAGATCGCGTCGCGATGCGGCGTCGCGTATCTGGCCGATTCGTCCTGGCGCTTGGCAACGAACTTGGCAAAGGCCTCGTCGCTCAGGCCGCGCTTCTTCTGGTAGTAGAAGATGTATTGATCCATGGTCTGGAACTGGCGCTGGCCCGGCGCATGGTCCATCAGCGAGACCAGACGGACGTAGGGGTCTTTCTCGAAGTCCTGGAAGTGATCGAGCACGTTGTCGGAGGAAACTTCGCAGCGCAGGTGAATCAGGTGGTCGGCGCGCAGCCGATCTTCGCGCTGGGCGGCCTGGATGGCATCGGCCATATCGCGCATCTCACCCTTTTCGAAGCCGCCATCTTCGTCCGAACCCATGCGCAGGCAATCGAATACCGTCGTGATGCCTGACGTGACGATCTGGGCATCGTGCGCCTGGATGGCCGATGTCTTGTGCCAGCGTACGCCCGGACGCGGGGAGTAATGCGCCTCGAGATGGTCGGTGTGCAGTTCGACCAGGCCGGGGATCAGATAGTCACCCTCGAAATCCTCGCCGATCGCGGACTTGCCTTCGGAAATGTCGGCAATACGACCGTCACGGATCAGCACCGAGCCTTCGACGATCTTGTCTTCAAGGACGATGCGGGCGTTGGAAAGGACGGTTTCTTTGGTCATGTCAGATCTTTCATCATTAGGCGCCAGCAAGCGGCAGCCAGGAGCGGACGGTAAAGGGCGCCCCACGCTCTTCTTCGACGAAGATGGCAAGGCTGGAAATGGCGAGCGGCTTGCCGGAATGGTCGGCAAAACGTTCGCGCAGGGTTTCGTGCATGTCGGCCTGACGCTCGGCCGGTACAGGCCCCGTCAGCGTCATATGGAAGCGGAACTCGTCACTGACGTAAGGGTAGCCCCAGCGCAGCAGATGAGCGCGCTGTGGTTCCGTCAGCGCTTCCGGCTTGCGCCGGGCGATATCATGGTCCGAAAGCGGGGCGCGGAACGGCTCGAAAGTCTTGACGACACTGAAGGCGAAATCCTGCAGCGGCTGGTAGAGCGAACCCGGCACGAGCGCGAAGAACGGGCCGAGCTGACCGAGCACCAGTTCTGGAA
>NZ_JAELTU010000020.1 GCF_016429015.1 Rhizobium sp. ASV20
GTCTCCAATCTCGGTGCCGGCACGGTGCTGCTGACGATCCTCGGCTTTGCGGCTCTCTACACCGTCCTTATCGTCATCGAGATGACGCTGATGATCAAGGCGATCCGCAAGGGGCCTGATCCGGATGACAAGCCGGAGGCCAAGCTGATTTCCGAAAATCTCGTTCCGGCTGCGGAGTGACCTGCCATGATCCTGCATGAATTGATCGACTATGAAACCTTGCGCATCATCTGGTGGCTGCTGCTCGGCGTGTTGCTGATCGGCTTTGCCGTGACCGATGGTTTCGACCTCGGGGTCGGGACGCTCCTTCCCTTCGTTGCAAGGACCGATACGGAGCGGCGCATTGCCATCAACTCGATAGGCCCGACCTGGGAAGGCAACCAGGTTTGGCTGATCCTTGGCGGCGGGGCGATCTTCGCCGCCTGGCCACCGCTCTATGCCGTATCCTTCTCCGGCTTCTATCTCGCCATGTTCGCCATTCTGTTCGCGCTGATCCTGCGGCCGGTCGCCTTCAAGTATCGCTCGAAGCGCGACAGTGACGGCTGGAGGGCCGGCTGGGACTGGGCTTTGTTCATCGGCGGCTTTGTTCCCTCACTGATTTTCGGCGTCGCGGTCGGGAATGTGTTGCAGGGCGTTCCTTTCCGGTTCGACGAAGACATGCGGATTTACTACGAAGGATCCTTCTTTGCGCTCCTGAACCCTTATGCGCTTCTCTGTGGTCTATTGTCGGTTGCCATGCTGGTCATGCACGGTGCGGCCTGGCTTCAGGTCAAGACCGACGGGATCGTTGCAGAGCGCGCCCGCCGTTATGGCAGCATTGCTGCGCTGGCGGTGATCGTACTCTTCGCGCTGGGTGGCTTGTTCCTCTGGATGGGAGTAGACGGCTATCGCATCTCCAGCGTCATTGACGCGGCCGGACCTTCCAACCCATTGCTCAAAACCGCCGAGCATAGTCCGGGAGCCTGGCTTGCCAATTACAGCGCACATCCGTGGATGATCGTTGCCCCGGTGCTTGGCTTTGTCGGCACGGCAGCAGCCTTGCTTGCGCTGCTCGGCCGGCGCGAAGTGATGGTGCTGCTGTTCAGCAAGCTTGCGATTTTCGGCATCATCTCGACCGTCGGCTTGTCGATGTTTCCCTTCCTTTTGCCGTCATCGCTTGATCCGCGATCCAGCCTGACGGTTTGGGACGCGTCGTCCAGCCACATGACACTGTTCATCATGCTTGTCGTTACGATCATCTTCCTGCCGATGATCCTTGCCTACACCGCCTGGGTCTACCGCGTGCTGTGGGGCAAGGTCGACGCGGGAACGGTCAACGACAAGGGCGGTCACGCCTACTGATCACGAAGGAGATTCCATATGTGGTACTTTGCCTGGCTTCTCGGCTTTCCTCTCGCCGCAGCTTTCGCCGTCCTCAACGCCATGTGGTATGAGCTTGTCGACGATCGCGCCAAACAGAGCAGGCACGAATAGCGCAAAGGCAGTCGGCCATAGCGGCAGGCTGCCTACCGCTCAAGCCGATCCATTGAAAGTAGCGTCCAGTGACCATCGATACACTTGCCCGTTATAGTCAGCCTGTACCGCGTTACACCAGCTATCCCACGGCGCCGCATTTTCATGCGGGGGTTGACAGCGCCCGCTATGCCGGATGGCTAAGTGAGGCCGATCCCGAAGGGCCCATTTCACTTTACCTGCATGTGCCCTTTTGCGATCGACTTTGCTGGTTTTGCGGCTGCCATACCAAGCAAATAAGACGTTATGCTCCCGTCGCGGAATATCTGGATGCACTAGGAACGGAAATCGCGCTCACCGCGGTGGCGTTTTCAGATCGACGACGGGTGAACGCCATCCATTTTGGAGGCGGCTCGCCCACGATGATCGAACCTGCCGATATCGCCAATTTGCGGGTGAAGCTCGATGATGCTTTCGATCTCGATCCGGATTGTGCGATCAGTATCGAAATTGATCCACGCAATATGGACGCTGAAAAACTCGCGGCCTGGCGCCGGTTTGGTGTGACGCGCGCGAGCCTCGGCGTTCAGGACTTCGATACCGATGTTCAGCGCGCCATCAATCGGCTGCAAAGTCTCGAGCAAACGCAGCTTGTCGTTCAGTCATTGCGCGACGCTGGGATCGGTTCGATCAACCTTGATATTATTTACGGCTTGCCGCTGCAGACGACAGAGACATTGCTGCGGACCGTAGATCTTGCCCTGTCGATGCGGCCGAACCGGCTGGCACTGTTCGGCTATGCACATGTGCCCTGGATGAAAAAGCACCAGAGCCTGATAGATCAGGATTGTCTCCCCGGGCCGGCCGCGCGGTTCGACATGGCAACAGCTGGTGCGGCTCGACTGGCTGAAGCCGGATATGTCGCTCTCGGGATCGATCACTTCGCCCTCGAAGGCGACAGTCTCGCAAATGCCGCCGCCGCGGGGAGGCTGAGGCGCAATTTTCAGGGCTATACGACAGACGAGGCCGAGACACTCATCGGGCTCGGTGCCTCCTCGATCGGGAAGCTGCCGCAAGGCTATGTTCAGAACACTACCTCCACCGCTGACTATATTCGAAACGTAAGGGGCGGTAGCTTCGCCACCGCACGCGGTTTCGAACTTTCAACGTCCGACCGCATCACCGGCAGATTGATTGAGAGCCTCATGTGCAATTTTTCCTTCTCCATCAACGATCTGAGGCGAGCTTTCGGGAGTGACCTCGGCGCGTTGCCGGTCGAGACGGCGCGAATCGCTGCTTCGGAAGGCGCTATGGTTTCCTTTGATGGAGATGTCTTTTCCGTGAGCCCCGAAGGATTGCCCTTCGTCCGCGTTTTCGCCTCCCGCTTCGATCGCTACTTGCAGGCCTCCAAAGCACGCCACAGCGCTGCCGTCTGAAAGAGATGGTCAATCAAGGAGCTCTCGAAGACGGATGGCAAGCTGGCGGGCGGTATAGGGTTTCTTCAGCCAGCTGCCGGATTCAGCGAGTTCGCGACCGGCGATCGTTGGTTCGGCATAGCCGGATGTGAATAGCACTTTGATTTCAGGACGCATTGCCCGGATCTTGTGTGCGAGTTCGTCCCCAGCCATGCCGCCAGGCATCACGATATCGGTAAAGAGCAATGCAATGTCCTGATTCTCCTGACAAAGGGCCAGAGCTTCGGTTCCATTGCTCGCCTCGATGACACTGTATCCTGCATCGAGGAGGCGGGAGACGGTGACGCGACGAACGCGTGCGTCATCCTCGACGACGAGGATTCGCTCGAAACCCTTTGGAATCTCGGGCTTCCTGTCCTCTTGCACACGGCCCTGTTCGATTGGCAAGTGCGCCTGTTGGGCTGGCAGGAAAATGCGAATGCTCGTCCCTTGACCGATCTCGCTATAAAGCTGGACGAGGCCACCCGATTGCTTGGCAAAGCCGTAGACCATGCTGAGCCCAAGACCGGTGCCGGCGCCCATTCCCTTTGTGGTAAAGAACGGCTCGAAGGCCCGCTCCTTTGTTTCGCTCGACATGCCGACACCGTTATCCGTCACAGCGATCAGCACGTATTCGCCCGTCCGGACCTCCGGATACATGCGCGCATAGTCGGCATCGAGGCGCAGGCGCGAAATCTCGATCGACAAAAGCCCGCCGCGCGGCATCGCATCGCGCGCATTGATCGCAAGATTAAGGAGGGCATTTTGCAGTTGCGAGCCGTCGACAAGCGCTTCATTCCTGGAGCCGGTAACAACCGTTCGCAGTTCGATTGCCTCGCCCAGGGTGCGACGCAAGAGATCGGAAAAGCCGGATATGAATCTGCCTATGTCCATAAGCTTCGGATTGAGGGGCTGGCGACGGCCAAAGGCAAGGAGTTGGGCGGTGAGCTTCGCCCCGTCCTCGGCCGCTGCCTGCGCCTCTGAAACCAGGGACAGCAGCCTTGGATCCTGCAGCCGCGCTTCGATCATTTCCAGGTTACCGCTGATGACGGTGAGAAGATTGTTGAAGTCATGGGCCAGGCCTCCGGTCAATTGGCCTATGGCTTCCATCTTTTGCGATTGCCGAAGCTCCTCTTCGATCTTGTGGCGGCTCGTGAGATCCCGGACAAAGCCGGTAAATATCCGCTTGCCATTGGCGACCGTCTCACCGACCGACAATTCCATGGGAAAGACCGTTCCGTCTTTGCGTTGCCCGCTGACCACGCGGCCGTAGCCGATGATGCGGCGCTCGCCGGTTGTCAGATAATGGGAGAGATATCCATCATGGGCCTCGCGATATGGCGAAGGCATGAGCATGGAAACGTTCTTTCCATGGACGTCCGTTGCCAGGTATCCAAACAGCTTTTCGGCAGCGGTACTGAACGAGACGATCAAGCCGGATTCGTCGATAACAATCATCGATTCCGGGACGGTCGCGAGGATCGAGCGCAGATGAGCCTCACGTTCGGCCAGATCCGCCTGAATCTGTTTCAAGTGACTGATGTCATTATTGGTCTGAACGATGACATTCTTGTCCGGATCGGTTGAGGATGCCGAAACCCAGCGGCTTGCGACAATAACGGGCCTGCCATCCTTATGGCGATGTACGAGCTCACCCTGCCAGGCAATCTGCCGGGCGACCTTGCTGCGAATTTCCTCAAGCGGTTCCGGGAAAACAGTCGCCAGCAACTCGTGGACCACGCGGCCGACGGCTTCCTGCTGGCTCCAGCCATAGAGCCGCTCGCATCCCGTCGTCCATCTCCGGATTATGCCATCGAAGTTGTGCACGACAATATTCGCGCTATCGAGGATCTGGGCGATTTCGTCCAACCTGCTTTCTGCAACTTGCTGGCCTGTCGGCTGATCGTTCATGGAACTTCCAATTTCATCCCGTTAGTGGCGCCGCCGGGCCCTGTCCAAGGAAATGACAGACGGATAGCCATCGTCGCATTCATCGCCTTCTCCCGCCAGATGTGCAAGCATGCTTGCCTTTTTTATGCAGATGGAATGGCGCCCTGCCGGGGCAATGATACCCTTGCACGTCAGCTTCGTCATGGTTCGTGAGACTGTTTCGATTGTAAGGCCCAGATAGTCGGCAATATCGAGGCGTGTCATCGGCAGGTCCACGACACTGCATGACCGATCCTGTTCTCGCTTGCGCTGAAGCAGCTTCAACAGGAAGCTGCAAACGCGCTCCTCGGCGTTTTTGCAGGACAGCAATACCATTTGGTCCTGAGCGGTCGCCATTTCATCGCAGAGGCGTGCGAGAAGTTGCGGCCTGAGTTGCGGCGAACTGCAAACAGTGTCCTCGAAGGCTCGCCGGCAAAAGCGGCGCACTCTGACGGGGATTACGGCTTCGGCGCTATAGAGATAGCGATCCCGGAGAGACACACCGACAAGATCACCAGGATAAAGGAAGCCCGTTATGACACGTCTGCCATCCGCCATGATCTTGAAAATGCGCAGCACCCCCTCAACCAGTTCAAAAAGGTGTTTTGCCCGGTCGCCTTCGAAGAATAGCGTTCTGCCCGCTTCCAATTGCTCCAGTGGCTGCTTTGAGAATAACGACTGGAGGCAGAGCGGTTCGGCTTCGAAAGCAACAACGTCGTTGTAAGCCTGAACTTGTTCAACGCTATTCACCGACAACATGACAATCCCTCTCAAATGTTGTTTCGATGGCGGATAGAATGATGGCTTGCGAGTGACAGCCGAATGCCACGCGTGTTAGAGAATGTGCAATTTTGTAACGGATTGTCACAGGTCACAGCCCGTCTTTACTGGAACTCTTGCGATGGCCCCGGATCAACAGCGGCGCGAACATCTTCTGGTGGTGGATGACGATCCAAGAATCCGGCAGATGCTGACACGGTACTTCGAGGATGAAGGATATGTCGTGCGTACCGCATCGAGCGGTTCCGAGATGCGCGCTTCTTTGAAGCAAGAGAGTTTTGATATCATTCTCTTGGACTGGGTCCTTCCGGGTGGGGAGGACGGACTGGATCTTGCCCGCGAAATCCGCGGACAATCGGACATTCCGATCATGATGCTGACTGGTCGCGACGATGTGGTCGACAGGATCGTTGGGATTGAGGTCGGCGCCGACGACTATATCGCCAAGCCTTTTCATCTTCGGGAAGTGCATGCTCGCCTGAAGTCCATTCTTCGCCGACGCCAACCTGTGGCAAAGGCTCCGGATAGCGAGCCTGGCGACGTCCTTCGTTTCGAGGGTTGGCATCTCGATATTGGCAAGCGGCAGCTTTTGTCGGCACAAAAAAGCGAAATCGAATTGACCACCGGCGAATTCGACATTCTGGTCGTGTTCGCGCGCCATGCCGGACGGGTGCTTAGCCGCGAGTTCCTCATGGAGGCGACGCGGGGCCGGAATCTCGAAGTCTACGATCGAACGATCGACGCCCAGATTGCGCGACTGCGCAAGAAGATAGAGGTCGATCCGACACATCCACAGTTGATCAAATCGATACGCGGCGTCGGCTACGTATTCACGGCGAAGAGATAATGGGCCGGCCTGCCGCAATCGACAGCACCCGGATTGTTGTCGTTGCCCCACATTATAGGCCCATGACCCGAGCGATAGAGCCGGTCCTCGTTATGCATCAGCTCCCGATTGGCGGGATATAGGATCCGGAATGAAATTTGCATGCACTTCAAGCTGGTTCGCCCCCGATCGGATGCCTGTAACAAGGGTTGGCGCGACCACGGCGAGGATTTCGTTGTGGTACTGGCGTCGGATGCGGTCCGGCGCCGAGTCACCACTCCAAGGGTTGGAACTGCTGCGCGCACGATCCTATTCGGCCGTCACTCGGCACTTGCACAGGAGCCAAGCTGTGCCATTCATTTTCCCCTGATTAAAGCCCAGGCGCGCGCGTCTCGGTGCAACCATGCGTCGATTGGCGTCAGCGTGTCATCATCAGGGGAACGGGTGCCTGCTCGAGCATTGAACGGGTCGTCCCCCCGAAAATCCACTCACGCACCCGCGAGTGCCCGTAGGCACCCATGACAATCAGTTCGGCACCGATATCCACCGCATGTTGGCGCAGGACGTCCGCGACGACACGCCCTCCACTGGGCAAGATATCCACCGAAACCCGGACGCCATGTCTTGCGAGGAAGGTTGCAACATCGGCTCCGGGCTCTTCACCGTTACGGCCGATCGTCGCGGACGGGTCGACTATGGCGACGCAGACATTGTCGGCCGCAGTCAGTTGCTCCATCGCGGCACGGACCGCCAGACTTGCTTCGTTGCGGCTGTCCCAGGCGATCAGCACCGTCTTGGGGCGAAGGGAGACCGCATATCCTTTGGGCACGAGGAGGAGCGGCGCCGGCGATTGGAACAGGGCGCCGTTCAGAATTTCCTGCCGCATATCGTCATGGGTCAGAAAGCCGCCACCGATCAATGTCAGGTCGGCGTAGCGCGCCCGCTCTCCGATTTCATTCTCCGCCCAGCCGTATTCCGTGAATAGGCTGTTTACGTCGAACGAAATATCATCTGCCTTCAACACAGCCTTGACAGCTTCAACCTTTCGGCCAAGTCCTTCCGTCTGACGCTCGCGCTCCTCGAGCCAAACCGTGGACGTCACCTCGCCATATCCGCCGATCGGCGGCGCGGCAAGTGCCGTTACCAGCACAGACAAGTGGGCTTTCGCCCCCCGGCACAGTTCGATTGCAGAATGTAAATCGTCGTCGTTTTGATCGACGCCGATGACGCTCAGAATGGTCTTGGCTTGCATGGTCACATCTCCTGTTTGAACTCATTGTTCGATGGAGGCGAGCTTAAGCAAGAAAACAAATGCCGCGTTGATATTCGTCAAGATTGGCAACCGCACGGAAATTGCAACCATCCGGCGGCTTGACTTGGGTCAAGGCGACGGACGGCACCTTGTCGCAAATTGAAGGGGATCGTCAGGAAATGCGCATTTCGGCCAGGTCCGATGAGGGCGTCCCACCACCACGAGTCATTTTCGGCAGTTCCTTGACGTGCTCGCTCAAAACGGACGGAAAAGCCATGCCGAACACGAACCTGCTTCTCACATTCAATACCGGCTCTTCCACATTGAAGATCGGTCTCTTTCAATATGGCGCGCACGGCGCGCGGCGTATCGGCAAAGGACTGGTGGATTTCAGCAGAAGCCCCCTCACCTTTCACCTCACCGAAGGGCCGACTGCGGTCGACATTGGCCTGGAGGCCGAGGGAGGCGAGGATTTGCGGGCCGTCATCGCAGAAATATTCGAAATGCTGACGGCACATTTCGACATGGCGGCTTTGCGCGTGGTGGGCCATCGCGTGGTACACGGTGGCGATCGTTTCGCAGGACCTGCTGTTCTCGATGACGCGAACATCGATGAATTGGACAAGCTGGTCGCTCTCGCGCCCCTGCACCAGCCGCAAGCGCTCCGAGTGATTCGCGCGGTAAAAAATCTGCGGCCCGCACTTGCGCAGACAGCATCCTTCGATACGGCCTTTCATGCAACTCAAAGCGACCTGGTGCGCCGATTTGCCCTTCCGAGGGCTTTGCACGATCGCGGCATCAAGCGCTATGGCTTTCACGGCCTCTCCTACAAATTCATTGCCCGCCAATTGCGCGATCAAGCTCCGGAGGTTGCCGCAGGCAACGTCATTGTTGCCCATCTCGGCAACGGGGTCAGCCTATGCGCTCTTGACGGCGGCGAAAGCCGTGACTGCAGCATGGGATTTTCAACGCTGGACGGGATCCCGATGGCGACCCGCTGCGGCACCCTCGATCCAGGCGTACTGCTTTATCTCCTTAGAACGAGCGGCAGGACGTCCGGAAACCTCGAGGAGATGCTCTATTACAGGTCCGGCTTGCTGGGAGTATCGGGGATCAGCGGAGATATGCGCGATCTCCTCAAAGACAGGCGTCGTGAGGCAGCAGAGGCGGTCGACCTTTTTACGCTGCGCATCGCCGGGGAAATCAGCCGTATGACGGCAACTCTCGGCGGGCTCGACGGCCTGGTCTTTACGGCCGGGATCGGAGAGCATCAGCCCGAGGTCCGAGCCTCAATCTGCAACCGCCTGCGATGGCTGGGGGTGGATCTCGAGCTCGATGAGAACAGCGCCGACGCCCTAATCATCAGTACGCCTGAAAGCAAAATCAGAACCTTCGTCATCCCAACGGACGAGGAGCAGATCATTGCCGATGAGGCCTTGTCGCTTCTGTCAGGCACATGATCCAGATCAATGGCGCATCGCTTCACTGACAATAGTCTACAGTCGGCCATTTCGAATTGGAGCATCCTCATGGAAAAACAACTCAGCGCTACCCGACCGGATTTACTCGACGCTGGCGATCTTGATCTTCTCGACCGCTATTGGCGCGCCGCCAACTATCTTTCGGTCGGGCAGATCTACCTCCTCGACAATCCGTTGCTTCGCGCGCCACTGGAGGCCGCTCATATCAAGCCTCGCCTGCTCGGCCACTGGGGGACGACCCCTGGGCTGAATTTCATCTATGCCCATCTCAATCGCATCATTCGCAAACGCGATCTTGATATGATCTACATCTGCGGCCCCGGTCATGGCGGGCCGGGAATGGTTGCCAACACCTACCTTGAAGGCACCTATAGCGAAGTCTACCCGAATATCTCCGCGGACACCGACGGCATGCGAAAACTCTTCCGTCAGTTTTCCTTTCCCGGCGGCATTCCGAGCCACGCGGCACCTGAAACACCTGGATCGATTCACGAAGGCGGTGAACTCGGCTACGCGCTGCTTCATGCCTATGGTGCCGTCCTCGACAATCCTGATCTGATCGCCACATGCGTCGTTGGCGACGGTGAGGCCGAAACCGGTCCTCTTGCCGCAAGCTGGCATTCCAACAAGTTTCTGAACCCGGCCCGCGACGGCGCGGTGCTGCCTATCCTTCATCTCAACGGCTACAAAATCGCCAATCCGACCATCCTTGGCCGCGATACGGATGAGGATCTTCGCTATCTCTTCATCGGATACGGCTACGAGCCCTTCTTTGTTGAAGGCTCGGACCCACACCAGATGCACAGAACCATGGCCAGAACGCTAGACCAGGTCTTCGATTGCATCCGCGCCATCCAGGCGGAGGCGCGTACCGGTACCCCCGGCAATTTTTGCCCGCGCTGGCCGATGATCATACTCAGAAGCCCGAAGGGCTGGACGGGGCCAAAGGAAGTTGATGGCAAGAAGGTGGAAGGTTTCTGGCGCGCTCATCAGGTGCCGGTTTCCAACTGCCGTGAAAACGCCGGCCATCGAAAAATTCTGGAGGATTGGATGCGGAGCTATGGACCTGAGGATCTCTTCGACGCCACGGGACGATTGAAAGATGAACTGCAAGCCTTGGCACCGACCGGCAAGCGCCGCATGGGGGCCAACCCCCATGCCAATGGCGGCCTGTTGCGCCGCGAGCTCACGCTACCGGATATTCGCCGTTATGAGATTGCCGTCGGGGAGCCCGGCAAAGCCGTGGCGCAGTCAACCGACGTCCTTGGACACTATCTTCGCGACATTCTGACCCTCAATGCCACCAGCGCCAATTTCCGCATATTCGGTCCCGACGAGACCGAATCCAATCGTCTCCGCAGCGTTTTCGAGGTGACCGACCGCGTATGGATGCAGGAGATAAAGCCCTATGACGTCAGTCTTGCCCGAGACGGCCGGGTCATGGAGGTGCTTAGCGAACATCTGTGTCAAGGCTGGCTGGAAGGCTACCTACTAACCGGTCGCCATGGCCTGTTTTCCTGCTATGAAGCCTTCATTCATATCGTTGACTCGATGTTCAATCAGCATGCCAAATGGCTGAAAGTCTCGCGTGAGCTGCCTTGGCGAAAGCCGGTGTCGTCGTTGAACTACTTGCTGACCTCGCATGTCTGGCGGCAGGACCACAATGGTTTCAGTCATCAAGACCCTGGCTTCATCGACCTCGTGGCCAACAAGAAGGCCGATACCGTGCGCATCTACTTGCCGCCGGACGCCAACACGCTACTTTGGATTGGCGACCACTGTCTGAAAACCTATGACCGCATCAACGTCATCGTTGCCGGCAAGCAGCCGGAACCGCAGTGGTTGTCGATGGACGAAGCCGTCAGACATTGCGAGGCGGGAATTGGCATTTGGGACTGGGCCGGCAACGAACAAGCCGCCATTGAGCCAGATGTCGTCATGGCCTGCGCTGGCGATGTCCCCACCATGGAGACGCTCGCCGCGGTCGATATCCTACGCGAAAATATTCCGGAACTCTCGGTTCGCGTCGTCAATGTCGTCGACCTTTTGGCGCTACAGTCGAAGGAAGAGCATCCGCATGGGTTGGCTGACGACGCCTTCGACAGGCTGTTCACGCCGGATCGACCGGTGATCTTCGCTTATCACGGCTATCCCCACCTGATCCATCGCCTGACCTATCGACGCACCAACCATGAAAACTTCCATGTCCGCGGCTTCATCGAGGAAGGGACGACCACGACGCCCTTCGACATGACGGTTCTCAACGAGCTTGATCGCTATCACCTTGCCATCGAAGCGATTGAGCGGATTCCGGGTCTCAAGGAAAAGGCGACCGATGTGGTCAAACTTCTGCGCGGCAAGCTTGAAATGCACCGCCACTACGTCTGTGAATATGGCGAGGACATGCCGGAGATCACCGATTGGAAATGGCCGTATGAGAAGAATGGTCATCGTCGGTCGTGAGCTCTTGCCGCATCGTCGGGGAAGCCGGTTGGACGGATTGGCTTTCCAACGGTTGCTCAATGGGTCGCATGACGCCTCGTGCGGCCAACCTCTTTCGGTTTTTGCCAATTGCATCTCGCAATTTGATAGCCGTCAATGCAGGCTTCATACGCAGTCCTAAGATCATGATCGATCGCCAGAGTGGCAATCGAATTGAAGTACCATTCTATTGGAGGAAATATTCGTGTCGGAACCGCAGTGGAATGTAACAACGCGCGACGGCCTGCAAGTTTCGGTCAGACCCGCGAACAGTGACGATGAGGGGCTTCTGGCTGAACTGTTCGATCACGTCAGCCCGCAAGATCTTCGCTTCCGCTTCTTGTCGGCGATGAAGCATGTCTCCCGAAAACAGATCGCCGATCTGATCGGCGTCGATCACAGCGCCGTGGAAAGCTACATCGCTTTTGTGCAGGACACGGCAACACCAGTCGCAACAGCCGTTCTTGCCTGCGACCGCAGGAAGAGACGTGCCGAAGTCGCCATTTCCGTACGCAGCGACTTCAAGGGCCACGGACTCGGCTGGGAACTTCTTGGTTTGATGGTGCAGGAAGCCAAGGATCGAGGCCTGGATGAAATCGAGTCGATCGAAGACCGAAGCAACTTTGACGCGGTTGAGCTTGAGCAGAACATGGGCTTCATGGTCGTGCCGTATCCGGATGATCCGACGCTTGTGCGGCTGTCGAAGTCATTGCTTGCCTGAGGACTTGGTTGCCCAGGGCGCATCCGATTGCTTCCCGCATCCTGAGACCGCCTCTTCCTGACTGCCGCATAAATCGTGTGATCGATATGACAGCTCTATGCCAAAGGTGATGTGAGCCGCCGCCAGCGGAAAATTCGGCGAGTCATCAATCTTAGACTTCAGTCGCTTCCAGGACGTGAGCATGGCCGGATCTCGCTCCGGGATTGCTCTTGCCCCAAGATCTCCAAGAGGGCCAAGTGACCGACAGGCATTCGCGACCTCCGCAGCCCGTTCCTAAACCACGAGAAGCAGAGCCCCCCGTGCAATACCGCCGATCGTGGCGACAGACCCTGACGCATATGAGAGGATGACCATGGAGCGATTACGTCGCCTCGCAGGGGGCAAATTGCAGTCTGATGATCTGGAAACCCTTGAAAAGGTTTTTGATTTGGTTGCTAGGCAGCCATGGTTCGATCCCAGCGAATATTCTGCGGAAGGTTTTGCGCTGCGATTGATCGCTCTTTATCGGTGTGGCTTAACTAACCTCGGCCATCTCGAAAAGATCGCACTTCTATGGGCAATGGTAGATTTCCGGCGAGATATGACGAATGATCAGCGCACCAAGCTGATTGCGAGTTACAAGGCCACGTGGTCGCCTGACGGCAATCTTCCTCAGCCTGATTCTTCGAGGACCGTTAAAAGAGATTGAGCTTGTCTTCGAATAGCCATGAACGACGTTCTTGAAGGGATCATTCGACGTGGCTCTCGCCTCCAGCCAGCCAAGCCGACGGGAGAGGCGTCGACATGCTAAATGTCGAGATGCTACGTGAAGAGCGACCGTTCGCTTGCGGGTGCTTGCCGCCTTGTCGCGATGAAGCTGGCGATGATTGACCATGCCCGCCCACTCAAATCGACGGCCACATCGAACGTAAGCTCGTCTAGAACTTCTTACCCGCGGCGAGCTTGGCGCCGACGGATTTCTGCCCGTCGCCCTCGATGTTGAAGAGCAGGCTGGCATCGAGCATCCAGAAGTTCTGCGTCTGCAGGCTCATGCCGGCCGTCACAGCTGCGAAGGCGCCCGAGCCGTCGAGGCCGGAGAAGCCGCCGGTGACCCCAAGCTTCGGCGTCACCTTCGCCCCGTTCTCCAGCTGGAACGACCGGGCGATCTCGGCGCCTAAGCTGACGCGGAACTGTTCCTCGTCGAAACCGTCGATCGTGATCGCATCGCCGGCGCTGTTCTTCACCGTGTAGGTGCTCACCGTCTCCGAGAAGTAGATCATCCGCAGCTTCGGCGACAGCGTCGTCGCCTCGTCAAGGTTCCATTGCCCCTCGATCGACGTATCCGCCATCCAGCGCGTCGTCTTGAAGCTGCCGTCCCAGAACTGCGTATTGATCGTGTTGTTCGAGCCTCCATAGCGCAGGCTGCCGTTCCAGAACACGCCCTTGCCAAGCTCCAGCGACGCATAGGGGCCGGCAAGCCAGCCATTGCCCGACAGTTCCGCGTCCTGATCCGTCGGGTACCGGTCGAACTGTCCGTCGCCGTGATGGTGACGTTAAATATCCCGCCGGCCGTCGGCGTTCCCATGATGGCGCCGGTGGTCGCGGACAGGCTAAGTCCAGCCGGCAAAGCACCTGCCGTCACCGCATAATGATAGGAACTGGTACCGCCCGAGGCCGTGATCGTCTGGCTATAGGCAACCCCGGTGGTTGCGCCCGCCAATGCACCCGCAGCCGGGGTCATCGACATCGTCGGCGCATCGACCGTCAGCGCATAGGCGGTGGATCCGCTGAACGGTGCGCCGGTGCCTGTGGTGGCCGTCCGTGGCCGACAGCGTGACGTTGTACGTGCCGCCGCCGGTCGGCGTGCCGGTGATCTCGCCGGTCGACGACGACAGCGTCAGGCCGGGTGGCAACGAGCCTGCCATCACCGCATACGTGTAGGGACTGGTACCGCCAGCGGCGCTGACCGTCGTGCTATAGCATGCAGCGATCGCCGCATGCGGCAGCGACGCCGGTGCGATCGTGATGGTTGGCGTCGAGATGCGGACGCTGACGGTTGCCGGCGCCGAGGTACCGGTGGCATTGGTCGCGGTATAGGCAAAGCTGTCGGCACCGGCATAGCCTGCGGCTGGCGTATAGGTAATCGCCGTGCCGTTGGCCGTTGCTGTCCCGTGGCTTGCCGCCGTCGAGATCGCGACTGACGCCGCCGCCCCGCCGGACAGCGCAGGGGTCACGGAATTGTTGGTCGAGTTCGGCTCGACGGTGACCGCGACATCGCCGGCCACCGGCGGATTGAGGAAGCGGTAGCCGCCCGTCAATGTGCCCGTACCGCCGACCGTGGTGACGCGCACGTCGGCCGTCCCGCTGCCTGCCGGTGTCGTCGCCGTGATCTGGCTTGCCGAGTTGACGGCGAAGCTGGTCGCAGCCGTGGATCCGAAGGTCACGGCCGTGGCACTGCTGAACCCGGTCCCGGTCAGCGTGACGATCGTACCGCCCGCCTCCACACCGGCAACAGGCGAGATCGCCGATATCGTCGGCGGCGCGACATAGGTGTATTGATCGGCCGCGCTGGTCGCGCTCGTGCCGCCCACTGTGGTCACGCGAACATCGACTGTGCCGCTACCCGCAGGCGCTGTCGCCGTGATCGTCGTCGGGGAGACCACCGTGACCCCTGAGGCAGCCGTCCCGCCAAAGGTGACGGCCGTCGCGTTGGTAAAGCCCGAGCCGGAAATGGTAACCGTCGTGCCGCCCGTCTCAGCGCCGGTAACCGGCGATATCGCTGCAATCGCCGGAACCGGGATATAGGTGAATTGATCAGCGCTCGATGTTGCGCTTGCGCCACCTGCCGTTGTCACCCGGACATCGACCATTCCCGTACCCGCAGGTGCCGTCGCCGTGATCTGGGTCGCGGAATTGACCGTGAAACCGGTCGCTGCCGTCGCGCCGAACATGACAGCTGTCGCGCCCGTGAAGTTCGTCCCGGTCAGCACAACGCTCGCACCGCCCGCCGCAAGGCCCGACGTTGGCGTGATCGACGTCACCGTTGGTGGTGCGACATAGGTGAATAGATCAGCACTGGAGGTCTCGGTCGTGCCGCCTGCCGTGGTCACCCGTACATCCACAGTGCCCGTCCCGGCTGGCGCCGTCGCCGTGATCTGCGTCGCGGAATTGACCGTGAAACCTGACGCCGCGGTCGCACCGAAGGTCACAGCCGTCGCGGCGGTGAAGTTCGTACCCGTCAGCACAACCGTCGTGCCGCCGGTCGTGGGTCCCACCGAAGGCGAGATGCCCGTAATCGTCGGGCTCATCAAATTTATGGTGATCGTAAACGGTTTGTTTGTTGCGGGAAATATACACCCACCCGCGTTGGCGGAACAACCGGGTGCATACCAAAGACTAATGGAATCCTGCCCTGGAGATTTCACGGAGCTGGCTTTGATATCATACTCCGGATAAGCCGTGCCCTCGGCTACTGGCGTTATCGTGTAGGTGGCATTAGCCGTCTGAATGACCAAAGGCGCCGCAACTTGCTGACCCATGATTGGCTTCAGGTTTGACGCGTCTATTCCAAACCCGTTGTACAAACCCCAGCGTACTGAATTATCAGTGACGCAAAGGCCAATCGCCATATTTGTTGACTGAGTGTCTGGAAACGCCAACGTTACGCCGGTATTGGACGAGGTTGTGACATCGCAGGCCGCACGTGCAGCCGCGGCCGTAACGAGCATGATTGTTGCAACAAGTGCGACAAATCTTGCGAATGAGACTGTGCGCTCGCGTAAAACACTCAACATCAACAGCAATTTGTAAGCACCCCTGCACCCGGGACCGCGCTAAAGCAAATCGGTCCCGCCGCAATCCTTCAACGACAGGTGCTAGCAACCCATAGGCGTGCTCTGCAAAGGCCAAAGAATGAACAAACGGGTATTTGACTATCCGTGCCGAAAAACGGTCTGTTCGTGCCAGACTCATCTCTGGAGAAGAGCTACGGAGGCGAAACGGTCAACGACCTATGTCGATAACCCAGCGGGACCATAGCTCATGCTGTCCCGTACTCTCCGCGTCAGGAAATCCGCCCTCGGCGTGGAACCGCATCTCTCGCGGGGTCAGACCAAACTGCTTTCTGAAGCTGCGGGCGAAATGCTCCGGGCTCGCAAAACCGTGCATCCCGCCAATCTCCGAGATGGAGAGTGCCTGCATATGACCGGTCTGCAAGGCCCGGCGCGCGAGATCTAATCGACGCTTGCGAACATAGGACTGAAAGCCGCCGAATGGCTCGAACAGGCGGTAGAGTGTGCGCCTGGAAACGCCAAACGCAGCAAGCGCACCTTCTGGAGAAAGAGAGGGGTCGAATATCCGCAGATCGATATATTGTCGGATGCGCGCCAGCATTGCCGTGTCGACCGCGCCACTATTCTCCTCGGTGACACTTCCGTTGATTGCCGCCGCGGCAAGGCCGAGTAATGGCGAAAGCGAAGCCTGCGCCTCACCAACGGAAAATCGGGAGAGATTTTGCAGATAACTGGAGGCTGTGCTTCTCAGCAGATTGACGAGAGGTAGATTGGCGTCCAGCACAAGCTCATGGCTGTCATCCGGCTGCTTGAGAAGTGGCGCCAGAAGCCGTCGCGGAACAACAATGTCGATATGCGAATGGGGGTTGGTCGCGGTCGACATCGGCCGCGCCATGTCGAGCACGTAAAGATCCCCCTTGCGCGCCGTGTAGCGTCCGTTCCAATCCTGGCTCTCGCCATCCATGTAGAATTGCAGCAGATAGCCATCCATCCCATCCCGGGCGATCTTGTTGCGCGAGCGATTGAAGCGATGCGCGGAAGCCTTCATCTCGGCAAAGCCAACGCCATCGACAAGCCAGGCATCCAATCCGACGAAAAAATCGTCATTCGAGGCGCCCGTCGGTTGAGCATCGAACAAAACGCCGATCAGGTCGCGCCACAGCTCGCGCGCGACTTTCGGGGGCAGGATTCTTGTATCGAAGCTTGAGTAAGGAACGACCATCGCAATTAAAAATCTCGACTAAAATAATTCGTCACCGCTCACGTGGACAAGGAGCGAGTTGATAAAAATCCTCTACCTACCGTCTATATGAAATCGTATCGCAGGCAATAGCGATCGCCTCGCTATTCCTCCCTTTCCTGCCGCTGCTCGCCAAGCAGATTTTGCTGAACAACCTCCTTGCCGACATTCCATCTATGGCAATTGCCACGGACAGGGTCGACCGACAGCAGGTGCAGCGCCCGAGACGCTGGGACATCCGCAGCATCCAGCGCTTTATGATCTTCTTTGGCCCAGTCAGTTCATTGTTCGATTTCGTGACATTCGGGTTTTTACTTTTTGTCGTGCATGTGACAACGAGCCAGTTCCGTACGGCCTGGTTCGTGGTGTCACTCATTACACAGCTCGCGACCATGCTGATCGTTCGCACGACCATGGCAGCCTGGAAAGACATGCCAAGCCGCCTGCTCTTGTGGTCGACGGCAGTCATAACCCTTATCGCCCTTGTCCTGCCCTATTATCCAATGGCTGCGCGCGTATTCGATTTCACGCCGCTCTCGGCCTCGTCGATGGGCGGCCTCATCATGATCTCGGTGGCTTACGTGGCGACCCTCGAGCTGGTGAAGCGATTCTATTTCCACCAGCAATGATAATGCCAGCGGGATTGGTGCGGTCGCTTTCATAGCCTCCTAGTTGCCTCAGGCACCAATACCGCCGCACCTACAAGACGCCCGGCACGAAGGTCAGCCAGTGCCTCATTGGCCTCTTCAAGCGGATAGGCAGAGGTGTGGGTTCGTACATTGGCCAACTGGGCAATCGGGAAGAATTCGGCTGCGTCCGCGCGTGTCAAATTGGCGACCGAGACGAGCTCGCGCTCGCCCCATAGAACGGCATAGGGCATAGACGGTATGTCACTCATGTGAATTCCGCCGCACACGACTCTCCCGCCTTTTCGAACCGCCTTGAGCGCTGTCGGCACCAGATCGCCTACCGGTGCGAAAATGATGGCTGCGTCGAGCGCAACTGGAGCATTTTCTTCCGATGAGCCGACCCATGTGGCGCCAAGCGCCAACGCAAACTGCTGCGCGGCATGGTCACCGTTGCGTGTGAAGGCATAGACCTTGCGGCCCTGCCAGACGCAGATCTGAGTGAGGATATGTGCGGCGGCACCAAAGCCGAAAAGACCGATGCGCTTGCCGTCGCCGGCCTTTTGGAGCGAACGCCAGCCAATCAATCCGGCACATAGAAGTGGCGCAAGCGATATAGGATCCGCTCCCGCGTCGAGATCGAATGCAAAGGCTGCGTCGGCCACAACATAGGTCGCGAAACCGCCGTCCCGGGTGTATCCGGTAAATTCCGGCCGGTCACATAAGTTCTCAGTCTTCATTCGACAGAAGAAACATGTTCCGCACGCGTGACCGAGCCAGGGAACGCCGACGCGGCGACCAAGTTTGGCGTTCTCGACGCCGCAGCCTACGGCATCGACAATACCCACGATCTCATGACCGGGTACGAGCGGAAGCTTTGGATGGTTGAGGTCCCCGTCCACAACATGAAGATCAGTACGACAGACGGCGCAAGCCTCAACCTTGATCCTAAGCTCGCAGGGGCCAGGCTTTGGATCATCGCGTTCGACAAATACCAACGGTTTCCCGATTTGTTGAAGAACCATTGCTTTCATCGCTGAAGCCCATCGAAATTGTGGCTCGCTTCGAAGCTCGATATCAGGCGAAAGCAGGGAAACGGCGTGTCCCATCTGCATTTCAATCCGAATTTTTGCCTCTGAATGACTTCGGCGAGCGGTTTAGTTTACCACTCTTCTCCTCCCACAGAAATGGTGCGTCGGCTTTGACGCGAATCAACGCATGCACCGCGAGAACGTGAAAGCGTCGAAACACTGGGCAAATCATATGGCGTATCAGGAGGGTATCGGTGCGAAGACTATTACAGATCATAGTGACCGTCATGATCGCTACGACCATGGGCATCCTATGGGGGATGCCAATCTCCGAGACCGGGCGACGGACAGCGCTTGAGAGATCGGCAACGCAATGAGAGTCTTGAAAACCTATCGCAGTCCAAAGGCGGTAATATCTCGCCAGTTCGCGAAGGAAATCATTCTGCCGCGAACGCTATATGGCTTCGTTTTTCAAACATCAGGATGGCACCAACTTGTTACCGCGATATTATCCGTCCTGCTCTTTACAGCGGGAACGATACCCTTGGAGATACAGCGACGGATCGTAAATGCGGCAACGGAGAATGGTTCTTATCGAACGATTGCCTTTCTGGTGCTGCTCTACATCCTTTTGGCTCTGACCGAGGGGACCGTGAAGCTCCTGCTTAATATCTACAGCAGTTGGATCGGAGAATCGGCCGTGCGATGGCTGCGCCTACAGGTATTCCAGGCAGCACCGGCATCCGGGACAAACGGCTCCGTGATAACAAGCGAAGGCGTCCAGCTCTCGATCATCCTGGCTGAAGCCGAGCCCGTCGGAGGTTTCGTCGGGACCAGCATCTCCGAGCCCTTGTTGCAGATCGGCATATTGGCGGCTGTTTGCAGCTATCTCGTTTATCTGCAGCCGCTTATGACGATCATCGTCATCACGATCTTTGTTCCCCAAAGTGGCTTTGTCCCGATCATGCAGTCAGCGATCAACCGACGCGTCGGCAAAAAAATCAGCATCATGCGCGATGTCAGCGAGGACATCGTCCAGATGGGCCACGCTGTTGACAGGGACGGGCTTCAGGCGTCGCGCATCGGGGATGTCTTCCGCATCAACATGAGCATCTACAAAATCAAGTTCACGATGAACTTCATGATGAACCTGATGACCCAGATGGGTTATGCTGGCATCTTCGCCATGGGTGGCTATTTCGTGGTCACTGGGAAAACCGAAATCGGGACAGTCGTCGCCTTCGTATCCGGTCTGTCAAAAATAAACGACCCTTGGGGCGACCTCGTCAATTGGTATCGCGATTTGCGCGTGACGCAGGTTAAGTATGACCTCATATACAATTCGGCTCAAATTGGCACGGTGGCAGCAGGCGAAGAACTGCGCTCTACCTCATCGCCCGGGGCTCGCTCTCTCGAAACATGAATACGGCCAGCCTGTCCGCTGATGATCCCGAGCGCCAACATCATGATTTTGTGGAAAGCGGCAGTCCGTGTTGAGACTGGTAACGTCTCTGGGGCCAGACGACTCGTAGCAAAGGCGGCGTCGGCTACAAAATTGGCGGCACGTTCGGTTCTGGCAGCATGGTGATCGATCGCTCGTTGCCACGCTTTACCACCAGAGCAGGCGGTCGCGGGTGCGCATCTTTGCGAAAGACGCGCCTTTCGATCTCAAGGTCCGCCTGAGGGCAAGACATTGTCACTGGTCCGACGGCCGCGATGGCCGCCGGAAATCATGGTGGATCGAAATCGCCGTGGAAATGATAGAGGAGGAACTTCGGTTCCTAAGACGCGATATCTATCGGTGGATCGGCTGACGGCATTCGACGAATCCAGGAGCCGAAAGTAATTTTGCCACCGAATTGCCTTAGCGAAAACCTCATCTGATGTCTGGAGGCGAGGTTGCGGCGGGCTATGATCTGGCAAAGCACAGTGGCCACCGAAAGGCCATTGTCGCCCTAGCGCGCCGCCTGACCGTGATCATGCACGCATATGGAGCGACGGGACCAAGTTCCGTTGGACAAGGGACAGCATGTCCGATCGCCACCTGATAACCGATTGTCAAACGAGACGATCAGGTTTCGCCAGCCGGCGGAAGACGTCCTTCGCGGGACGATGGATGAGGTGAGTTTGCTTTTGGGTTCTTGTGCCGATCGCGCTTTGCGGTCAGGACGCGAGGAAGATTGAACCGCTTCGTTCTTCTGATCCCATGCTGGGGCGGCAAAGAGCCGATCCCGAAGAGAAGCGAGGCCTCGTGAACGACGTCAACGCCGAAGAATGCCGGAAGCGCAATAACCCGTGACCTCAGCACGCCGAATAGAGAAGAGCCCAATAAATCCCAAGCCTGAACCAAACGGCCGCATTCTTACAATTACGTGCCAAGCGACACTCTGCGCTCCTCGTGGATCGCCGCCACTCCAAGGCTTTCACCTTCATAACAATATAAGAGACATGCGCCTTGCCGCGGCATATTGAGGAATGCTTAAATCTTATCATGCTACATCGCGGGCACCAGGACGTTCTTAGAGTGCATTGCCATGAGCGAATATCAGAACAGAGCGGTCGAACTCATGCGCATTCGTGTGGGCGACAAAGCCATAGCTGACATGGAGGATCGCAGAGGTGGGTTCCTTCAGAAAGCGATTGCCCTCTACCGCGCGCTAGGTGGCGCTGTAGAAGAAGTAGATGCTGCAGCGGAGAAAGCATTCTCTGAGGGCGAGGTTAAGATCGATGTTGCCGTCGGCGATGTCATGTACAAGCTCGCGGGGATTGGCCATGCCTGCGATATCGACATTATACAGGCAGCTTACAACAAACTCGATGAGGCCGCAGTAATGCTTGATGCTGCAACAAAAAAGTTGCGCCGAGGGAAATCCAACTAGCCCTAAGGACCAAATATCCTAGTTTGATTGGAGCGATAGCGACGTAGCCGAGTAAGATTTCAACCGACCATCGCCATACAAACTCTAAACTGCTATGGCAGCCGCTTCCACAACTGCTTCGCAGAAAGCAGCTTCCGATCTCCGCAGCGGACGTTGACAGCAACTCTTGATTGCATACAAGGCGACCGTTCGGGAGACGGTCTACCGACTAACCTCGTTGCTCCAAGATGAATAGCATGTGCTTTTCACCTGGTCATCGATCATCCGGAATCCGTCATCCAGAAATCGCCATAGCCGGCAACCGGATCGCTAGATCTTGCAATTCATACATCCGTTGCTCTTGATGGGAAGCGAACTGGCGACCCTGCTACTGCAAAGGGTTCTCCAGCTCGACTTTTTCAATCTTGTGATTGCCCGAAGGTTCGCCCGAATTTCTCTGCTCACGGCCAGACAGTCTGATGCGAGGCGATAATCCCTCGAGCCACCAGCATGTCCTCGACCATCCGCAGGCTCAGACGGAGCCACAGCGCGTGCGCGATCATCTCAGCAGGAAAGTGGTGGCGGCGGTAACAGCGAATCACAATCTGTTTTAGGCCACAGTCGCAATCTGATTTCCACGTTTCCTTAAGTTGACTATCGCCTCGCCCCTTCTCAAATCCGCGGGAACCTCACAAAACTCTAGCAGTTCGCGGCCCCGCGAAATGCGGCCACAATTTCTGCCAGGCGATTGACCGCTTGCGGTATCACGCGCAGCGACATGGACGCGTATCCGAAAACGAAACCCGCACGTCTTTCAATGGGGTTCGCATAGAGCGGGAGAACCGGATAGATTCCCACGTCCCCTCGCCTTGCCGTCTGCGCCAGAGCCTGCTCGTCAGAGGCCTTGATATCGTTGAACCAAACCACCGAGTGCAGCCCAGCCGACGTTCCGACGATTTCTATGGCATCCCCGAATGAGTCATGCATTGCCTGAAGGAAGACGCTGCGTCTTTCAGCGTTCTTCCTTCTCATCTTCCGGATGTGCCGTTCGTATGCGCCTGTCTCGATAAACGCTGCTAGCGTCTCCTGCTCGAATAGTGAGCTATGACGGTCCATGATTTGTTTACATCTGACAAACGGCTCCACCAGCGCTTCCGGCAGAACGAGATAGCCAATTCGAAGGGTGGGAGCCAAGGTCTTCGACACTGTTCCCACGTAAATGACCCGATCACGTCCGCCTACGAAGAGAGGAGGAATCGGGCGGACATCATACCGATACTCGCCATCGTAATCGTCCTCCACGATATGCACATTCCCGGTCTCGGCCCATTCAATGAGTTTATGACGACGATGGGCGGAGAGAACGCCGCCAAGAGGAAAGTGATGACTAGGTGACACAAGAACCAAAGCATAGTCATGAGGAATGGGAAGCTCTTGCGTGCAGATACCATCGGCATCGCAGGAAATCGACGTTGGTGTCGCACCTAATGCGGTCAACACGTTCCTAGCCATCGCGTAACACGGCTCTTCGACAACGACCTTGTCACCGGGATCGACGAGGACTCTCGCCGCAAGATCCAGGGCTTGTTGGGATCCGCTGACGACCATTATCTGATCGGTCTTGCATCGAATTCCGCGCGCACGCCATAGATAGCCTTGGAGCGCCTGCCTGAGTTCAGAGCTTCCAGCGGGATGGGCGTAGCTAAGCCGGTCTCTGTGCGCGAGGACAGCTGCCCCATGCGCCTTTCGCCAGGCAAGCTTAGGGAAGTCCTCCGGGGCAACGTCACCGTATCGGAAGTCAAATTCGATTGTACCGGGTGGATCGCTTGCTCGCGCGGGCAATGCAAGTGCTCGGGCTCCGTATTGCGAGAGCCTGCGTTCTGCCGAGCGCGGAACGTTTGTGATGGCTGGAGCCGATCGCACCGACCCGACAACGATAGCCCTGGCGCCCTGGTGGATCTTGACGTAACCTTCCGAAACGAGCTGTTCGAACGCATTCGTCACTGTCGTGCGGGAAACACCGAGTTCCTCCGCCAAAGCTCTTGTCGAAGGTAGCTTCTCCCCCGAACCGTAAACGCCGAGAGCGATCTGATCCCGCAAGGCGACGTAGATGCCTCGCGCCGTTTGGATACGTCCCCTACCGCCCCGCAACTGGACCATGCTTTTCCTCCTAAACTGGCACTATCTTATAGACCAGTTGACTGCGATAACGGCCGTCGTCAAGGGAGAACGCATATGTATAGCCCGCCCGTATTTGCCATAGCTGACGAAATCGAGCTTCACGACATCATCCGCCAGTGTCGTCTCGCTACTTTCATCACAGCTACTCCCGTGGGACCTATGTCCACGCCGCTGCCAATGTTCCTCGACGCATCGGAAGGAGAACATGGCGTTCTCTACGCACATCTTGCCCGACCCAATCCCCACTGGCAGGCTGAGGTTATTGGTCATGGCCTTGCAGTCTTCATGGGCCCGGGTGCATACATCACCCCTTCATGGTACGCAGCCAAGGCTGCGCATGGAAAGGTCGTACCGACTTGGAACTACGTCGCCGTGAATGCGATGGGGCCCGTCGAATTCTTCGATGATGCGGATCGTTTGCTGGACGCCGTGAGCCGCCTCACTTCACTCCACGAGTCCGGGCAAACGGCACCTTGGGCAGTTGCGGACGCGCCAGAAGCCTACATCAGGGCCCAACTGCGAGGGATTGTCGGAATTCGTATGCCCATCAGTCACCTGCACGGAAAACGGAAGATGAGCCAGAACCGACCTCTCGCCGATCGAATGGGAGTGAAGGAAGGTCTGGCCGAGCGCGACAGCTTTGATGATCGCGCCATCTCCGAAATGATACCATTGTGAACATGCATGAAGGAATAGGAATGTTTGAGCAGCCGGTTGTCGACAATCGCATCCAAACTATTGCACCCGGGTTTAGGGCAATGAGCATTCTGGTCGATGCGACCCACGCTGGAAAGGGTGAAGCGATTCAGGAGATCCTGGAAAGCGCGTGCGAGTTCGCATCGAATGGCGGACCGGATTGGGCCGAAGCTCACATGGCGGAGTGGGCTGAGGTCTATCAACGGTTTGGAGCGAAGCCAAACCGCACCCCCTGTTCGGCTCAAGCGCTTCGTAAGCGAGCTATGAAGGATGGAACGATCCCGAGCATCAACCCGCTGGTTGATCTCTACAACGCTGTCAGCCTGCGGTACGCCGTTCCTGTTGGTGGCGAGAATGCGGATGCATATGCCGGACGACCGCTCCTGACGGTGGCCGATGGCACTGAAAACTTCGACACCGTCGTGAATGGTGTGCCTTTGATCGAGAACCCTGAAGCTGGCGAGGTGATCTGGCGCGACAATCTCGGCGTTACCTGCAGACGATGGAACTGGCGGCAGGGAACCCGGACAAGATTGGAAAGTGCCTCCGGTCGTATGTGGTTTGTTCTCGAAAGCCTGAATGCAATGCCCATCAATGCGCTCGATGAGGCGGCATCGATGCTGATCGATGGATTGGCTCAATTGCTGCCAGGAAGCGACATCACCTCGACACGACTGAGTACGTCAGTGGGTTGCCAAGAAGAAAAACTCCTCTAGCGTTGGCTCGGCGCGGCTCTTGGGGAGAATATCGTATGCAACGCACACGAAGCGGCCTGCTTATCGCCTTGGCTTCCATCTTGCTCGGTGTCCTGGCCTTCTTTCTGTTCCTCTATGTCATCGGACATGATCCCGACGAAAGTCCGCTCACGCTCATGGAGTGGGTGGTTGCAGGCATGTTGATAGGACCGGGGTTCGGACTTCTCTTGAGATGGAGGCGTGCCAACAAGCGCTAGAGCGCGGACGATGACGAGAGAGCTGCCGTACCTAGGCTTTGGTGCATGGTTCGTAAGCGAGACAGATTGCAGCCTTTGATGGCTGCTACTAAGTATCGATAATTAGCCATCTGGAGGCAAAATCTCGCCATCCGCGGCGCAAATCGCTATACTCAGGTTGGATTTCGACGAGGAAAACTCATGTCCGAACCACAACTCTCCGTCCGCAGCGCCAAGGCGAAAGAATTAGCGCATGCGCTCGCCCGCCGCACCGGCATGCCAGTCAACAAACTCGTTGAACAGGCACTCGAGCGCTATGATGTCGAATTGCGGCAACAGAACAAGGCACATCCGCTCGATGTCATTTGGGAGCTCGCCGCCGAAGGGCGGCGTACCGTTCCTCCCGGCACCATGTCGGCTCACGACGATCTCCATGACGAGAACGGGTTGCCGAAATGATTGCTCTCGATACCTCCGTTCTTGTTGCGATCATGCTCGATGAACCGGAAGCTGAAACATTCAAGACGGTGTTGCGTCAAGAATCGGTGATCACCATCGGTTGGCCAACCCTGTTCGAAACCCGGACGGTCCTGGCGGCTAAGCGATTTTCCAACCTTGGCGATATCGTTGCCCGCTTTTCCGAGGCGCCCAATGTCACGACTGTCGCCTTCGATGTAAAGCATTACCGTGCAGCCGAGCAGGCGCTTGAGCAGTATGGCAAAGGCCGCCATCCGGCCGGACTGAACATGGGGGATTGCTTTTCCTATGCGGGTGCCAGCGTTGCCAAGGCCCCTCTCCTCTTCAAGGGAAGTGATTTCGGACGGACGGATATAATGCGTCATCCTGCATCGTCAGCCCAATGACACGCAAGGCGATCCCCCTCTCCTCTTCGGTTGATCCGCTTCAGAGCCGCGCCGAGGAGCTGGATGCGCTCGACGCTATCCTGCCCTTTGCCCGCCGCGATCAGCTGGCCACCCTGCTGACGTACGAGGATGTCGCTACCCTCAAACATCTGGCCAAGGAAGGCATGGGTGCGAATACGCTTCGAGCCTTGGCCTCCGATCTCGGCTACCTCGAAGCCTGGTGCGAGCTTGCCATCGGCAGCCCCCTCCCCTGGCCGGCACCGGAAAGCTTGGCTTTGAAATTCGTCGCCCATCATCTCTGGGACCCGGTCGAACGTGCCGAGGATCCTGGCCATGGCATGCCGGCCGACGTCGAGACGGGATTGCGCGCCAAGGGATTGCTGCGTTCCGAGGGTCCGCATGCGCCCGACACAGTGCGCCGGCGGCTGACCTCCTGGTCGATCCTGACCCGCTGGCGCGGCCTGACAGGAGCATTCTCCGCGCCTTCACTGAAGGCCGCATTGCGGCTCGCCGTGCGGGCCAGTGGACGACCAAGGCAGCCTAAGAGCAGACGGGCAGTTACCGGCGATGTGTTGGCAAAGCTGCTGGTCACCTGTGCCGGCGATCGCCTCGTGGATGTTCGCGATCGCGCCCTGCTGCTCACGGCGTTTGCCTCCGGCGGTCGCCGACGGTCGGAAATCGCCGATCTGCGGGTCGAGGATCTGGTCGACGAAGAGCCGGTCCATGCCGATCCAAGAACCCCCGCCTCCCCTCGTCTGCCCTGTCTCACAGTCAATCTTGGTCGCACAAAGACGACGACCGCAGACGACCGAGTGCATGTGGTCCTGATCGGCCGGCCCGTCGAAGCGCTGAAGCAATGGCTTGCGGAGGCCCAGATCGACAGCGGATCGGTGTTCCGGCGTATCGACCAATGGGGCAATATCGATCGGCGAGCGCTGACACCGCAGTCGGTCAATCTGATCCTAAAAGGCCGGTGTAGGCAGGCTGGTCTGGATCCGGAGATGTTTTCGGCCCACGGGCTGCGCTCAGGTTATCTGACGGAAGCGGCCAACCACGGCGTCCCCCTGCAAGAGGCGATGCAGCAGTCCCTGCATAAGTCCGTCACGCAGGCGGCGAGTTATTATAACAATGCCGAACGGAAGAATGGGCGGGCGACACGATTGGTAATTTAGGTCCTGGACAAAAGGAATGCTCAGGCTGTCGTATCATGAACAGGAGGGAAATGCCGTTGCTCGCACGCGCGCCCCACAAGCGACTTGTGATCCGTCCTGGGTCGGCTTATATAGTCATTATGGTCAATATAGTTAAGGAGAGCGCCCATGCGGCCATCATCACATGACGATAAAAGTTGGACCGTCGCCAACGCAAAGGCCAAACTTTCCGAAGTTATCGAGCGGGCCCAATCCGCGCCCCAGACCATTACGCGAAACGGGAAGCCAAGCGTCGTTGTCGTCTCTGCCGAAGAGTGGCAGAAGAAGACGTCACGCAAGGGCTCGCTCGCACAGTTTTTGATGGAATCGCCACTCCGCGGTGCCGACCTCGATGTTGAGCGTCAACGCGACGAACCGCGCGACCTGCCGCTGTGAGGCTTCTACTCGACACCAATATTTTGTCAGAAGTGACAAGGCCAATCCCGGAAACCCGTGTTCTGGAATGGCTGGATGGACTCGATGAGGATCGGACATTCATCAGCGTGATATCAATTGCGGAAATTCGTCGAGGCGTCGCGTTGATGGACGCTGGGCGAAAGCGCGATGCACTGACTGAATGGTTGGCGACAGACCTCCCCGGACGCTTCGAAAATCGGGTGATCACAGTGAACGAACCGATCGCCTTGGCGTGGGGCGATCTTATGGGCCTTGCAAAGCGCAGTGGTCGAGGGCTTTCATCTATGGACGGCTTGATTGCCGCCACTGCGATCGTTCATGACCTCACGATCGCAACCCGCAACGTCAAGGACTTCGAGGGATTTGGGATCGAGATCATCGATCCATGGATCTCATGAAGCGCGGGCCTGGCCGATGTCGACGCAGCACGACGCTACGGCAGTCGCTTCGCAACTGCTCATGATACACACAGGGTGTCAAAGCTGCTCTTCTTCGGCATATTAAGGAAGGAGCGCGGGTCGTGATCGCTCTCGACTGCGAAAGTCTAGATTCCAGCATCATGCCAGATGTCGCAACCCTTACACCTGGTGGTCTGAACTACACGCAGGCAATCAATCTGATGGCACGGATCGGCAAGCGGGCATGAACCGCAGCACATTGCCCGGCTTGCCGATGAGTTGATCGAGGAGGCTGCAGTCCCACGCGACAAGATCTGGAGCATCGGCCTGGTTCTGCCGACGCTCGACGACGACATCTATGACTTTGCCACCAAGCAGGCCGGATGGGATGCCTGGGCAAGCGTTCCGGTGGCCCAACGCCTGAATGACCTCTGCGGGCTAACGGTGCTCGTCGAAAATGACGCAACCGCCGCCGCTATCGGCGAGCATTTTGCCCGCAGTGACAGGGACAAGCGGAATTTCGCCCATCTCTATATCGGCTACGGCGTCGGCGCCGGCGTCATCGTCGACAGCATGCCTCTGAAGGGCGCCTGGGGAAACGCCGGCGAGTTGGGCCTCCTGCCTTTTCTGCCCAGTCGCGCGTGCAATGGTGACGAGCCGATCATCGTCGATTCCATTCTCTCGTTGAACGGCATTGCGAATGCGCTCGACTGGAGCCGCGAAGAGGCGGATGCAGCGGTTGCCGATGCTTCAATTCTCGCAGACTTGCACAGCCAGCGCGACCCGCGCCTGTCGGCCTGGATGGAGGAAGCCGGCCTGTGTTTGCGCTTCCTGACCGCCATACTCGAGAGCACGATTGATCCCGAATTCATCACGGTCGGCGGCTCACTACCGCCATCGATCATCGCTGCCTTGGTGGAGCGGGCATATCCACTGCATCGCTCTTTGAGCGAGCGCAAGGACAGGCGCTGGCCGCGTCTTGTGATCGGTCAGATAACGGATGACGCCCCAGTGATCGGGGCCGCTAGTCTTCCAATCTTCGTCAATACAAATCCAAACTTCAGGCACCTTTATATTCGCCAGCTCGATGACAAAGAGCGGCCCTTCGAGAAATCGGGCGTCGCGGAATGATTCTATTGCGAGTACTTGAGCAGACGAGGCGGATGCTCCGAGCGACCGAGCGGTAGGGGTCGGCTGTTGTGTGCCGGCACCTTGCCATGTTTTTGATCCACGTCACCTAAGATCTGTGGCAATGTTTCTCGAAACTCGACCAGCCACGTTCGCTGCGCAACGCTGCTGCCAAAAGCGCGCGGCTCGTATTAGCGAGCGACATCGGTGGCTTCGGCGCGCAATTGATGCGAAGAACAGGACCAACGTCCAACCCGGATTCAGCCTCTTTGGAATCTGACTGGGTCATGGGTGAGTGCAGCGCATGGGCCCAGAGGTCAAGATCGCATGACACAAATTCCGGGCCGTCGATCATCAAGCGCTCTAACCTTTATGCCAACGTCGCCCAGTACGGGCGACGAGATGGCCATGGTCTGCGACAATGGCCGCACGCCGCTCCATAGAGCAATCCATGTCGGGAGAACCGCACCCGACATTACTCTTGGCACGCTCTTAAAGTCGAAAGGTCAATCATACCGTCCCAAGAACTCTGAGACCGCCCTCAGGCAAAGGTCCTTCTCTTCGACATGTGGCATATGGCTGGAATTTTCAAACAGCACCCATTCGCAGCCTCTGACGTGATCGACATAGGGCTTGACTACCAGCGGTGTCGCCTCGTCGTATCTACCTGAGATCAGCAAGGTCGGCGCCTCAATGAGGGGAAGCCTGTCTTCAATCGTCCAATCCCTCATGGTGCCGATGACGTGAAACTCGGTCGGACCGTTCATGTTGCGGTAAACCGTATTGTCCTCGTCCATGGTGGTGAAGGTGCGCGCGACCTCGGCGGGCCAAGGCACGACACGGCAGACATGGCGATCGTAGAAGACCCGGGAAGCAGCGATATAGTCCGGATCGGTGATTGTCCCGGCCTGCTCGTGCCTCAGCAGCACATCTTGAACATCCTGCGGCAGTTCCTGGCGCAGACGGTTCGCCTCCGCGACCCAGGTATGCATGTTCGCCGGCGAATTGGCGATTACCAGCGCCTTCAGCCCCTTTGGCCGCCGCACTGCGTGTTCTGCACCCAGCATGCCGCCCCACGATTGGCCGAGAAAGGCATAGCGGTCCTCAATGCCGAGATGTTTCAGCAGCGTATCAAGCTCATCGAGAAACAGCGCCGGAGTCCAGAAGTCCGGGCCTTTCTCCGGCAGTCGCGTGGACTTGCCGTTGCCGAGTTGATCGTAGTGGATGACGGCGCGGCCATCGATCTCGGTGATGTCCTTGAAGCTGTCGACGTAATCATGCGTGCAGCCCGGCCCGCCATGGGCGACGACGAGCGGCAGCCTGCCTGAATCGAGCGAGCCGGCGACGCGGTACCATGTCCGGTATTCGCGAAAGGGCAAAAAGGCTTCCTGCGTCGGGATTGCGGCCACGTGTCTCTCCATCTCCAAGCCTTGACGGTGGAGACCATAACGTGGCCGCAGCGCGCACGGCAGCTATCACAACTTATAGGATGGCTGCGCGTCCAGCAGGCGATAATGCGTGGCACGGACCACAGCCTGCGTGCGGTTTTTGGCGCCGAGTTTCTTTGCCGCAGCATTGAGATGCATGACGACCGTGGGCACGGAGCGGTCGATGATACGTGAGATCTCCTTGGCGGAATAACCCTCGGCGGAATAGCGCAGGCATTCCTTCTCCCGATCCGTCAGTCGGATCTTGCCGACACTCAGCGCCGCGCTGTCGAAGAGCGAATAGGCCGTCTCGTGGAAGACGTGGGCGATCAGGTTGAAATCGGCGATGTAGCGCAGAGCGTCGCGCTCGAAATCCTTCTTGCCGCCGAAACGAATTCCGGTGACCGTCGCATAATCGCCGCGAGGCATGTGCACCGGCACGGTGACACCCGTCGACATGTCACGCTCGCTCAGATAGCGCGCAACGGGTGCCGTATCGTCGCTCATGAAGCGCTTGATCAGTGTGTCGGCGTCTGGATCATAATTCCAGAAAAACGGCGCGGAGGTGCGTAGCGCCACCTGCTGCACGGGATCGATGCGGAAATAGCCGTGATCGAACCAATATTCGTACATATCGTCGGAGATGTTCCTGAGCTTTAGAAGCGAAGGGATCATGATCTTGCCGTCGAGATCGTAAGGCACCGGCGAATAATCATAGATCAAGGCCTCGAAACCGATTGCCTTCATGCTTTCGAAGACATGGTCGATGCGACCGTCCAGCGTCTGATGCGCCGTGAACTGACGCCTGATGGTTCCGATTTGATCGAACATGCAGTGGTTCCCGTCTGTGCCTGCGACCTCCCAACCTATCACTTCTTATAGCTGGTGCCGATTGCGGTTTAAGGTAAAAATTTAGCCATGCTCAAATATTGAGCAAGCGGAATCTTTCGCCGGAGTTGTCAATGTGGCGTGAAATTGAGCCTGAGGGGCGGCACGACATCGAGGTCGATGGTTACAAGGTGGTTGCCTACAGCTTCGGTAGCGGGCCCGAAACCGTCTTCTGCTTGAATGGCGGACCTGGACTGCCCTGCGACTATCTGCGCGAGGCGCACTCCTGCCTGGTTGAAAGGGGCTACAGGGTCGTCGCCTTCGACCAGCTCGGCACCGGCGCTTCAGACCGGCCGCGCGACAAGGACCTCTGGACCATCGGTCGCTATGTCGAGGAGACGGAGACCGTCCGCAGGGCGCTCGGCCTCGGCAAGGTGCATATGCTCGGTCACTCCTGGGGCGGCTGGCTGGCAATCGACTACGCGCTGACCTATCCCGAAAACCTGCAGACGCTGATCCTCGAAGACACGGTCGCCGACATGCCGCATCTGATTTCCGAGCTGGAGCGGCTGCGCGCCGCACTCGGGCCGGAAACGGTCGCCATGATGCAGAAACACGAGGCGCAGGGCACCTATAACCATCCCGAATATCTCGCCGCCGTCACAATCCTCAATCATCGCCATGTCTGTCGTCTGCCGGAATGGCCCGCACCGGTGCGCCGCTCGCTCGACGATTGGAACATGGGTCCCTACGAGACGATGCAAGGCCCCAACGAATTTCTCTATGTCGGCAATCTCAAGGACTGGAACCGCATTCCGGATCTTCCGCGGCTCTCCATGCCCGTGCTGATTACCGTCGGCGAGCATGACGAATTGACCCCGGCCTGCGCGCTCAAGATGAAGCTTGCCTTGAAGGACGCCGAACTCAAGGTCTTCGCCAATGCCAGCCACATGCCCTTCTACGAGAACCCGCAGGACTACTATCCGGCCCTTCTCGATTTCCTGTCGCGACATGGGGCAAGCTGATGCAGACTAAGGTGATCCAATCCCATCGACGACAAGGGGGCGATCGCCACCATGCATCGCTATAAGTTCGTACTGACGCGACCGCTACAGTTCCTGCCTGTCCTTTTCGGCATCAGCGTCATCACCTTCGTTCTGGTGCGCCTCATTCCCGGCGATCCTGCACGCAATATCCTCGGCACGCGCGCGACGCCGACCGCACTTGCCAGCATCCGCGCGCAATATGGCCTCGATCAACCGATGTGGCTGCAATATTTCTATTTCATCAAGAATCTCGGCAACGGCGAGATGGGCAAGTCGATCCTCTACAAGATCGACGTGCTGCCGCTGATTTCCACCCGGATCGAGCCGACCATCGCGCTGGTCGTCACAAGCGTCATCCTGTCGATCCTCATTGCCGTGCCGATGTCGGCGATTGCCGCGCGCAATGTCGGCCGTGCGCCGGATCATATCGTGCGCGTCGTTTCGACCTTTGGCATCGGCTTTCCGCCCTTCTGGCTGGGGCTGATGTTGATCATCCTCTTTAGCGTCCAACTCGGCGTCCTGCCGGTTTCCGGTTACGGCTCGACGATCGGCGACAAGGTTGCCCATCTCATCCTGCCGGCTCTGACGGTAGCGCTGTCGCTCTCGACGGTACTGACCCGCAGCCTGCGGGCGGCCATGATCGAATCGCTGAAATCCGATGTGGCGACCGCCGCCCGCGCCCGCGGCATGCCTGAGGGCATCGTCTTCTGGCGGCATGTCGTGCCGAATTCGCTGGTTCCGACCATCAACCTGCTTGCGGTCAACATCGGCTGGCTGATCGGCGGCACGGTCGTCGTCGAAAGCGTCTTTGCCCTGCCTGGCATGGGCCAGTTGCTGGTGCGCGCCATCTTCTCGCGTGACTACATGGTGGTCCAGGGCGTTGCGATGGTATTTGCCTGCGCTACGGTGCTTGTCAACTTCCTTGCCGATATCGTCACGGTCGCCGTCGATCCGAGGGTGAAGCTATGAGCATCGGCACGACAGCGACGGCCTCCCTCGGCTGGAGCAGGTTCTTCGGAAAACATCTGACGCTGACACTCGGCGGCGGCATACTTCTGTTCTTCCTTCTTCTGGCGATTTCAGCACCGATCGTCGCACCCTATGACCCGATATTCCAGAATGCCGATGTACGCCTGCAGGCGCCGTCGTTCCTGCATCCGTTCGGCACGGACAATTTCGGGCGTGACATTCTTTCGCGCGTCATCTGGGGCGTGCGCATCGACCTGCAGATCGCTGTCATCGGCGTGCTCTTCCCGTTTCTGATCGGGACGACCGTCGGCACCATCGCCGGCTTTTTCGGCGGCATTGTCGACGCGCTCTTCATGCGCATCGTCGATATCATCCTCGCCTTCCCCTTCCTGGTGCTGATGCTGTCGATCATTGCCATTCTGGGGCCGGGGCTGAGCAGCTTCTATATCGCCATGGCCCTGGTCGGCTGGGTCTCCTATGCGCGCCTGATCCGCGCGCAGATGCTGGTCTTAAAGGGCAGCGACTATGCGGTTGCCGCCGTCAGCCTCGGCTTCAGTCGGCCCCGGATCATGTTTCGCCATCTGCTGCCGAACGCGATTGCCGGCTCCATCGTCTTTTCCATGTCGGATGCCGTGCTGGTGCTGCTGAGCGGCGCGGCCGTCAGCTATCTCGGCCTCGGCGTGCAGCCGCCGCTTGCCGAGTGGGGCGTCATGGTCGCGGAAGGCCAGAGCTTCATCACCACGGCCTGGTGGATCACGCTGTTTCCCGGCCTTTCCATCGTCTGTCTCGCCTTCGGCTTCAGCATGCTGGGCGATGCGCTCGGAGAGCTGCTGGGGGTGCATGAATGAGCGAGCCCGTCCTTTCCGTTCGCGACCTGGTGGTCAAGGCCAGCCTCGACGGCAGCACCCGCACGCTGATCGACAGCGTTTCACTCGATCTCGGCAAGGCAGAAATTCTCGGTCTTGTTGGCGAGAGCGGCTCCGGAAAGAGTCTCCTGTGCCGCTCGCTGGTGCGGCTGCTGCCATCGTCGCTTCTGAGCATCGAAAGCGGCTCCATTCGTCTCGAAGGACGCGAACTCACGGAAATCAGCGACGCCGAGATGCTTGAGGTCCGCGGCGGCGAGATCGGCATGATCTTTCAGAATCCGACGAGCCATCTCGATCCCGTCATGCGCATCGGCGACCAGATCGCCGAAGGCATCCGCTATCATCAAGGTCTCAAAGCGCGCGAGGCGCGCGCAGCCGCAACCGAGATCCTGGCCCAGGTCGGCTTTCCCGATCCCATCAGGCAGTATGATGGCTATCCGCACGAGTTTTCCGGCGGAATGCGGCAGCGTGCGATGATCGGCGTCGCGCTCTCCTGCAACCCGAAGATCCTGATCGCCGACGAACCGACAACGGCCCTCGACGTCACCATCCAGGCGCAGATCCTGCGGCTCCTGATCGACATTCGCGACAAGCGCGGGCTTTCGATCATCCTGATCACCCATGATCTCGGCATCGTCGCTCAGACCTGCGACCGAATCGCCGTCATGCGGAGCGGCCGGCTGCTCGAACAAGGCGCCAAAAAAACGGTCCTCAGCCGGCCTGAAAATCCCTATACGATCGAATTGATCAACAGCCACCCTTCTTTGCCCGACGACGTGGCAATCACGCAGCCGGAATCCGCGAAGTCCGACAGATCGGTCAAGCCGCTGCTCGAAATCGACGACCTCCATGTCCGTTTCAAGGTCGGCGGCGGTCTGTTCAAGGGCAGCGATGCGAAGACGGTCAGCGCCGTTTCCGGTGTGAGCCTGAAGGTCATGCCGGGAGAAACCATCGGCATCGTCGGTGAATCCGGCAGCGGCAAGAGCACGCTTGCCCGCGCCGTTCTCGGACTTACTCCGATCTCTTCCGGTCACGTCACCTTCGACGGCGTTGATCTAACACAGCAGAAGAACTCCGGCCTTGCCAGGCTGCGACGCGAAACCGCCATGGTCTTCCAGGACCCGTTCAACGCGCTTAATCCGCGACTGACGATCGGCCAGACGCTCGCCGAGGTCCTGAAAGTCCACGGCAAGGTCGCCGGGACCGACATCCCCGCGCGCATCGGTGAGTTGCTCGATCTCGTTGGGCTTGAACGCGAATTCGCCGATCGCAAACCGCGCAGCATGAGCGGCGGCCAGTGCCAGCGCGCCGGCATCGCAAGGGCGCTTGCGGTCGATCCGAAGCTCATCATCGCCGACGAATGCGTGGCCGCCCTCGATGTCACCATCCAGGCGCAGATCGTCGACCTCTTCCGCGAGTTGACGCGCCGGATGAACCTGACCCTCCTCTTCATCGCTCATGACCTCGCCATCGTGCGCAATCTGTGTGAACGGACCGTCGTGATGTATCGCGGCGAAATTGTCGAGGAAGGCCGTTCGCAGGAGATCTTCTCTCGCCCGAAGCATCCCTATACCGCGGCGCTCATTGCCGCCATTCCCGATATCGACCCGGACAGGCCTCTGTATGACATACGCGATGCGGCACCAGCCGAGCCGACCCAATCAGCCAAACGCATGCGATAACAACGAAGGGAACGAATTCATGATCAACAAGTGGAAAACTGTCGGGCTTGCCGCAATTCTCGCCGGCTTGACGCTGAGCGCGAGCTATGCGGAAGCTGCCGGCGTATTGACCATCGGCCGCCGCGAGGATTCGACAACATTCGATCCGATCAAGACGGCGCAGAATATCGACAACTGGGTATTCTCCAACGTCTACGACGTGCTGGTGCGTGTCGACAAGACCGGCACGAAGCTGGAACCGGGTCTTGCGGAAAGCTGGACGGCCTCGGAAGACGGCCTCACCTATGTCTTCAAGATCCGTGACGCGAAGTTCTCGGACGGCTCGCCGCTGACAGCGGAAGACGCGGCCTTCAGCCTGCTGCGTATCCGAGACGACAAGGCATCGCTCTGGAGCGATTCCTATAAGGTGATCGATACGGCGGTTGCGACAGATCCACATACTCTGACCATCAAGCTCAAGCACGCCTCAGCGCCTTTCCTTTCGACGCTCGCCTTGCCGAACGCGTCGGTGATCTCGAAGGCCGGGATGGAATCGATGGGGCCGGACGCTTATGGCGAAAAGCCGATCGCTTCCGGAGCCTTCTCAGTCGAGGAATGGCGCCGCGGCGACCGCATCATCCTGAAGAAGAACCCGAACTTCTGGCAGGCCGACCGCGTGAAGCTGGATGGCGTCGAGTGGATCTCGGTCCCCGACGACAATACCCGCATGCTGAACGTGCAGGCGGGCCAGCTCGACACGGCGATCTTCGTGCCGTTCTCGCGCGTCGAGGAACTCAAGAAGGACCCCAACCTCAACGTGGTGATCGACCCTTCCACGCGTGAGGATCACCTCTTGATCAATCACGCCCATGGCGACCTTGGCAAGAAGGAAGTCCGCCAAGCGCTCGACATGGCGATCGACAAGAAGGCGATCGTCGACGCCGTAACCTTCCATCAGGGAACGGTTGCGAATTCCTATATCCCGAAGGGCGCGCTTTACTATTATCCAGACAATCTGCAACGCCCCTACGACCCGGAAAAAGCCAAACAGATGCTGTCAGCCGCAGGCGTCTCGAACCTGACGCTGAAGTATCTCATCCGTGCCGGTGACGAGGTGGACGAACAGACGGCCGTGCTCGTTCAGCAGCAGCTTGCCAAAGCCGGGATTACCGCCAATCTCGAAAAGGTCGACCCCAGCCAGGAATGGGATATGACGATCGCCGGCGACTATGACATCTCGGTCAACTACTGGACCAACGACATTCTCGATCCGGATCAGAAGACGACCTTCGTGCTCGGTCATGACTCCAACAACAATTATATGACCAACTACAAGAATGAAGCGGTCAAGGACCTGGTCGCCAAGGCACGACTTGAATTGGATCTGAAGAAGCGCGAGCAGATGTATGTCGATCTGCAGAAGATGGCGAAGGACGATGTCAACTGGGTCGACCTCTACTACAGCCCCTATATCAACGTCTCACGCAAGAACATTGAGAACTTCCACCAAAACCCGCTCGGCCGCTTCTTCCTGGAAGACACGGTCAAGAACTGACATCTTGTGATCTGAAGCTCCGTTGTCGCAGAGACAGCGGAGCATTGCTCTGTGTGCCTACGCCTTTCGCAACCTCGTCAAGCGGCTGTTCCGGGCGCTGGTGCACGGATCAGATTTCAGCAGTTTCCGCGTATGGGGTTGCGATCGAAAGCAGCTTGGTTGATCATCGATGCCGTAGAAACATAAAGCCGCTCGCCGTCACCCCATCCGTAAAATGAAGTTCAAGATGACGAATTGGGTGGAGCATGAGGCGTACCTTCGCCGCTGCGGCAGTTCAACCCTTTGTATAGCGCCGGAAGCGCTGGCGGGCTGGGCAGCCCCACGTCGCAAGATCCGTGGTGGCCAGCCTCTCTATCCCCATCCGGCAATCGAAACGACCCTGATGCCGGACATGGTGCTTGGGCCGTGTTTGCGTCAGAGCGAAGGGCCTCTGAGTTCGGTGCTTGAGATGATGGGATTGGATTGCCGGTGCCCGATCACACCACGCTGAAGCGGAGAACCAGAACCTGGAAGCCACCGCCCAGAAGCAACGACCGGCAGCATATCGCGGACGGACCCATCCACGTTCTGATCGGCAGCACCGGGCTGAGGAGCGATGGCGCGGGCCAATGGGCTGGAAGAAAAGCATGGTGCGAAGTCCCGGCGCGGCTGGCGAAAGCTGCGTCTTGCTGTTGATGGCGACGGTGGCGAGATCATTGCCCATAGTCTGAGAGATCAGGAAACCGGTGATGCCTTGCAGTTGGAGCTGTTGCTGGGTCAGATCGACGACGAGATCGACCAGCTCACTGCCGATGGAGCCTATGATGGATATCGATGGCTGGAGTGGCTTGCCTGCGTATATTTCTAACTTTGACCTAACGTTTTGAACTGCCTAAATTCAAGTTGTGCGCAACTGGCGACTTGAGAGGGTGGAGCATTTCCGCTTATGGTCGATGAAGCGCTCTGCTGACGCGGCAGTGTTCCAGCTCCCAAGCTGTCACGGTAATGAACCTAAGGTAAGAAGTGGATATGCGGTCGATCGTGATGCGGGGAAATCTCCACGCGTGCATCGATGGAAAAGACGTCTTTCAGGAGATCTTGAGTGATGACTTGTTCTGGCGCACCACGGGCAATGATCTTGCCATTCTGCATGACGATAAGATGATCGCAAAACATGGCCGCATGGTTGAGATCATGCAGGGCGATGATACTCGTGATTGGTAATCCAGACACAAGTCGCAGCAAGCTGATTTGGTGCTGGATGTCGAGATGGTTGGTTGGCTCGTCCAGGATAAGCTCCCTGGGAGCTTGCGCTAGAGCCCGCGCGATGTGGGCGCGCTGCTTCTCACCGCCAGACAGGCTCTGCCAGCGGTCATCACGTTTCGCGGTCATGCCAGCGCGTTCGAGCGCGCTTGAGACTGCCTCGTCATCCCGTGCATTCCAGTTGGAAAACATTGAACGGTGTGGGAAGCGTCCGAGTTTAACGACGTCGATGACCTTCAGATTGGCATTCGTTGCCGCATGCTGCTCGACGAAGGCAACGCGTTGGGCCATCGACCGACGGGAAATGCTCCGAACGTTCCTGCCCTCGATCGAGACCGAGCCGGAATGTGGTCGCTTCAGACCGGCAAGAAGCCGCAGGAGGGAGGTTTTCCCGGAGCCATTGGGACCGAGAAGTCCGAGCGTCTTCCCGGGTTCGACGGCCAACGATACGCCGTCAATGATTGTTCTTCTGCCGATCTTCCAGACTAAGTCATTCGCTTTGATACTCATTAGACACGCTGGAACCGAAAAAGAATGATGGAGAAGAAAGGCACGCCGACAAGGGCGGTGACGACGCCGATCGGTAGAACCTGTTGAGGGATCAGCGCCCGCGATGCGATGTCCGCCAGTACCATGAAAATCGCCCCGACGGTGGCGCAGGCCGGCAAAAGCCGGATATGCAACGGACCAACGACGAAGCGCGCCGCGTGCGGCACAACAAGGCCGACGAAACCGATCGACCCGACCATGCTGACGATGGTTGCCGTCATCATTGCCGTCAATGCGAAAAGTATGATGCGGGCGCGACCGACATTGACGCCGAGCGCCGACGCAGCCTCATCGCCGAAAGCAAAAGCATCCAGTACGCGAGCATAAAAAAGGCAGGCGACAAGGCATGCACCGACGACGACCGAGACCAGGATGAATTCGGGCCAGCGGACCGCACCAAAACTGCCCAACAGCCAGAACATGACATCGCGGGCCTGTTGTGCATTGCCGGATGTCGTCACGATATAGGAGGTTGCGGCATTGAATAATTGCGAGGCCGCAACGCCGGCCAGGATGGTGCGGTCGGCGCCGCCGCGCGTGCCGTTCGACAGCAACGCCACGAAGAGAAAGGCGGCAAATGCCCCGGCGAAGGCGCCGGAGGAAAGAGAAACGGCGCCCGAACCGACCCCAAGAATGACGATGGCGACCGCGCCGCTGGACGCGCCGGCTGAAATTCCAAGTACATAAGGCTCGGCCAACGGATTGCGCAGCAGCGATTGCATGATCGCACCTGAAAGCGCCAACCCGGCGCCACAAAAGGCGGCAACCAAAGCGCGGCTGAGACGATAATCCCATATCACCGTCTCATGGATCCGGTTGAGTTCGATAGAGGTCCATCCCAACCGGTTGGTGATGGCGGAATAGGTGGTGGCAAGCGGTATCGGCAAATCGCCGATACCGACGCTGACGCCCACCACAAGGCCGATCGCGACGAGGGATGCCAGCAGCAGACCGCCGAAAACGATCTGCTGACGAAGGATGTGACCGTCGCGGCTCACTTCAGGAGACCGTGCGCTTTCAGCTGCTCGGCAACCTGCTCGGCACCATAGAGCGTACGGATCGTCGGGTTCATAGCCTGGCCGTCCATGACAACGATTGCGTTGCTCTTAACAGCCTGGATCTGGCTGACGGCTGGATCGCTCTTGAGGAACTTGATCTTCGCTTCCGGCTTGTCGAGCTCCCAGCGGTTGCGATCGAGACTTGCAACAACGATGACGTCGGGATTGAGTGCAATGATGCTTTCCCAACCGAGCGTTGGCCATTCTGCATCAGCCGTCACAGCATTCTTGCCGCCAAGCAGATCGGCGATGAAGCCAGAAGCCGCATTCTTGCCGCCGAGATAGGCGTCGGCCGTTGGCGACTGGCTGGAGAACCAGAAGACGTAGGAAAGCGGTTTGCCGTCCCTTGTAACGCCGGCACGCAATTTGGCCTCGCGGGCCTTGAAATCGGCGATCAGCGCCTGACCCCGATCGGCTACGTCGAAGATCTGCGAGAGTTCATCGATCTCCCTGTAGAGAAGCTCCATGTTCCAAAGCTGATCGCGGCTGCCGTATTCGTTCTTGACCTTCTCGGTGCTGAGGCAAGTACTTGGCGACAGATAGGTCGGGACCCCTACCTTGTCGAAGTCCTCGCGCTTGGCAACCTTGCTGGTCGGGCCGATCAGGCTCGGCAGGGCGGCCGCGACGAAATCCGGATTCTGCGCCAGCATCGATTCAAAGGTCGGAAACTCCACCGTAAGAAGCTTTACCTTCGCGTTTGCCTCTGCCAGTTGCGGCAGGACCTTACTCGGCCAGAAGGCCGTTCCGGCCATCCTGTCCTCAAGGCCGAGCAAAAGCATGATTTCGGCGCTGTTTTGGCCAAGTCCGATGGCATGCTGCGGCGCCTTCTGGAAAGTGACCTTCTCGCCGCAATTTTCGAGCGTGAGCGGGTACGTCGTTGGAGCGGCGGTGGTCTCCGTCGCGGCAAAGCCGAGCATAACGGACAATCCGGCGGCGAATAGAGCGGGTTTCAGGGCGATCAATGGCACTTTCCTTGTTCGAGCCCCGAGTAGCGCGGGCGGTGAGACGAAAGCCGTATAGCGTCGCGTCGCACCAAAAAACAAGAGTAAAAAGATCATATTTTGCAGGCGGCAGAAAGCTTGCGGGCGACCCGGAGGTCGAAATCCGGTAACCCGCCCTGCACGGATGGCGTATTGGTCCGAAATCTTATCGACGCGAAATGTTCATGACGTGCATCTCGATATCGTCCCGGATATTGCTTGAATGAGCATCCTCGATACAGCCGGCAGGGGTCTCCGGGAGGAGCCGATGGAACCGGATTGTCGTCGATTTCCTGGTGGACTGACGCTTGGGGCAGGTGTGGACAATGTCTTCAAAAGTCTTCCCACTGATGCTCTACGGCAGCATTTCCGACGCGCTTCGCCTTAGGAAGCAACGTTGCGACGCCTTGGAGCTTCGAATGGACATCTTTTTGTCTGGCAGGCAATCGAGGGTCATTGACTTGAAACTGACCGATCAGTCGGAAAAGCGCATCCGCTTCATTCGCCAGCCCGTGGGTCGCGGCATTTGCTTCTTCGACCATCGCGGCGTTTTGCTGCGTGCCGTTATCCATGGCATTGACAGCGATATTGATCTCACCCAAGCCGACCGCCTGTTCGCGCGCGCTTTCGACAATTGCACTGACATTGGCGTTGATATCAGCCACATGAGCGACGATTTTGCCGAGTGCCTTGCCTGTCGCCGCTACGAGTTCCACGCCGCGCTCAACTTCTTCGGTCGACAGGTTGATGCATGCCTTGATTTCCTTGGCAGCGTTGGCTGATCTTTGGGCAAGTTCGCGCACCTCCTGAGCGACTACGGCAAAGCCCTTGCCTGCCTCGCCGGCACGCGCTGCCTCAACGCCTGCATTCAAAGCCAACAGATTGGTCTGGAACGCGATTGTATCAATGACACCGATTATCCCTGCTATCTCTGCCGAAGACCTCTCGATTTCTCCCATTGCGGCGATCGCCTTCGACACGATTTCCCCGGAGCTTTCCGCATTTACACGCGCTTCAGCCACAAGCTTGCCCGCATCATCGGCACGCTTGCTCGTGTCCGCGACCGTTCGCGTGATTTCGGCAAGGGCAGCTGCCGTCTCCTCCACGGATGCCGCCTGTTGCTCGGTCCGCTTTGAAAGGTCGTCTGAAGCCATCCTGATTTCGGCGGATCCCGCTGCAATGGCTTGCGCGCTTTGCCGAACGGACTGCATGGCTGTGCGAAGCCGGTCCGCCGCCGCATTGAAGTCAGTGCGCAGGGGCTCCAACGCAGGGATGAACGGGCGCTGGATAGTGGAGCAAAGATCGCCCGCCGAAAATGATCTCAGCGCTTGGCCAAGTGTTAGAACATTTTCGACGCGGCCGGTTACGTCAGTCGCAAACTTGATCACCTTAAGCACCGTGCCGTCCGGTGCGAAAATCGGATTGTATGAGGCCTGGATGTAGACCTTTTTGCCGCCGCGGCCAAGGCGCGTAAATTCCTGCGCGATGAACTCTCCCTGCCTCAGTCGGCTCCAGAACGCCTGATACTCGGTCGAGCGCGCGTAGTCCGCCTCGCAAAACATCGCGTGATACTTGCCGACAATATCGCACAAATCATAGCCGAGAACGTCTAGGAAATTCTGGTTTGCCGTGATGATCTCGCCGGTCGGCTTGAATTCGATAATGGCCTGGACACTAGAAAGGGCCTCGAGCTTGCCTGCATCCTCGTTAGCCCTGCCCCTGGCGAGGCTGATATCAGTCGCAAGCTTGAAGATCTTGTGCACCCTGCCGCCACGAAGAACCGGATTGTAGGACGCCTCGATCCAGATCTCGCGGCCACCCTTGCCGAAACGTCGGTACTGCCCTTTTTCGATTTCGCCATCCCCGAGCTTCTTCCAAAAGGCTTGATGGTCGACGGAGCCCATCTCGGCCGCGTCAACAAACATGCCGTGATGCCTGCCGATGATCTCCGACGGCTTGTATCCGAACAGCGAACAGAAGTTCTCGTTCGCGGCGAGGACATTACCGCGCGGATCGAACTCGATCATCGCCTGCGAGCGGCTGAGCGCGAGCATCGCGTTTGAAGCCGACCGATTGAAGAGTGAAATCGCCATTCCAGTTTGCTCCAGCTATCGCGTGCGCATTTTCCAGATAAATGCCAGGTCATCGGCAGGACGATCCGACATACGGCACGTCGGACGGACCAGCTTCACTCAAGTTGCTCATCGGAGATCTTGGTTTAACAACCCGAAACACCGAAATCCGGAACTCAGCGTTAGGTGCGATTTACTGCCGATTGCTTAAGGCCCGCAGCCAAGGGCCTCTCAAAACGACCAGCCATCAGACCCATGATTGAGAATTGCGCGTTAATCGGATAATGACCACGTAAAGCGGATAGGCGGGAGTAGCCAGCTTTAGGGGCGGTTCTTGCGGGCAGGGCGAAATGCATGTTTGCCTCATGAAAACCGCTTGGCGGTCGACGCATGGAGACAACAAGGCGAAAAGCGCTATGCCCTGGCGAGCGGAAGTTCAATCACTACGATCAAGCCGCCTCCGGCGCTCTCGAGCCTGACCGACCCACCATACAGCTCCGCAAGCTCCTTCGAGATGCTGAGGCCGAAACCGTGTCCAGGCACTGCCTCATCTATGCGAACGCCTGGTTTCATCGCCGCTTCAATTGCGCCGCCCGCAACACCTGGTCCATCGTCAACGACTGTGATCCTCGCACGCTCGCCTGCCCCCTCAACGCTGATAGCGATCGAAGATCGTGCCCATTTGAAGGCGTTGTCGATGACATTCCCAAGAATTTCCTCAAGGTCCTCAACCGAGCATGCCACACGTATTTCCGAGGCCACCCTCACTTCAGCAGCGATCCCGCGTTCCGCATAAAGCCGCCGCATCATGTTGAGAACATCGTCGATCCGCGCGCCGACCGACGTTGCCTGCGGCTTTCCCGCGGCAGACACCGTCGAGCGCGCCCGCGCCAGATGATGTCGAAGGCGCATCTCTATGCGATCAACCAGATCTCGCAGCTCGCTTGTCGGATCATTTCGATCGGTCAGCGCAAGTTGGAGGCTTGCGACCGGGGTCTTGAGACTATGAGCAATATTCGCAAAGTGAACGCGGGTTTCCGTTAACCGAGCTTCGTTGAGGTCGATCAGGCGATTGACCTCGTTCACGATCGGCACGAGTTCCTTCACATCGACGGACTGAAGTTTCGCTTGCTGTCCCGCCCGGACGCCCACGAGATCAGATGTTAGCGTGCGCAGGGGTTTCAGCCCGTATCTGACTTGCAGAAAGATCCCCCCGATCAGGACCGCCCCAAGTGTCGCCATCGTTGGGATCAACCAGGCAAGCGCCCGAAGAGCCGGTACGGTAATCGCCGATCGTGGAGCAGCGGCAAGGATCGCGACAGGTCTATCCCCGACAAGCGTGTTCACTGTCCGAAAATGAAGCCGCACTCCGCTGCCATTGACGCCCTCCGCAGGTTGAGAACGCTGAAGAAGGACATTCGCCCAGCCAAATCTCGGGGATGCCATCTCAAGATAGGTCCCCGACAGCGATCGAGACGAAAGCTCGGTGCCGGCCCCCTTGATCTGCCAGTACCATCCCGAAGTCGGCTGATCGAATGGTGGCCCATCAAAGGAACCCTTCAGCAAGATCTTGCCATCGGCTGACAGAGAGAGCGCATTGCGAAGTCCCTCCAGCTGGACATCAAGGCGCTGGTCTACCTGCTCTCGCACGAGCGACGTTACGATAAACCACAGAACCACCGCGGCGATCATGATCATCGAAAACGCAAAGAGCGTCGAGAACATGATCAGCCGGCCGGCAATGGTCTGCTTCAACAGCACGCGCATATTCATTGGATGCTCATTGGACCGCAGTAAGCATATAACCACGACCTCGGGTTGTCTCGATCCGCTGTCCGCCGATCTTCTTTCGCAGCCGCGTGACAATGACCTCGATCGAGTTGGAGTCGACATCCGTATCGCTTTGGTAGACCCTCTCTATCAATTCACGCCGATCAACGATGGTTTCCCTTCGCAGGATCAAACAGGATAGCACCCGCCACTCGAACGCCGTCAGCTTCAACGGCAGACCGTCGAGCTCGAAAGTCCCGAGTTGTGCGTCAAAAGCAAGCGAGCCACACTTGACGATAGGGGCAGCATGCCCGGACGCACGCCGAACAAGTGCGCGCAGGCGCAGGATCAATTCTTCGATCTTGAAGGGCTTCGACACAAAATCGTCAGCGCCCGCTTTGAAGGCGGCAACCTTGTCCGGCCATCCGTCCCGAGCCGTCAAGACCAGAACCGGGATCGTTCGCTCGGCAGCTCGCCAGGAGCGTAATACCGCGACACCGTCTATTTTGGGCAAGCCGAGATCGAGAACCGCGGCGTCGTAAATCTCTGTCAATCCGGCGTGCTCGGCGTCCTCGCCGTTTCTGACGACATCGACAACGAACTTCTCGGCCCGCAGGCTTGTCGCGATCCGCTTGGACAGATCATCGTCGTCTTCGACCAAAAGAACACGCATGGCCACCCTCTTATCGTCTTGGCTCCAGCGGCGCAGAAGTAAGGCTACAACGCTTAATCGAAGCTGAACCGCAAAGTTCAGCCTGCGTCGGGAAGCAGGCGGTAATGTGTTGCTCGTCGAAACCAAATCGGGATACCGACCATGACCAATGACATCGAAATGAAGCCGCCAGCACCGAAGGAACCGCGTGGCCGTATCAAGCGCAGCGCAGCCTTCAGCCTAGCCGCATTCGCTATCCTTGCGATCGGGGTTGCCGGTGGCGCAGCGGCAATGAAGCTTACACGTCCGAGCATCGAGATGGCGCCCATGACGGCGGTATCCATCTCCAGCCTGCAAGACGACTGGAGTGTCGTCACCATCAAGGGCAAAGTAGTCGAGATCTTCGGTAACAAGTTTGTCGTCCAAGATGACAGCGGACGCGCGCTCGTGGAGACCGGGCCGGCCGGTGAGGATGGCAAGCTCGTTGACGTCGGCGAGCCAGTCAGCGTCCAAGGGCGCTTCGAAAACGGCTTTCTTCACGCTAGTTTCCTTGTCCGTCAGACCGGCAAGACCGTATCGCTCGGCCCGCCCGCGGGTCCGCCGCCTCATGGCGGACCACTCGAAGCGGCACTGCGCCACCTGCGTCTCTGAACGCGGATAGCCAAAAAGCGAAGACGTATCCACTTTGTGCGATTAATTGAGACGAGTGCTTGATTGGCCGAACCAATGTCCTTTGGTTGCGTTCTTCCGCTAAATTGAAGGAGAGACAGGCATGACAGTTCGTTTCATTCCCTTGCCTGTCACCCGTCGCCGCTGGATGGTGGCCATGGCTTTGGCGATGTGCGCCTGTCGTTCGGATATCGCATTTGCTCAACAGCCACCCGCTGTGCCGGTCACAGCGATCACAGCACGAACCGAGCAGCTCGACCGCGTTATAAACGGCATTGGCACGGTTGCGCCGCTGCAGTCAGTGACGGTGCGGTCAAGGATTGACGGCCAGGTGACTGAGATACCTTTCTCCGAGGGCGAAATGGTCGAAAAGGGAAGCGTCATCCTGAAGCTCGATGATCGCGAGCTCGTGGCTGCTCTTACGTCCGCCAAAGCGAAAAAGGCCCAGGACGTCGCACAGCTCAACAGCGCGAAGGCCGATGCGCAGCGTTACGCAGCGCTCGCCGAGAAAGGGGTCGCGTCTGCCTCAACGATGGAGCAGAAGAACGCCACCAGCGAGCAATATGCGGCGGCGGTTCAGTCAGATGACGCCCTGATCAAAAGCGCTGAGACGCAACTCAGCTTTGCGACGGTGGTCGCCCCATTCTCCGGGCGCACCGGCTTCAAGCAGGTCGACGTCGGCAGCGTGATCAGCGCCAACTCGACCGATGGGATCGTCACAATCACGCAGATGAATCCGATCGCTGTCTCCTTCGTTGCCCCAGGAGACCGCTTTGGCGAGATCCGCGAAGCGCTTAGGCAAGGGATCGCCGAGGTGACGTTGGTGTCGACGGACGGGGCACGAACACTTGCCAAGGGGCGCCTGACCATTATGGACAATGCCGTCGATGCGTCCAACGGCTCGATCCATCTCAAAGCCACCTTCGATAACAAGGACGGAGCGCTCTGGCCCGGACTGCCGGTGGCAACAATCCTGACCGTCGAGAAGCGCGGTGGCGTGGTCGTGCCTGACAAGGCATTGGCTCGAGGCCGTGACGGTCTTTATGCCTATGTCGTTTCAGCCGACGGCAAGGTCACCAAAAGAAGCGTCAAGACTGCCTTTGTTACGGATGCAATGGCATTGGTTACGGATGGCATCCAAGAGGGTGAACAGGTCGTGATGGACGGTCAGTCGCGTATCGGCAATGGAGCGATCGTGACCGTGACGCCCTGGACCGGAGCACCGACTGGCGAGCTTGCTGAAAAGGCGACCCACTGATGACCGGCGGTGACAAGAACCCAAGAACCGCAGGCTTCTTCGACTTCTTCATTTTGCATCCGGTGGCGACCGGACTGATCATGACCGGAATCTTCCTGGTCGGAGCAATTTGCTATCCGTTCATGCCGGTGTCGGCTCTGCCGCAGATCGATTTTCCCACGCTCCAAATCGCTGCCAGCCTCCCGGGCGCCTCGCCTGAAACAATGGCCTCGAGCGTCGCTCAGCCGATTGAAGAAGCCTTGTCGCGCGTCAGCGGCATCAGCGAGATGACCTCCAATAGCGCTCTTGGCACCACCGAAATCACTGTCCAATTCGGGCTCGACCAGAATTTGCAGACGGCAGCAAGCGATGTCCAAACCGCGATTAGCGAAGCCTCCGGGCAACTGCCAAAAGACATGACGTCGCTGCCGACCGTGCGAAAGGTCAACCCGGCCGACGCGCCGATCATGCAGCTTTCGGCGAGTTCCGACACGTTGACGCTGCCTGAATTGGACGAATTCATCGAGCGCAATGTCGCCGCGAAAATCGGCCAGGTGTCTGGCGTTGCCTTCGTCAATATTGGCGGCAAGCAAAAGCCCGCGATCCGCATCGCCGTGGATCCCGGCCGACTTGCCCAAGCCGATGTCACACTGGAAGACGTCCGCACCGCGATCGGCAATCTGAGCCTCAGCGCGCCGAAAGGAAACATCGATGATCCGACGCGCACCTTCCCGATCAATACCAATGATCAGATCAGCAGCAGCATCGAATGGAATGACGCTGTCGTCGCCTATCGGAATGGCGGCCCGGTCCGCATTCGGGACATCGGACAGGCTGTTGATGGTGCCGAAGACAACAAAATGGCCCATTGGACGAATGGCGAGCGAGGGATTGCGCTGGACGTGTTTCGCCAGCCGGGCGCCAACGTCATCGCCGTGGTCAATGCAGTCAAGGACCAGCTTCCCGCGCTCCAGGCCTCGCTGCCCAAATCGATCAAACTCGAACTGGTAACCGACCGAACGACGACGATCAGAGCTTCGGTCGATGACGTCCAGTTCACGCTGATGCTGACAATCGGGCTCGTCGTCATCGTGATATTTCTGTTTCTGCGCAGCCTGCGCGCAACAATGATCCCTGTTCTGACTTTACCCATCGCTTTGGTCGGGACGTTGGCGCCCATGTGGGTTTTGGGTTTCAGCCTCGACAACCTGTCGCTGATGGCTCTCGTCGTCGCTGTGGGCTTCGTGGTCGACGATGCGATTGTCATGCTCGAAAATATCACGAGACATATCGAGGATGGCGTCGATCCGCTTGAGGCTTCCAGGACGGGCGCGGGCGAAATTGGTTTCACGATCCTGTCCATCAGCCTTTCTCTGATCGCGGTTCTGATCCCTATCCTGTTGATGGGCGGAATTGTCGGCCGCCTGTTCCGCGAATTCGCAATTACTCTGACCGTTGCGATCGCAATTTCTGCAATCGTGTCCCTGACCTTGACGCCTATGCTTGCATCCCGGTTCATCCGCCCGATGGAAGCCGGCCAGCACGGACGCTTCTACACTGCTGGCGAGGCATTCTTCGATTGGGTGACCAGGCTCTACGTGCGCAGCCTGAAACCTCTCATCCGCCATCGTTTTCTGACGCTTGCGGTTTTTCTGGGAACCATCGCGGCGACCGCCTACCTCTTCATCATAGCGCCCAAAGGCTTCTTCCCCGAACAGGATACCGGCTTCATTGCCGGTTTGTCCCAAGCCTCACCCGACATTTCCTTTGCCGAAATGGCCAAACTCCAGGAGCGCGTCAGTGCGATCATCATGAAGGATCCGGCTGTTTACAGCGTATTCATGGACATTGGTGGTGGCAATGGCGGTAACGCTCTCAACCAAGGACATGTCAACATTACCCTGAAGCCGCTCGAGCAGCGGGACGTAAGCGCCAAACAAGTCATCGATCGCCTGAGCTCGGCACTGAATGCTCAGCAGGGCATAAAGCTCTTCATGCAGTCGGCACAGGATATCAATATCGGCGCCCGGCCGGCAAAGACACAATATCAATTCACACTCCAAGACGGAAATATCCAGGAACTGGGAGAGTGGGCAACCAAGATCACCAGCAAGCTGCAGGAGGTGAAAGAGTTGCGCGACGTTGGCAGCGATCAGCAGGCCGAGGCGCCCATGCTGTCGATCAAGATCGACCGCGCCGCCGCATCGCTCTATGGTGTTTTGCCTGCAACGATCGACGAGACACTCTACGACGGCTTCGGTCAGCGCCAAGTCGCCTCCTATTCGACGCAGACTGATACATTCAGGGTCATCCTGGAGGTATTGCCAAGTCTCCAGCGTGACATTGCCACACTTGACCGCCTATCGGTTCGCGCAAGCAACGGCACGCTCGTACCCCTGTCAGTTGTTGCCAAATGGACAACCAATGGCACTTCACCGGTCTCAATCTCACATCAAGGACAATCTCCCGCAGTCACTATCTCCTTCAACCTCGCGCCAGGTGTCGCACTCGGACAGGCGACATCGGCGATAGAAAAGACTGTGGCGGACATGCATCCACCAGCTTCGCTGCAAACGAGCTTCTCGGGAAGCGCAAAGGCATTCAAGGATTCTCTCGGGACTATTCCCTTGCTCATCCTCGCCTCTCTCATCGCCGTCTACATCATCCTCGGCGTGCTATACGAAAGCCTCATCCATCCGCTGACAATTCTTTCCACCCTCCCCTCAGCCGGGCTTGGCGCTCTTCTTGCTCTGAAGGTGGCAGGGTTCGACTTTGGCCTCGTCGCCATGATCGGCGTCATTCTGTTGATTGGCATCGTCAAGAAGAACGGCATCATGCTTGTTGATTTTGCGATCCAGGCTGAACGAGACGAAGGTTTGAGCAGCGAAGACGCCATCACGAAGGCGGCCTCCATGCGGTTTCGCCCCATCCTGATGACGACGATGGCCGCTCTGCTTGGAGGCATGCCGCTGGCTCTCGGACACGGCTCAGGATCGGAGCTGCGCCAACCCTTAGGTTATGCAATTGTCGGCGGCCTGTTGGTCAGCCAGTTGTTGACCCTCTATACGACGCCGGTGATTTATATTCTTGTGGACAAGTTCCGCACAGCAAAACCAATCCTGAGCGCGCACCGGCTCGACCGTGGAACAGTCTTGAAGCAATCGGATACCTGCCAGGGAAATTCATGAGTGCCACCATCTATACCTGCGGGATCGCCGGATTGTCTGCAGCCGGCGTCGTCATCAGGCCGTTTCGTCTGCCGGAGGCCACCTGGGCGATGGCCGGCGCAATCCTTCTGTTGAGCGGCGGCCTCGTTACAGCCAACCAGTTCTGGCTGGGCATCCTCAAAGGACAAGATGTCTATCTATTCCTGATCGGCATGATGCTCTTGTCGGAGCTTTCCCGCCGCGAGGGTTTGTTTGACTGGATTGCCGCCGTCGCAACCGCCCATGCCAAGGGATCGCCCGGCCGTCTTTTCGTGCTTGTCTACGCGATCGGCACGATCGTGACTGTTCTTCTTTCGAATGATGCCACAGCCGTTGTTCTCACTCCGGCAGTCCATGCAGCGTGTCGCGCCACCAGGGTCAAGGATCCGCTGCCATATCTGCTCATCTGCGCCTTCATTGCGAATGCCGCGAGCTTTGTGCTGCCCATCTCCAATCCGGCCAATCTCGTGATATTTGCTGGAGGGGACATGCCACCCCTGTCGCGTTGGTTGCAAACCTTTCTGCTTCCATCTGTTGCCGCAGTTCTGGTGACGTTTGCGTTGCTCTACTGGACGCAGCGGCATGCGTTGCGTGAGGACACCATTGCAGCCGAAATTGAAGAGCCGCTGCTCACACTTCCGGCAAAGCTATCGGGCTGGGGCCTGATGATAACCGCCGGTCTCCTCGTGCTCTGCTCCGCATTGCATCTTAATCTGGGTATGCCCACTTTTGCAGCGGGCGTTTTGACAACCTCTGCGGTCCTTTTCATGACACGCCAGAGCCCGGTCGGCGTCATTTCCGGTGTCAGTTGGTCCGTCCTGCCACTCGTCGCCGGATTGTTCGTGATCGTTGAAGCGGTCGGGCAGACCGGCCTGACGGCAACCATCGCGCACGGGATGGCGGATCTGGCGGCACACTCGCAGAGCCAGGCGATTGCACTTTCAGGATTGTCCGTCGCAGTCGGATCAAACCTGATCAATAATTTGCCGATGGGCCTGTTTGCCGGAAGTGCGGTTCAGGCTGCGCACCTCTCTGACGCCGTTGCCGGCGCCATACTGATCGCCGTGGACCTCGGCCCGAACCTCTCGGTAACCGGTTCCCTGGCGACAATCCTATGGCTAGCTGCGCTTCGCCGCGAGGGCATAGAAATGAAAGCTTCGACTTTTCTTCGGCTGGGGACAATCATAATGTTTCCGACACTGATCGTGTCGCTTGCCAGTCTCATGATCCTGGCCTGATAGCTCCCCAATTTCGACCCTCCGAATGAACGCGATCGGCTGCGATTGTGTTCCTTGCGGCAGTGTCAGGAGTTGGAGAGAGAACGACTTCGGCGGTTTGTATTTCCTATGTTAATTTAGAATATTAAAAATATGAAAATCGGAATTTTATTATAACCTTCAAAATCGAATCTGGCTTATCCAGTCAATCATAAGCGACTGTCTGTTTATATTAGGCCGCTCCGGAAGGATATCTATTCATCAATATTCGATTGCACCGAAATAGCCCATATAATTCTACATTCTATACGTAATTTTCTCTGGCCTAAACATGAATTTCGTGCCAACGTCCACCCAATAACGGGGAGAGATGGTGATCTTGGTACCCTACGACGGAGAGGTTTGGCGCCTTGAATAGAGGATACTGCAGCAATCGCTTCCACATCGTGGACGCGGATGCAGACGAAATCTCCGAGCATTACCGGAACACACTATATCCAGTCGAAATCAAACCCATTTCGGCCTTTGATCGCATATCCGTCGAGGATCGGCACTATTGCCTTGCCGAAGGAAGCGTCTGGGGCGGTCATTGCAAAAACGGAATGACAGTCTCCCTGCTCGGCGAACGGCCGGATCTGATCGCGCTCTACGTGCCGACAAAGGGGACAATGACCATTCAGACTGGAAAGGAAACGCTCGTGTCACAGCCGGGATCCGGTCTGATTGTCGATACGCGCCGTCTCGATAGTTTGACGATCAGCCAAGATCGCCGTCATATCGGAGTTGCATTCGACAAACGGCGACTCCTGAGGACCATGGGCGCATTGACCGAGCTTCCGGTTCGCGGTCCAATCGAATTCTTGCCGCACGTTGATTTGTCCTGCGCAAGGGGCCAGCAGTTGAACGAACTCGTCGGCTTTCTGTGGCAGAGCCTCCAGATCGGCGAGAAGCATAGGACATCGCCCTACTTTCTTTCAGAACTGATGAGCGTGCTTTCGGTTCTGCTTCTGGAAACTACGCAACACAATTACTCGCACCTGCTGTCAACAACACAGTCTCCCGCGCTGCCAAGGCAGGTCAAAAAGGCGATCGAATTCATGCACGCCAACGTCGCGGGCAAGGTATCCATTGGGACCATCGCGGAGGCGTCGGGGACGAGTATCCGTTCCTTACAATATGCATTCCAGCAGTTTAAGGATACGACGCCGCTCAGTTATCTGAAGGGGCTACGCTTGGAGGGCGCACGTCGCGACCTGAAGGACATCACGAACTCCGCAAGTGTGAGTGACATTGCGCGAAAATGGGGGTTCGTTCACATGGGGCGCTTCGCCAGCGCTTACTTTCAAGCCTTTGGGGAAATCCCATCAAGCAGCCGGGATAAAAACACGTAGGCACGTCTTTCCCAAGCCTCATTCTGGCGATGTCATGTCCGGATGGCGACGGTGCTCGGTTCTGTCGCAAAACCGTATCGAGGTCACGAATAGAGCCAAGGACACGGGCTCAGGCGGCAACAAGGCCGAATTGCCGATGATGGACGTAGATTGTCGGCGAACCTCGCCTGTCGCTTGCGCCCCATATGGACCATCTCGATACCGGGGAGGGCGACGTGTGGAAAGTATTGAACCAGCACGGACCAACATCACCACCCATAGAGAATTATATTCGGATTTTGACGAACATTTTGAAGCAATCATAACATAAATCGACTATTCGCAAAAAATTCACCTCTCCAAGCTATGCCACGCACACCGAATGACCATTGCTTGGTGCTTGATGATCAACGAATTGGATATGCCGACAGTCCTCTTCCTGCAGAAGACGTCATATATCGCCGGGGCTTTGGCCTTGGGATATCTGCGCTTCACCTCGGAAGAGAGCCGCGGCGCCGGCCTTCTCGCATCGAGCTTCATCGTACTTGCTGTAGGGTCAACCCTTGCAGGATATGCTGAAATCTATCCCGCCCTCTACGGCCCCCTGAGCCTGATTAACATCGCGCTTGCCGTCCTTGGATACTGCCAGCTCGGCTTAGCGTTCATTATGATCAGCAACCCAGACCGAAAAATCAACGCGAGCGTCGCCTTCGTCCCCGCGGCAATGACACTCGCGGCAGGGCTGATCACTACCTTTCACTTGAATAATACTTATCGGGCGAGCACGTTTACGTTTCTTGGCTGTCTAACCCACGCGGCGACCGCACTTATTGTCTTGCTGGATGCGGCTCGCGAGCCACTGCCTGTTCGCAAGCTGGTAGCCGCTATACTGGGATCGGCCAGTGTTCTCTCGTTGATCCTGGCTCTGGAGTTCTGGTTCAATTCGTTTCCGCTGCTTAGCGTGACGAGCGGCTTTTTCTTGATGATCCTTTCCAAGTTCGTGCTTGCGATCGCCATCGTGATCTTCGTGAATGAGCGCCAGCATGTGAAGATCAAGCATCTGGCCGATCGCGACGCCCTGACTGACCTTTACAATCGCCGCTATTTTAACGCGAACGCACCCGCGCGGCCGAGCTATGGTGACGGGGTTCTTTATCTTGACATTGACCACTTCAAACAATTGAACGATCGCTATGGCCATCCCGCAGGCGACGAGGTTCTCGTAAGAATGGCGAAAGCCGTTCAAGCGAACTTGCCGGCATCGGCATTATTCGCAAGGCAAGGCGGCGAGGAATTTATAGTATTCTTGCCTGCAAAGACTGGCGACACGCTTCTTCATGCCGAGCGGATCCGCAAAGCCGTCTCTGACCTTCGATTTCCAGATCTTAGTTCCGACCTGATCGTGACCGTCAGCATCGGCATCGCACGAGCAACCAATCGAGGGATGAATTTATCTGACTTATGCGCGGAAGCAGACCGCGCTTTATATCTGGCCAAGGCGGCGGGGCGGAATCGGGCCTATGAATCCGGCTCCGCGGACGTGACGCAAGTATCGTTACGATCGGCGTGACGATCGGGCAAGGTCACCGCCAATGCTGATGCGATCGTGTCACAATGGCTCGACCGCAGCGGCCTCGATCCAAATGGGGGGAACCAGCAGGACATTGGCCTGGGGAAAACTCAAGCACTGGCGCGTCGGAAAGGAGGAGCAAGAATCAATACGTCCTCAATGCGGACATTTCGGTCCTCGCGAACTGATGAATCGGTGGGGCCTCTGAACACGATTTCCAAACTCGCCGGCCAGCATGATGACCGGCCGGCCTATGGGAGCGAAGACTTCAGACAGTCCGCCGAGAGCGCCGCATGCTAACAGTAGCACATCCATCAACTGGCCCAGCGCGCATCTCGTACATTGCCCAGGTCGCGACGTCTCGATGACCATTGGCAAATTTGGCGGGGAGAGGAACAAAAGGAGTGCCAACATCGTTGATTGACTGGGTTAACTAGATGGTGCCGTCGTGTTCCACATTTCAAAACTCATATCAGCCGCGGCCTTCGGCAGCATTATTCTCGGCTCGTCACTCGCCCCGGCCAATGCACTGCAGCTACAGGAAGGCGCGATCGCAGGCAGTCCCGACGACAGGCGCGGGGTTTCGGCGTATACCGACGACGGACGCGGCCCGGCCACGCAAGAGGCATCTATCCTATCCCCGAACGAAGTCCGGCACTTCAAGTGGTGCGCAGCGCGCTACCGCCTTCGCTACAATCCTGTAAGCGATACTTTTTATTCCAGGGACGGTGTGAGCTCCCGGTGCGTTTCGCCGCAATAACCTTCGCCTTAGTCCCACACGATAGGAATGACAGTTCCTTATCCGCTCGAGAAATCCTCCGCGAATAAGCTTCTAAACGGTGTCGGACGTTTCTAAGATGGCGCGAAAGAGGCTGCGAGATGTCATCCGATAGGATCCGGGCGATTGCGTCTGGCCGAAAGTGATTTGGGAATGTCGGCGGCCACGCTGATCGTCGTACCATCTTTCACAATCATGTCCCGGTTGCACTGCACAAAGATGGGCGCCAATGCGTGACGATCACAACCGTCGTTCCCGAGGATTTGGCGCGCGGGAATGCCTTTCTTGAAGGCAGCTTCGCCGTCAAAATCCAGATTGACGTTGGGGCCGTCGAGAATGAGTGCGCGGGGCTTGCGAATGAATGTACGGGCAAGGCCAACCCGTTGCCTTGTTCCACCCCGCAATCGTCGCGGCGCTTGTGGCCTTCGCATTCGCGGTGGACTTGGAAATCTTTCTAAACATCTAATATCTAAAAATTATTTTCTTCGAACTTCCATCGTAGGAGAGATATGAAATCCATGAGCCCAAGTTGTTTCGCCCATTCGATGAAAGTCCCATAGCGCGCTAATTCACAATGCGCGACGGCTCGGGGCTCGCCTGGCTTTTTTTGTGTTTCGACTGCCATGGAACTTTTCGCTGCCGGATCGATTGGGTCATCGGAACCATGAGGAGATTGATCAATGGAAACACAACGTCCCTTCGAGCGCCGGCGACTTCTGCGGGGACCCGCCTATTCTCTGGCGGAGTTCAGGAAAAAATACAGATTGGACGAGCGGATGGCGGAAGATCTCTTTGTCCGGTTCGGCCCATCCTCCATCGAGCTTGATCTGCTCATGGCCGCCAAACAACGCTCCCCGTCCTTTCACGATCTGACGAAAGAGATGAAGGTTCGATGAGCTGGCATCTTCCGGGCCTCCTTCGCATACGGCGGAAAAGCCGATCCTGGGCCGGCTAAGATGAACTCACATTAGACCGATATGGCGGCCACACCCGGGATCTCAAGCGGCAAAATTGGCGCCGCTCGAGGAGAACTGAGGTGGCCGCCATGCTGGCGCCGAATTTGTCTGCTGTTACCTTGCGCCATTCTCGGAAGGGCGCATCATGGATTTCCTCAATCGACATATTGATCGACCGCTGCTTCTCCTCGGAGAGAGGGCCATGTGGCTTTGGCATGGGCAGACGGGGCACTCTCCCCGCACGCTCGCGCCGTTATGGCATATCTCCGTCATTCTGGCATTGACGGCCGTCGCCGGGCTTTTTCTCGCCGGGCCTGTCTATTATTTCGCTTTAGGCACCCTGATGCTGCTCGCAGTTCCCTCTGCTCGTGTGCTAGTCTCCAAGGAAGCAAGACGGAATTACGATGTGAGATGCTATCGTGGCTTGGCCGCAATGGCGGCGCGCAAGCGTGACGCCGAATGGGCGATACGCTTGACCGTCTTGTTCACGTCGGCCGCTCTTCCATTCTGCATCCACGTGGATGATCAAACAGCGAGATTTTTTCTCTTCGGTGCCAGCCTTTGGTTCGTACTGACCGCGCCGGTGAAATTATATCTGGACGCCGCCGAACCGCCGCCGCCCGATAGCGGCAGTGAGATGACGCAGGCACGGAGAGCAATGTTCTCCGCATAACCAGCCACCGACGGGAACAAAGCCCTGCCCGCTCCGTTATTCCTGCAGCAATAGCAAATGGATGGAGAGAAAGATGCTTTACTATGCCCTTGTGTTCCTGGTCGTTGCCCTGATCGCGGGTGCCCTTGGTTTTGGCGGTATTGCAGGTGTGTCGGCATCGATTGCCCAGGTTCTGTTCTTTATCTTTCTAATCTTCTTCGTGGTGTCTCTGATCATGAATGTCATGAGGCGATAAATGGCAACCACTCTCGCGGATCCCGCCGGCCCGTCGGCCCGACTGACGCAATGACGTAGGCCTGCCCTGTCAGCCACCTCTCGGCGGCCGGGCAGGCCTTCATGTGGCCGGCTCCTGCCCCAGGAGAAAGCGACAATGATACGTAAACTGAAGTCAGGCGAATATCGCCTTTATTCCCGCAAGCCCGACCCAAAGACAAACAAGCGCAGAAATCTCGGAACGTTCAAATCGCGCGAGGCGGCGGAAAAGCATGAGCGCGAGGTTCAGTATTTCAAGCATCACTAGCACGCCGGTCGCCAATGCCGACCTGTGGCGATGTTCGCCACAATCCCCGTGCCGATCTTATGCAAGTGGCGCCGTATTTGCGGCGCCTATCTGCTTAACGTCTGCGGGTCCGCGCGCATTGAGATTTCTGTGCGCCCATCCGGTTTGGCTTGATCCCTTGAGGCTAACCGTCCAATCCCTCTTTGTGAGGGATAAACTGGATCGGCACGGTGACGGTGGTCTTCAGCCCCGGATTGTTGTCGGTTTCTTCCATGTCGCCACCGAGGCCGCCGATAATCGCGTTCAGCATCTTGCTTCCAAATCCCGACGTCAAACGCGTCTTGCCGCCGCCACTGTCAGCGACGATCAGGCGGACCGTGTTGAGGTGATGGTCAAGAACAGCGCTTGTCGGACCCGGAGCGCCGCCATAGGCATATTTGTTCGCGTTTGTGATCAGTTCGGAAAAAACCAGGCCGAGATTGATCGCACGGTCGGCATCCATCAGCACGGGAGCGAAATCGTCCCTGTGATGGCTGCGCCATTCCTCTCCCATCGAGAGAAAGAGCTCGTGGGACAGTTCGCTCAGGTAGCGGGCGAGATCGACGGTTCCGACGTAATTGTCCGAGTAGAGGCGCCTGTGAACCAGCGCGACAGCCGCAATGCGTGCACGCGCATCCGACAGGTGCTGAACGATCGATGCGTCCTGCGTTTCCCGCATCTGCATCTTGAGAAAGGTCGAAACCAGTTGCAGGCTGTTTTGGACGCGATGGTTGATCTCGCGCATCAGAAAGTCCTTCTGGTCGAGCAACTCATCTTTCTGCGCGAGCGTCTTTTCCAGTTCTCGATTGAGCCGCGCGATGCGCTGGCGCTGGTCGCTTTCATAAATAGCGCGTCCGACCCTGTTCATGGCATCGATCTTGTTGTTGTTCCAGATCGTTGCGATGCCGCGAACCTCTTCCGACCAGGCTTCGAATGAGGCACGCGGCGTCAGCGGCGTTGTCTCAGTCGAGGCTGCGTCCTTGTGCGGATTACCCGCCCATTCCACAATCTGCACCTGTTCGGCCCGCAACCACACGAGAAACAGATCTTCCTCAAGCGGAAGCTTAAGTACCGCCAGGCCGCTTGCAACCGCGATCAGATGGGGCGGCAATTCGGGCAATCGGCCGAATTGATGCGAATGATACATCCCGTCCCTCATTTTCGACAGGACAAGCCCGATGAGGAAGCGCAGGTCGTGGAGGTCGGGAACCGAGCCTGACTGGGCAATAAGCGCCTCCCCGCTTACGGCCGCAAAACCGTCAGCCAGCATCATCTGCCGCAAATTCGGTGCAGCACCCGTCAGCACCTCCTGCAAGGGAGCGCTTAGACGGAGAGTCTCGATCAAGCGGTCCTCATGCGCTCTGAGCCTTAGACGCTCGCGCGCATTTTCCGCTTCATCCTTCGCTTTCATTTGCCTGGCAAGACTTCCTGCCAGAGCCATCGCGGCCGATCGTATCGCAAACGGCATCCGCAGCGGCGTGGAATGATGGCAAGCGATCAGGCCCCAGAGAATGCCGTCCTTGATGATTGAGACGGATGCGCTCGCAGCCACTCCCATGTTGCGCAGATATTGCAGGTGAATGGGTGAAACACTTCTGAGTGCGACATCGCTAAGATCGATCGTCCGCGGCACACCATCCGCGAAACGAATGGGAGCGGCTTCATAGGTCGATTGAGGAATTGCGCGAACGCGATTGCGCAGATAGAGCGAACGCGCCTGCTTCGGGATGTCGCTTGCGGGAAAGTGATGATGCAGGAAAGGTGGAAAGGCCGCATTGCGATCTTCGGCAATGACGACGCCGGAGGCATCCTCGGTAAACTGATAGATCATCACCCGATCGAAGCCTGTGAGCTTGCGGAAGGCTACCGCCGCCGTTTGGAACAGGCTTGCCATATCGGGCGAGGCTTCGAATAGTTGGGCGATTGCGTCGAGATTGGACAGCGACTGTTCCGGGGTCAGCTGCGAAACTGGTGCGGGCTCAAGCTCGACCAGGATCAAATCCTCGGTGATATGACCGAGGATATCATGAACCTTGCCGGCTATCTCCTGCTTTCCCAGAATGATGTCACTCGCACGCGGCGCTTGTTGCGCCCTTTCGAGCACGTCAAGCGCCAGCAGCTCGCAAATGGAACGCTTCATCCAGTCGTCGCCGAAAAAGGCTTCGATCGCCCCGGCCCCGCCGATGATTGTGCCGGTCTCCCTTTCGGCGACGAAAAGAAGCCCATGCGGCTGGATCGACCCGGGAATATGGATCGGCTCGCGATCGCACGCAGTCTGATCGACGGACATGTCATCGGACATTGTCAAATACTTTCCGATAATTAGTTTCGAAAACGCCAAAAGCTGCAATCGCCGCTCGTTCGCAGCTATCCTCGTTGTCGATCGGTGTTGTCTCGATGAGACAAAGCGTCTCCCGCCACGATGACAGATTGGCGACCTGCTGAGCAAGATGGCGCGCGCCGAAGGTGGCAGACATGCCGAGCTTGATCGCGCGCTTGAAGAGAATGCTTGCCCCCAGACCGGAGCCTTCCAGCACGTAGAGGATGCCGATCAGGGCGCCCCTGTCGATCACCATTCCGGTCGCTTCGCCCCCCGTCGGGTCGTTGTCTCCGACATCGCTGAGATCCTCCCGGAGCTGCGGCACAATACAGATCCGGTTCCAATTCGGCACCAGCGCATCAATCTGGCTGGCTGACAGCATGGCTTCCAAGTGCGATCGACTGGCAAGCGTCGCCGCCAGATAGTCTCTGTAGGAGGAAACTGACGCGAACATGGCAAATTCATCGCTCAACGCGTCGAGCCGACGATGATGTGGCTCTGTTGCCGATTTCAAGCGCCAGCGGCGGCCTGGCGAGACCCGTTGCAGCATCTAAAGAACAAACCCCTTTTTCGAGCGTTGCGTTTGTCGCACAAATTCAGCCTCTTAACTCGATCGGGCCATGATTGGTTCCAACAACGCCAAAGTTCGCATGAGGGACTGCAAGGCATAGCCATCGTCCGAACAGGGCGATGGTCGGCAATGACGCCCGCAAGGTCGCACGATTGAGGCCCAATCGTTGACGGCAAGATGGCTGGTATCGGTCGGAAGACCCAGAGCCAAACGAGTCGTCCCGACGACCGCAAGGTGCCGATTGGACAATGCTGCGCCTAGGCTCTCTGCACCATCGTCCCGGGTGCTGGCACCTCGTCCATTCTTTGCTGACCGCCGCTTTTGTCTGTCACAAGCAGCTTTGCCCGGACTTCGCAATTCGTGCCGCTCCACATGCGCATTCCCAACCGGCCAGCTTCGCGGAGCATCCGATCTGCCTCAAGCCTGGACGCGGGGGCCATCGCCACGATATGCGCGATGGCATCGTCATGGGCAAAGACACCGCTCGTCAGCTCAATGGTTCCACCCCGGCGAATGGCGATGTGAATTTGAAACATAGGTCCCTCGTCCTTCAATTCTTTGGTTGCAGAACGCACGGGCCATTCAAACGTTGCGCAGCTGCACGAAGAAAATGAAAACACTCCGGTCGGGATCTCCCCGGCCCTGGCGCTTTTCATCGGCCTGGGGAAGAGCGGGGGCCGGTGGCATTCGGGGATAGGCTTACAAGGGGGCCGGCAATGCCGATCTGGTTGCAAGCTTGATATCGGCTGCCTGCAGCCTTTCCTTGAAGCGCCGATTGATCTCGCGACCAACGCTCCATTGTTGCAATGGCAATGTCTTGATCGCACCCTTGAGGACGACGCCGTCAAGGCCGACCTGATCGACCCCCCAAACATCGAAGGCCGCGACGATTTTCGGAGCGAAAGCCGGATCGGTCCGAACCTCCTCACCAACCGCCCTGAATATCCGGATTGCCTGTTCGATGTCGGCCTGCACATCCAGCGTGATGCTGGCCGTGTAGACGCCGAAGCCGCGCGACCGGTTCTTGATTGCCTTGATGGTTGAGAACGGAATGGAGTGAAGCGCTCCGTCACCATCGCGGATCTTGACGGTGCGGATGGTCATTCCCTCGACGGTTCCCGCCCGGTCACCGGTGTCAACGACGTCGCCGATGGCAATCGTGTCCTCAAGCAGCATGAACATTCCGGTAATGACGTCCTGGACGAGCTGCTGCGAGCCGAAGCCGACGGCAAGGCCGACCACGCCGGCTCCGGCGATCAGCGGCGCGACATTGATCCCGAGATTTGACAGGACACCAATGACCGTCAAGCCGGTCAGGGCAACAAAGGCAATATTGCGCAGCAACGGCAGGAGCGTCATGACACGCGCCGATCTTTGCCGATTGGTCGCGGGAGAAAGCACGTCGGATATCCAGGCGTCGAGGACAACCCACAACGCCCAGGTCACGAAGACCACTGCCGCAATTGAGAAAATAGACTGAAGGACGGACGCGCCGTCGCGGCTGCCCCAGCCGACGACATCGACCCCCCAAAGCCCCAGGCACAGGATGACGGCAACGGTCGCGATCCCAATTCGAAGCAGGCGGAACAGCAACGACCCAAAGCGGTCGATAACGACCTGGCGCATTCCGGCGACGGGTCGCCGCCAGCGGTTTTTGCGTGCCTCCAGCAGGCGACCAAGCGTGCCGGACGAAATCAGCGCGAGAACGATGATTGCGACCGACATGAACGACTGGCTGAGAAAGCTGCCGTTGCGCGCTCCAAACAGCCTGGCGCACACGTTCAATATCACGAAGGCCAAACCGAGATGGTGCCAGTGCGCCGCCACCCAGGCAATTGCCCGGTTCCAGGAGGTCGGGTTTTCTGTATGGGTGCGGCCCTTGACGATCAGGCTGCGAACCGTTCGGCGATGACGCAGAATGACGTAAAGAGCGAATAAAGGGACCGCCAGATCGAGTATCAGTGCGGCGATGTCTGCCGCTGCAGGGCCGATAGCGATACGAATTTCCGGAGTGGTCGCCAGCGAACTGGTAACGGCAATACCGGTCAGGACGCCGATCAGGGGCGCGAGCCGCTTCTGCGCATATGCCACGAGACGCCAGCCTTTCGATCGCACGAGGAACAGAAGCGCGCAGGATGTGAGTTCGGACGTTGCCAGTGCAAAGGCAAATGGCGTGGTCAGCAGCACGAAAATTAGCCGGGCTTGCGGTCCGTAATCGAAGAATAGGAACCACGCCGACGCGAAGACGAAACACAAAACGAGCGGAAGCAATCCGAGCAGTCCACGGAAAACGGCCTCGCGGGCGAGGAAGGCGAAACGCGCATCCTTGCCCACCCGCAATCGTATCCGTTTGCGAACGACAACGAGAAGCAGCAGAGCGGCTCCGGTGATCAGGGCCCATCCTGCAACGGACCTCAGGCCGAAGGATCGCAGATTCGTCCCGGCTTCAGGCGTGGACAGGCGTCGCTCTATCTGAGCCTGGGCTTCGCTGATCTTGATGTCGACGGGGGCGCCAAGCGCGGCGGTGGGAAGCCGATCCCCGAGTTCGCGGACGGAATCGGTAAGCGCTGCCACAAGTCCTTGCGCGCGCGGTGGATCATCCTCGGTGGCGGCCTTTGCCTGCCCCGCCGATGTTTCGGAGACCGGGGCGGCCGAAGCTTGGGACGGGTTCGGCGCAGTGCCTGACGGGCGCGCCTTTCTCGTTTCCTCGATCTGTCCGATGAGCTCATTTCTAAGCTTTTCATCTTTCATGATCTCGACGAGTGTTGCGAGTGGATCGTGCGCCGGCTGATTGGACGCGCTCGGCGCTGGCGGCGGCACGGTGATCTGCTGCGCTGCTACGCCGATGCAAAGGAAAAATAGCGCTACGAACGCGAAAGCGACTTGTTTCAAGATGCGCTCCATTTGTGTTTGGGCGCCGACCTCACCCTGGCCGCCGCAACTGTCCTCGTCTGCGCCGCAATCGTCGGCTGCCGCCAGCAAACGACCGGCCCTCGCGCGTTAACCGTTCGATAGGTAAGGGCCACTCGCCGGAAGGCAAGAACGGGTGGCGTCGATAAGATCGGATCCGACCGCCGACCAGCCCATTGCCACGGGCATGGACGAACGTAGATGCCCCCAAATCGGTGGCGCGCAGCGATGACATGACAGAAAGGCGGGATTATCACGAAGCTTTAGCCTTCATTCCGTGAGATAGACGGATGTCACCAATTCAGCGTGACGCCATGGGGCCGCATGAAGCGAGGTTCGGCTGAAAGGTGGCTCAAGGGATGCTACTGACCTTGCGACGATTGCGAAAACATTACGCGCTCGAAAGAGCGGAAGAAAAATTGCTGCAATGGTCACACGTGCAGATCTCTTATCCCCCTCTTCGACCTGTGCGTTGTGGGTTCAAGTTTGACATGCGACATGTCACCGTCCCCATCCCGCTTCGGATCGGCAGGCACCTTCAAACGCAGAATGCCGCGTCCGTTAGGCAAGGCCGCTATTGGAATAAGGGCAATGTCACGTTGTCTGCAGCTTAACGGTTGGCGGATAACGAGGCGAGGATGAGCTCGCCGACGATCTGTTACAAGAACCACCGCTTTCCGCCGCAGATCATCGCCCGTGCGATGTGGCTGTACTTCCGGTTTCCATTGAGCCTGCGGTTGGTCGAGGAAATGCTGCTGGAGCGCGGTATTGTCGTGTCCTACGAAACGATCCGGCGATGGAGCCGCAAATGCGGGGCGGCTTATGCCAAGCAGCTGCGTAGGAAGAAGCCGTCGCGGAAAGATATCTGGCATCTCGACGAGGTCGCCATTGCCATCGGCCGCCGGAAACATTGGCTTTGGCGTGCGGTCGACCAGGACGGCTATGTTCTCGACGAGATCGTTCAGGGCCGCCGCGATACCAAGGCTACCAGGCGATTGCTGGTGAGGCTGCTGAAGAAGCAGGGCCTGCCGCCCAAGCGCATCATCACCGACAAACTGCGCTCATACGGAGCAGCAAGGCGGGATGTCATGCGCGGCGTAGAACATCGATCGCACAAAGGGCTAAACAATCGCGCGGAGAATTCTCACGTGCCGCTTCGAAAGCGAGAGCGGATGATGCAGTGCTTCCGATCCGTCGGAGGCTTGCAACGTTTCATCTCGGTCTTCTCAGCAGTCAGAAATCTCTTCATACCGCCGCATCAAAAGCGCTCAGCCCTAGCCACCCACATTCATCGCATCCGCGCAATGGCGCATTGGAACGTCGTGACCGGCGCAACTGCGTAAATTCACCGGCAAACGCCTTGTCGAGGATTAGGCGAACAACGTGACATCGCCCCTCAGGCGATCTCGCCGACGGTCGGCATGGCTTCAAGCTGAATTCGCAGGCCTTGAACACAATCGCCGATTTCGAGCAGGAGGATCGCCGGCACCGCGATAACTACAAGACCCAGCGCGGAATTTTCTGGCTGACCATTGTCCTGATGTTCGTCGGCGCCGTTCAGGCCGGTGCAGCGGCATACGAAGCATGGTGGCCGAAACCGGAAGCCCAGAAGACCACTTCGCCACAACTCCAGAATGCGGCCCGTCCTTAGGACTGTCTATACGACGGTCGCTGTGCCCTTCCCTGTCGCGTTGTAACCTTTTCGCAAAAAGGTTACAACAGAGGGGCCTCGGCCCGATCTGTCTCTGGACGGTCCCCACGACATCACACCTTGTTCCCTACCCCCTCGCCGGTTATACTGTTTTTGAAAAACAGTTTAACGCCGGAGAATGCGCCATGAGTAACGGCCTCGGAATCTGCGAACGCTGTTGCGAAAAGCCAGCGTAAGTCGTCCTAAAGATCGGGATGCATGTCCGTACTGAAGGCCGAACGGCGTATGCCCCCGGATCGCCGTCTTTGCCTCGCCTGCGAAGAGATCGCAGCACTGGCAGGAGCCGGAGCACGGAGTGAAAATCATTGAAAACCATTGACCTCATGTACCAAACCATGCTCGCCGAGCTGGGCCAACGCTCGCTCGACGCCGCATGGACGGCAGACTTCCCTCCTGAGGGTCGGTTCACGCCCGCAACCATTAAAAGCCGGAAGTACTGGTACTTCGATATCCCCGATGGACATGGGGGTACGACACGTCGCTACGTCGGTCCTGCGGACGATCCGGACATCGCGCAGCGGGTCGCCGACCACAAGCGGGACAAGGACGACCTCCGCGCCCGCAGGCGCATGGTCAACAGCCTGACTCGCGAAGGCGGCATGATTGCCCCTGACACCATGTCGGGCGACATCGTCGAGGCTCTCGCGGACGGCGGTCTCTTCAGGCTTCGCGGCGTCTTGATCGGCACGGTGGCCTTTCAGTGCTACTCCGGACTGCTCGGAGTCCGGCTTCCCATGGCGGCGATCCTCACTGGTGATGCGGACATCGCCCAGGACTACGCCATCTCCCACGAGGTCGAGGACAGCCTGCCACCGATCGTCGACTTGCTGCAGGGCGTGGATCCCAGCTTCCGGCCGGTGCCTCATCGATCGGGATCGGCTGCCTCCAGTGCATTCCAGAATGCCGACGGCTATCGGGTCGAATTCCTGACGTCGAACCGCGGCTCCGATGACTACATCGACCAGCCGGCGAAGATGCCCGCCCTTGGTGGCGCCAGCGCGGATCCACTACGCTTTCTCGACTTTCTCATAAGGGAACCCGTGAGGACAATGCTGCTCCACCGAAGCGGTGTCCCGGTCGTTGTCCCTGATCCGTCTCGGTACGCGATCCACAAGCTAATCGTTGCCAGTCGCCGGCACACTGACGGGCAGGGGCCAGCAAAGCGCGAGAAAGATGTCCGACAAGCTGCACTCCTGTTCGAAGCCCTGCAGCAGACGCGGCGGGCCTCCGATCTGGCGTTCGCTTACAACGAAGCGTGGGAGAGAGGGCCGGCCTGGCAGGAAGGCATCAGGGCGGGGGCAGGGATGATGTCACCCGAGGATATCGAGCGGTTTTCCGCCGTGCTCGTCGAAGGCGCTAAGAGGAACCGGGAAGAGATCGAGCTTCCATTCGCGGAATAGAGGGGAGGCAGCATGAGCAGTGTTCGCATCCAGTGGAACCGATATCAGAGGGGACAGTCGTGGGGACAGTCCATATCGGAGATGTTCGGCCGAACTTCGTCGCCTTCAGAGGATCCCGTCGAGTTCCCAGTCTGGTTCGCTCCGCAGTACAACGGCCCGCTCGAGCTAACTGATGTCGAAACGGTTGAGGAACTACTTCTGGCGGCCGGCTGGCAACCAATTGGGCCAGAAAGCAGTCGCGCATGGAAGGGGAACGGGAAGCCGGAGGAGGCCGCCGCCATCTTCGGCCAAGTGTTCGATCCGGTATTCCACCAAGGGCCACATGGGCAATGTCACGTTGTCTGCAGCTTAACGCTTGACGGATAATTGGGTGAGGATGAGCTCAACGACAATCAGTTACAGGCACCACCGCTTTCCACCGCGGATCATCTCGCATGCGGTTTGGTTGTATTTCCGTTTCCCTCTGAGCCTGCGGCTGGTGGAGGAAATGTTGCTGGAGCGTGGCATCGTCGTGTCTTATGAAACGATACGGCGATGGAGCCGCAAATTCGGGGCGGCTTATGCCAAGCAGCTGCGTAGGAAGAAGCCTTCGCGTAAAGATATCTGGCATCTGGACGAGGTCGCCATTGCCATCGGCGGCCGGAAACATTGGCTTTGGCGTGCGGTCGACCAGGACGGCTACGTTCTCGACGAGATTGTCCAACCCCGCCGCGATACCAAGGCTGCCAGGCGATTGCTGGTGAGGCTGCTGAAGAAGCAGGGCCTGCCGCCCAAGCGCATCGTCACCGACAAACTGCGCTCATACGAAGCAGCAAGGCGGGATGTCATGCGCGGCGTCGAACATCGCTCTCACAAGGGCCTGAACAATCGCGCGGAGAATTCACACCTGCCGCTTCGAAAACGAGAGCGAATAATGCAGGGCTTCCGATCCGTCGGAGGCTTGCAACGTTTCATCTCGGTCTTCTCAGCAGTCAGAAATCTCTTCATACCGCCGCATCAAAAGCGCTCAGCCCTAGCCACCCACATTCATCGCATCCGCGCAATGGCGCATTGGAACGTCGTGACCGGCGCAACTGCGTAAATTCACCGGCAACGCCTTGTCGAGGATTAGGCGAACAACGTGACATCGCCTGCGCGCGACGTAGTTCCGGGCAACGACGGAAGACGCCGACTTTTAGCGGACGAACCGATAGACATGCGCAAATCCAATTCCGCGTCATCGGTGAGGCGGACATCATAGCGCTTCATTCCGCCTCTTCCCGGTCGATGTCGTCCATCCGCGCTTCCAGGCGTTTCCAGGCTTCATCAAGGGGTTTGGCGTGGGAAGGATCGGCCTTATAGGCATCGTAGGTCGCGGCAACCTCGGTTCGCAGCCAATGCTCAACCGCATTCTCACGCTCCTGCAAAGCTCTCAGGCCTTCGCGGATGACTTCACTCTCCGAAACATAGTCACCGCTGTACACCCGCTGCTTAACGCGGTCTGCCATCTCCAATGGCAATGTGATGCTCATTTGCTGTGTCGAACGCATAGATTGCACTCCCGTTTATCTACATCCTTACAGCATATGATAGGATAGAATCCTACTCATCCCTGACAGAGCAAGTCAGAACACGGAACGCACGGGCGTGGCAGTCGGTCCCGCCTCCGGACGCTATGCTGAGGCTCCTCCGGCAGCCTCCCCTCGCCCTTAGCGTGGCGAGAATGCCCGAAATCTCGCCTTCGGCGGCA
>NZ_JAELTU010000210.1 GCF_016429015.1 Rhizobium sp. ASV20
ATAAATGGTTGACGCGCGGGCCTGATCGGAAAGCGCCTTGAAGCGATGCAGGGCCGCGAGGGCCCGCGCCACGCTTTCCTCATCCATCTTTCCAGTCAGTGCTATGCCCTTGCCCAGGCCGCAAAGCACCTTCTCGTTGAAGAGAATGGTCGGAGACCGCGAATGGCCTTCATAGACGACAAGACGAACCGAGTTCGATCCGATATCGACAACGGAGACAGGGGCTATACCGGGAAGGCGCCCCTGGGCTTCTGATTCAACCATGCAGGTCCAGTTTATTTGTTGCGGCCCGACAACAGCCCAGCGATCAGTTTCGGCGCACTGGATTTCAAGGCTTCACCCCGGCCGGACAGGCTGGGATTGGTCATGAAATACTGCTGCGCATTGAATGGCTCTTCTCCCTTGCGCACTTCCATGCGCCTTGAAGTACCGTCCGGCAATATCTCGTAGCTCTGTTGATTGTCAATGATATTGCCCAGCATGATCTGTGAAAGCACCTGCTCGTGCACCGTCTTATTGGTGAGCGGCACCAGGGTTTCGACGCGGCGATCGAGGTTTCTGGGCATCATGTCGGCCGAGCCGATGTAGACCAGCGCCTTCTCCGACGGCAGGCCCTGACCGTTGCCGAAGCAGAAGATGCGGCTGTGCTCGAGGAAGCGGCCGATGATAGATTTGACGCGGATTTTTTCCGAAAGACCAGGCACCTGCGGACGCAGGCAGCAGATACCGCGCACGACAAGATCGATCTCGACACCCGCGTTGCTGGCGCGATAGAGCGCATCGATAATGTCGGGATCGACGAGCGAATTCATCTTCATCCAGATCGCAGCCGGCTGGCCGCTCTTGGCATGTTCGATCTCGCCCTCGATGTGCTGGAGGATGCGGCTGCGGAGCGTATAAGGCGACACCGCGATCTTCATGTCGTGCTCCGGTTCGCCGTAGCCGGTGATGAAGTTGAAGATGTTCGCCATGTCATGGGCGATCTTCGGGTCGCAGGTGAAATATGAGAGGTCGGTATAGATCTTGGCGGTGACCGGGTGGTAGTTGCCGGTGCCGAGGTGGCAATAGGTCCGCAACTTGCCGTCTTCGCGGCGCACCACCATCGACATCTTCGAATGGGTCTTGAGCTCGATGAAGCCGAAGACGACCTGAACGCCCGCGCGTTCCAGATCGCGCGCCCAGCGGATGTTTGCCTCTTCGTCGAAGCGAGCCTTCAGCTCAACCAGCGCCGTGACGGATTTGCCGAGATCGGCAGCGTCGATCAGCGCCCGGACGATCGGACTGTCGTTCGATGTGCGGTACAGCGTCTGCTTTATCGCCAGAACATCAGGATCCCGAGCAGCCTGGAGAAGGAACTGGACCACCACGTCGAAGGATTCGTAAGGGTGGTGGACGACCATGTCCTTTTCGCGGATGGCGGCGAAGCAATCGCCGGCATGCTCGCGGACGCGCTCAGGAAATCGGGCATTATAGGGCTCGAAGCGCAGATCGTCGCGCGGAGCCTTGCAGATTTCGGAAAGTGTATTGAGCGCCAGCAGCCCGGGAAGAACCGCGATGCGATTTTCCGGCACGTTCAGCGATTCCACCACGAACTGGCGAAGCTCCAGCGGCATTTCGGAATCGGTCTCGATGCGGATCACCGAACCGCGGCGGCGGCGCTTCAGGGCGGTTTCGAAGAAGCGCACCAGATCCTCGGCTTCTTCCTCGACTTCGATATCGCTGTCGCGGATGAGGCGGAACGTACCCGAACCCTGCACTTCATAGCCGGGATAGAGACGATGGATAAAGATGTTCACCACATCTTCGAGCGTGATGTAACGGATGACGTTGCTCGCGTCCGGCAGGCGAACGAAGCGGTCGAGCGCTGGCGGCAGGCGCAGCAGCGCCGTCATCGGCTCACGGCCGTTCATGCTCTTCAGCTGCAGCGCAATCGAGAAGCCGAGGTTCGGAATGAAGGGGAACGGATGCGCCGGGTCGATGGAGAGCGGCGTCAGAACCGGGAAGATCGCCTGCTCGAATTCGGTGAGGAGCCACTGCCTGTCCATATCGGAAAGGGCGGCCGGGCGGACGATCAGAATATCTTCCTTGGCGAGATATTGCTGCAGGACGGCAAGCGAAGCCTGCTGTTCCATCTGCAGGTTGTCGATTTCGCGCAGGATGTCGTCGAGCTGCTCGGCCGGCGTCTTGCCGTCGGGCGTGCGGACGAGAATCTTCTGGCGGACCTGTCCTTCGAGACCGGCAACACGCACCATGAAGAATTCGTCGAGGTTGGCGGCGGAGATCGAGAGGAAGCGAACGCGCTCCAGCAGCGGATGCGCCGTATTCAGCGTTTCTTCAAGAACGCGGCGATTGAACTGCAGCCAGGAGAATTCACGGTTGATGAAACGCTCGGGACTGGTCAGCAACGGATTGACCGGAGCCTCCTCCGAGGTTCCCTGGCTGGCGTCCTGATGTTCCGTGAGTGCCGAGTCCATGTTCCACCTACCCTCTTCTAATCCTGTGCCACGTATATCAGTTTGACGACGGAACTGTGACAGTTCGGTATCAACTCAATCCGGCTGGCGGGAATTACCCAGCTCATTCAGCACTTCGGCGGCCAGCACGCGCGTGATCCTGGTTCCTCGACCCAGCGCCAGCCGGTCGAGGCGATCGACGATCAACTGCGCTGCGTTCATCGAGCGCTCCATCCGATTGACGATATAAAGGACGAGTTTGTCATCGATATAAAGCTGACGGTCGGCAAAGAGCTTTACGATGATCTGCGACAGCAGCTCCTCGTCCGGCTCCCCAATCTCGACCACAGTCGCCGCCTTCAAGCGAGAGCGCAGATCGGGCAGCGTTACCGGCCAGGACATCGGCCAAAGCCGGCTCGTCATCAAGAGACTGTTGCCGTTTTCCCGAACGCTGTTGATGACATGGAAAAGCTCGGTATCGTCAAAGCCCAGACGATCCACATCCTCGAAAATGACAGGACCATTCGCGGCGGCGATTGCGGCATTGGAGCCCGCCACGGGATGAATTGGGGTCGCGTCGCATCGCTCGCTCCAGATGCTGGCAAGGTGCGATTTTCCGGAACCGACCGGACCGGCCAGAATGACCACCGGCGACGGCCAATGTGGCCAGGAATCGACGATCCGCACCGCCGCCGTCAGCGGATCGGCAACGAGCAGATCGTCGCGGCCGCTTGCGGGGTCGTGTGTAAAGGCCAAGGGCAGCTGTTCGGCGGTTCTGCGCCTCAAATCAGCGTTCTTTGCGTCGGTCATGTCTAGTTATTCTCGGCTTTGCCGGCCTTGGCTCTGCGCGCCCTGCCAGCCTCCGAGCGTCCGTGATAGAGCTCGCTCTGAAGGTATCGCGAAAGGGCGAAGCGGACAAGAACGCCGCAGGCAGCAGCGGCGGGAACGGCGATCAGCAACCCGACGAATCCGAAGAGCGCGCCGAAGGCGAAAAGTGCGAACATCAGCCAGACCGGGTGCAGGCCGACGCTTTCGCCGACGAGCTTCGGCTGCAGCACGTTGCCCTCAAGGAACTGACCGGTGAAGAAGACGGCAAGTGTCAGACCGACCCAGAGATAATCGGGCCAAAATTGAACGAGCGCGACGCCGACGGCCAGAACAAGGCCGACCATCGAGCCGACATAGGGAATGAAGCTGATCATGCCGGCGAAGAGGCCGATGAGAAGGCCGAAGTTCAAGCCGACGAGCGAGAGGCCGACACCGTAATACACGCCGAGAATGATGCAGAGCGAGCCCTGCCCCCGGATGAAGCCGGCAATCGCCTGATCGATCTCGCGGGCGATTTCGCGGACAGTGGCGACGTGGTCGCGCGGGATCCAATCGTCCACCTTGGAGATCATCCGGTCCCAGTCGAGCAACATGTAGAAGGCAACGACCGGCGTGACGACCAGCAAGGAGATCACGTTGACCAGCGCCTTGCCCGAGCTCCAGAGTTGCGCGAACAGCCCACCGACGAAGCTGAGGCCTTCGGACATGATGCTGGAGAAATTGTCCTTGATCGCGCCGAGCTGATTGCGGATCCAGTCGGGCAGCACCATCGTCTGCGCCTTGGCGATCAGCTGCTGTATCTGTTGCACATAGGTCGGGATATGCTGAATGAAGTCGTTGAACTGGTTGATGATGATCGGGATGAAGATCGTCAGCGCCAGCGCGAAGATCAGCAGGAACGAAAACAGGATCACCACCGTCGCCATCACGCGGCTGAGGCCCAACCGCTCAAGCCGGTCGGCGACCGGATCCAGGAAATAGGCGACCGCCATGCCTGCGATGAACGGCAGCAGGATCGTGCTGAAGACGTAAAGGAAGCTGACGAACGCAACGAGTACGATCACCCAGAACGTGACTTGGCGCTTGAGGCTGGCTCCGCTGACCTTTTGCTCCATCGACTTCCCCGTTGCTCCCGGCCCACCTGCCGTTCGCTTAGGACATAGGATGATGCTGTAATTATGGTCAAGTCTGCGAGCGGAAATCAGCGCCAAGTGCTGTGAAGCGGGGAAAATCGAGCGGTTGGCAGCGCTTGCGCCTTGCATAACGGCCCCTATCATGCAATGGCGACCCGATCGAAGCCCTATCGCGACAGAAGGGCGGCCATCGGAGGCGGAAGCATGAGCCAGTCTGGAAAAAACGGTCTGACCTATAGCGACGCGGGCGTCGATATCGATGCCGGCAACCTGCTCGTCGAAAAGATCAAGCCTGCCGTCCGTTCGACGCGCCGGCCAGGTGCGGATGGCGAGATCGGCGGCTTCGGCGGCCTGTTCGATCTGAAAGCCGCGGGCTTTACCGATCCGGTGCTTGTGGCCGCCAATGACGGCGTTGGCACCAAGCTCAAGATCGCGATCGACGCGAACTATCATGACACCGTCGGCATCGACCTCGTCGCCATGTGCGTCAACGATCTCGTGGTCCAGGGCGCAGAGCCGCTGTTCTTCCTCGATTACTTCGCCACCGGCAAGCTCGACCCCGACCAGGGTGCAGCGATTGTCGGCGGCATTGCTGCCGGCTGCCGCGATGCAGGCTGCGCGCTGATCGGCGGCGAGACGGCGGAAATGCCGGGCATGTATTCCCACGGCGATTACGATCTGGCGGGCTTTGCCGTCGGCGCCGCCGAACGCGGCCAGCTGCTGCCGTCTGGCGATATTGCCGAGGGCGATGTCATTCTCGGCCTCGCCTCTTCGGGCGTTCATTCCAACGGTTTCTCGCTGGTGCGCAAGATCGTCGAGCTTTCCGGCCTTGGCTGGGACGCGCCAGCTCCCTTCGCCGAAGGCAAGGCGCTGGGCGAAGCTTTGCTGACGCCGACGCGCATCTATGTGAAGCCGCTCCTCAAGGCCATTCGCGAAACCCACGCTCTGAAGGCGCTCGCCCACATCACCGGCGGCGGCTTCCCGGAGAATATTCCGCGCGTGCTGCCCAAGCATCTGGCCGCCGAAATCGATCTGGCCGCCGTTAAGGTGCCGCCGGTCTTCTCATGGCTTGCCAAGGTCGGCGGTGTCGAAGCCAAGGAGATGCTGCGCACCTTCAATTGCGGCATCGGCATGATCGTCGTCGTCGCCCAGGAAAACGTCGCGGCCGTGAAGGCCGCGCTTGAGGCCGAAGGTGAAGCGGTCGTTACACTCGGCCGCATGATCGCTCGCGAAGAAGGTGCCCACGGCACCGTCTACAAGGGTACGCTGGCTCTATGAACGCGCCGCGCAAACGCGTCGTTGTCTTCATCTCGGGCGGCGGCTCCAACATGCTGGCCCTTCTGAAAGCCACGAAGGCAGCCGACTATCCGGCCGAGATCGTCGGCGTCATCTCCGACAAGGCGGATGCCGGCGGACTTGCGAAGGCTGCCGCAGAAGGCATCGCCACCTTCGCCTTCGTGCGCAAGGAATTTGCCAGCAAGGAAGCCCATGAAGAGGCGATCCTTGCACAGCTGGAAGCCCTCTCCCCCGACATCATCTGCCTCGCCGGCTATATGCGGCTGCTCTCCGGCCGCTTCATCCAGGCTTACGAAGGGCGGATCATCAATATTCATCCGTCGTTGCTGCCGCTCTTCCCCGGTCTGCACACGCATCAGCGCGCCATCGACGCCGGGATGCGCATCGCCGGCTGCACCGTGCATTTCGTCACCGAGGGCATGGATGAAGGTCCGGTCGTCGGCCAGGCAGTCGTGCCCGTGCTGAACAACGACACAGCAGACAGCCTCGCTGCCCGCGTGCTTACGATCGAGCACCAGATCTATCCGCAGTCGCTGCGGCTGGTGGCGGAAGGCAAGGTCAGGATGGAAGACGGCAAGGCCGTGAGCCTTGCCGAGACATCTGCCGCCCCTGGGCGGCAGATCGTGTCACTACTCGGTGATGCAGGCTAATTTTCACGCCGCCATTGCCATCAGCGGATGCAGGGTGCCGTCGCTATAGACGATGCGGCCGCCGCGGAAGGTTGCGCGGATGCGATGAACCGAACCCGGCTCGACGGCAACAAGATCGGCAAGCTGGCCGACAGCGATTTCACCGCGATCCATCAGACCGGCCGAGCGCGCGGCATTCGAGCTTGCCATCGCGACTGCCGCCGGCAGACCACCACTCGCGACATCGGCAATCCTAGAGATCGCCGGCACGAAGGCGGCCGGGTGATAGTCGGCTGCGATAACGCCGAGCAGTCCGGCGCGAGCCGCATCCAAAGCGCTGAGATTGCCGGACATGGACTGGCCGCGCAGCGCGTTCGGCGCGCCCATCAGGGTCCAGAGACCGCGACGGCACGCTTCTTCGGCAGCTGGTCCTGTCACCGGAAACTCGCTGATCGTCACACCGAGATCGTGCATCGCGACCACCTTCTCGACGCTGTCGTCATCATGCGACGCCAGCGAGAGCTTGTGCTTCAGCGCGAGCTCGACGACATCATGGAGCTTGCGTTCGATCTCCGGGTCCTGGCGCTGCGCGATGCGCTGTGCCACGACTTCCTCGGCCGCCTCGCGCGACATGGAGCGACGCTCGGACATGCTGCGAATGTAGCTTTCGATGTCGTTATACTGGCCCTGCCCCGGCGTATGATCTGTCAGAGAGACCATATCGACCGAGCCCTCATCCAGAAGCCGCTCCAGCGTCGGAGCTGCGCCGAGATTGGTGATTTCATAGCGGGCGTGGACGCGATGATCGATCAGGAGTTCATCGCGCAGGCTGCCGATGCCCCGGATAACGGCCGACGTGGTTTCGAGCGAGCGGACATGACCGTAGACGCTTTCGGTCGCAAAGGAGAGTGCAGCAAAGGCCGTGGTGACACCGGCGGCAGCCAGCTTCTTGTCCAGCTCATGAATGCCGAAATCGATCGGCATCATGGCGTTCGGCCGCGGAGCGATCTCGCGCTCGACCATATCACAGTGCAGGTCAACGAAACCCGGCATCAGCAAGCGACCGCCGCCGTCGAAGGTCGGGTGCTCGACCGGCTCGGAGCGGATTTCGGCAATCATGCCGTCCTCAACGCGCACCGCGCCATTTTCGACGACTTCATTGGGAAGAACGAGCGTGAAATTGCTGAGCCACATCGGCTTTCTCCTGAAACAGCGTCAAATCGAAGGAGGCTCGGAAACATTCGAATGTTTCCGGCCAGCACGCCCCGGTAAGCTCGATTCGTGACAATGTGATGAACGGAGCGCGGAGTTTTCAACAAAGCCCGCGCCAAACGGCGTCTATCGCAAGCTCGCGACGTTCAGCGTCGCCCACTGCAACAGCATGATCGTCTTTGCGTCGTAGATGTCGCCGCTCTCGATCATGGCCATCGCATCGGACAACCGCACTTCCAGAACTTCGATATCCTCATGCTCCTCGGCAAGTCCGCCACCAGCGGCAACGCGATCGGAGGTATCGATGACGGCGACGAAGAAATGGATGACTTCGGTCGAGGAGCCGGGCGAGGTCAGCGCCTTGAAGAGGAAACGGACGTCGCGCACGCGAAAGCCAGTCTCTTCCATGGCTTCGCGGCGGATCGCCGCTTCCGGATCATCGCCGTCGAGCAGGCCGGCAGGCACTTCCAGCATCCATGCGGGTTCGCCGACAAGCTGGGCTGGCAGACGGAACTGCCGAACGAGCACAACGCTTTCCCGCTTGGGATCATAAAGGAGGATGCAGGCGGCCGGCGTGCGATGATAGACCTCGCGCTTCAGGCGGTGTTTTCCGCCCTGCGAATCCGTGTAGTCGAGATCGAAGCTGCTCAGCCGCGTCCATTGATCCGCCAGCGTCTTTTCACCGGCGATTTCGGCTTTCGCCTTTTCGAATTTCGTCATGCCATATCCTTACGGAGCCATACCTTGTTGTCATGAACAGCCGCACCGCCGTAGGGCGCGACCGGATCGGCGCCGGTGAGCACGTTAATGCCTTCGCCGTCGACATGAGCCTTGTTCGGCCAAAGCCCTTCGGCGATCAGGACGCCCGGCTTCACTTCCGTGGTCACGCGGGCATGGATGCGGATGTCCCCTCTTCCATTACCGACGCGAACCAGTTCGCCATGTGCAATATCAAGCGCTTCGGCGTCGGCCGGATTGAGCATCACTTCAGGACGACCTTCCTTTTGCCGCGACGTCTTGGTTTCCGAGAAGCTCGAATTCAGGAAATTGCGCGACGGCGAGGTTGCCAGCCGGAACGGATGCTCGGGATCGGTCACCTCAATCACGTCGACCTGATCCGGAAATTTCGGCAGCTCCATGTGCGGCCCGAGCAAGCCGACAGAGGCAGGTGGGCGGTTCGGCGCCGGCTGGTTGCTCCAATCCGGGCGGAAACGGAATTTGCCGTCGGGATGACCAAAGCCATTGATGAAATGCGCGTCGTCAAAGGCCGGCTGGCGATCGAACCACTTGTTTTCGAGGAAATAGTCGTAATCCGGCAAGCCGCTCTTCGAGAGAACGCGGTCGATCATCTCGCGGGCGGAAAAACCGAAGCCGGGGCGATCGGCAACGCCGAGGCGCTTGGCGAGTTCCTCGATCACGAAGAGATTGCTGCGCACCGTCGGCGGCGGATCGACGAGTTTCGGACCGAGAAGAATGTGGTTCTGGCCACCGGCGCGATAGATGTCGTCATGCTCGACGAACATGGTGGCGGGGATGACGATATCGGCCATATCAGCCGTATCGGTCATGAACTGCTCGTGCACGGCGACGAAGAGGTCGGAGCGGGCAAAGCCGCGCTTCACCAGCCGCTGTTCTGGCGCGATGTTCATCGGATTGGTGTTCTGGATCAGCATGGCGGTGACCGGGCCACGATGACGCAGCGCGACCGCATCGCCGGTCAAGGCACGGCCGATCTGCGACTGGTCGATCATGCGGATATCCATATCCTTCATGGCGCGGCCGGTGAGTTCGCTCGCGTCCATGCGAAAGATGTCGCTGTTCGAATGAAAGGCGCCGCCGCCTTCATATTGCCAGGAGCCGAGGACCGTGGCGATCGACGCCGCCGCATGCATGGCAATCGCACCGTTGCGCTGGCGGGTGAAGCCATAGCCAAGGCGGAAGTAGGTCTTCTTCGTCGTTCCCACGAGCGTGGCGAAGGCTTCGATTTCGTCAACCGAAAGGCCGGTAATGCCCGCTGCCCATGCCGGGGTCTTCGATTTCAGGTGCTCTTCGAGGCCGGCGGGATCGTCGGCATATCTAGCCATATAGGCGCGGTCGGCATAGCCATCGCGGAAGGCGACGTGCATGACGGCGCAGGCAAGCGCCGCATCCGTGCCCGGCTTGACGATCAGCGCCATATCGGCCTGCTTCATAGTCGGGTTGTCGTAGATATCGACGACAACGATCTTGGCGCCGCGCTCCTTGCGGGACTTCACCGCATGGGTCATGACGTTGACTTGGGTTGCCACCGCATTGGTGCCCCAGATGACGACGCAGTCGGTGCGGCCCATCTCGTGCGGATCGGGGCCACGCAGCACGCCCGTCGCCATGGTGAAGCCGGTCCACGCGGGATTGGTGCAGATCGACGAGAAGAAACCGGAGTAACGCTTGGCATGGCGCAGCCGTTCGATGGAATCGCGCTGCACCCAACCCATCGTGCCGGCATAGAAATAAGGCCAGATCGCCTCGCTGCCATCCTTGGCCTCCGCTTTCACGAAGGCTTCTGCGATTTCGTCGAGCGCTGCGTCCCAGGAAAGTTCCTGCCAGCGCCCCTCGCCCTTGGCGCCGGCGCGGCGCAGCGGCTTCATCAGCCGATCGGGGTGATAGAGGCGCTCGGCGTAGCGCGCGACCTTGGCGCAGATGACGCCTGACGTATAGGAATGATCGTTGGCGCCGCGAACCCGGCCGATCCTGCCATCCTCAGTCAGATCGACCTCCAGCGCGCAGGTGGAGGGACAGTCGTGCGGACAGGCGGTGTGGCCAATGCGCGATTTGGCTTGGATGGGGGTCGCAATGTTCATGAGGTTTGTATATTTCAAGCAGGGACCGGCCACTAGAGACAATCCGGCCCATCTCAACAATTCATGCGGACTTCAACGACGATGAACTATCGGCACATCTACCACGCGGGCAATTTTGCCGATGTCTTGAAACACGCTGTTCTCGCGCGCCTTGTCCGCTACATGCAGAACAAGGACAAGGCGTTTCGCGTTCTCGACACGCATGCCGGCATCGGGCTTTACGACCTCTCATCGGAGGAAGCGCAGAAGACGGGCGAATGGCGCGATGGCATCGGCAGGGTACTGGAGGCCGAACTCGTGCCGCAGGTCGCCGAGCTGCTGGAGCCCTATCTCACGGCTATCCGCGAGCTGAACCCTGAAGGCGGCCTCAGGCTCTATCCCGGCTCGCCGAAGCTTGCGCGCATGTTGTTTCGCCCGCAGGACCGCCTGTCGGCGATGGAGCTGCATCCGGACGACTTTCAGCGGCTTCACCGCCTGTTCGAGGGCGATCATCATGCCCGCATCACCGAACTGGACGGCTGGCTGGCACTCGGCGCGCATCTGCCGCCGAAGGAAAAGCGCGGTATCGTGCTCGTTGACCCGCCTTTCGAAGAGGAAGGGGAATATGAGCGGCTGGTTGACGGCCTGGCGAAAGCCTGGCGCCGCTTTCCGGGCGGCACCTATTGCCTCTGGTATCCGATCAAGAAGGATGCGCCGATCAAGCAATTTCACGAGGCACTACAGGCGCTGGAAATTCCCAAGATGCTTTGCGCCGAGCTCAGCGTCAAAAGCGACCGTGGCTTTACGGGATTGACCGGCTCCGGCCTCATCATCGTCAACCCGCCCTTCACACTGAAGGACGAGTTGCATGCGCTGCTGCCCGCGTTGAAAGACATGCTGGCGCAGGACCGCTTCGCCTCGCAGCGCGCCTTCTGGCTGCGCGGCGAACATTGATTTCTCGGCATATTCCACAGGTGATTTCATGAGACTGCTCTGCGCGCCCGCCTCCCCTTTCTCCAGCAAGGT
>NZ_JAELTU010000211.1 GCF_016429015.1 Rhizobium sp. ASV20
GAAATAGCGCTCGACAAAGGCTGGCGAACTGGTGATGAGCAAGGCCGCCTTCGCGCCGAAATGGCGCTCGGCACCGCGAAGCGCGCCGCCCAGCACGTCGTCGCGCAGCAGCAACCGATGGATATCGAGGCATTCATAAACGACAGGCATGTCGCCGCCGAAAACGGCCTTGGCACGATTGGCAAGCGCCAGCATTTCCAGATTGCGCCCGATAATGACGTCAGGCCTCGCGACTGTGCTCAAGGCACTGCGCAGTTTCATCGCCGATTTGGCAACGGCGGCGACACGCTGGCCAAATTGGGCGTCTTCCGTCCTTCCAAGCTCGATCGGCTCGATGCCGTGAATGGCAGCAAGCGCGTTGTCGTCGCGCCGGAAACCCGCCAGCGTTACCAGCGCACCACCGGCCTGCAGCATCAGCACCCGCCTGCGTACCGCAGGATCGGCGAGATCATGGACGAAATAAAGAATATGCAGCATCAAAAGTTCCGCTTTCGCGCTCGGCACAAGCCAAGCGCCTGGTGTGGTTGGTGTTGCATCATGGCGTCGTCACCAGCCGCCCGGCCTTGGGGCGGCCGATAGGGCTCAATCGAGCTTGCAGGTAATCGATTCCGGAAAGAGGCACTTCTCGCCCGGCGCCGTGAAGGCGACACGCTTGATCTGCATGGTTGCCGGCTCGCCGCTATAGGCGAATTTTCCCATCCAGTCGCTCAGCGTGTCGGTGCCCCAAAGGCTGAAGAAGATCTTCTGCGCGTTGCTCGGTATCTTCGAGGGATCGGTGACATCGTGAACGAGCTTGCCGTTCACGAAATAACGCAGGCGATCCTTTTCCCAGACGAAGGCATAGTCGTTAAAACCCTGATCGGCGCCGCCGGCGACCGGAGCAAGCTTCTCATTGCCGCCCTTGGCTGAAATATACTGATTGACCTGCACCTGACCGGCATTCTTGCCCAGCACTTCGAAATCGATCTCGTCATGCGGCTTCTTGTCTGACGGCCCGATATAGGTGAAGAAGGCGGAGTTCAGACCCGAACCGGTCGCGGTGCGATACCGCGCCTCGTAGGTGCCGTAACCGTAGCGCTTCATCGTCTGGATCTCGCCACAGGCATAGTCGCGTTCACCCGTTTTCGCCTGCACGAATCCCAGTTCCAGCATCCCGTCCTTGATGCTCACCTGCTTTCGCGACCAGGTGCAATTCTGATGCGCTCCGTTGTTCCAGCCATCGGAGATATACCAACGGCTGGTATCCAGACGTTCGAAATTGTCGATGAAGGAAGCGCCTGACTGCTGAGCATCTTGGGCGAATACCGTCTGCGGCAAGAAGCAGACACTCATGAGAGCAACAGAGAGAAGACCAAATCCTTGCATGCAGCTTTTAGACGTCATCATGGCATCACCTTTTCTCGGAGCGCACGCGCCGGTCGTCGACGCTGCCGTTCTGGACGGCATGGGCCGCCGCCAACGGTCGAACTCGGCTGCCGGTCAGCAGATTGTAGAAACTTGGCAGGGCGTTGCGCGCCATACCATTCGTCAAAGGCAACAGCAGCAACGCGAGAGCCGTCGCAAGAACGTAGAAAGCCGGATAGAGATCGCTGCCTCCCCGGTTCCACAGAACCCAGAGACAGAACAGCAGCGGATAGTGAGCGCAAAAGATCCAGAAGCTCAATCCGCCGGTTCCGGCCAAACCCTGGCCGACCCGACTGCGGATCAGGAGCGCGGACAACGCCCAGAAACCGGGGATTCCGACAAGTACCATCAGATTGCGGCAAACCTCGAGCCAGAGTGGCAATCCGGGGCCGGTCATATAGGCAGCGGTCGCCAGAAGCGCGGCAAGTGCCAGAAACACCGGGCCGATCAATGCGGCATAGCGATCCATGATCGTCACATCGATGCGATTGAGGCTCAGATAGATGCCGAAACTGAAACTGAAGAGAATCGAATTTCGCAAAACGATACCGATGGATATCGGCCACGCAGCAAGTATCAGCAGAAAGCTTAAAGTCAACAACGGCGCGCGACGAATAAGAAGTGCCAAAATAGGTGACAGCAAGATACAGACGAACAGATCTCGGAGGAAATAAAGCGGCAAATTGATGGGGGTTCCATCAATCGCAAACATGAGCGTCGATAATTCATGTGGAGTGGATTCAGACAGATCCGGTAGAAATCCATCTCCAATTCCGTAGTGTTGTAGTATCAGCACAAATAGAAAGAAAGAACAGTTCCATAAAAAAAACGGTATCATGACCGTCTTCGTTTTACGGCGTATCGTTTTTCCATATTCTATCGATGCCGATCCATTGCGAAACAATAGGTAACCGGAAATGGCGCTCAAGCAAGGAACTCCAACTCGAAACAAACTGTCACGCAGAAACACCCGCAACCAATCGAAAAGACCATAAGCTCCATCAAAAGGGCTGCTATGCATATCGAACGGGATGTGGACAAAGACGATGCCCGAGATCAGCACGATGCGCATAAGGTTTATCCGCGAAGACACGTTGGCAGTCACATTCACGATGTCTGTCACCCTTCTTCGGGCTGCATCCCCCTCGCAGCCGTTTCAATGAGAGCAGAGCAAAGCTCGCAGACGATAACCTAGGGCGCTCTTTGGAAAGGGAATACGGCACCGCAGCAAAAATCAGCGGAAAACGCCTCCGTGCGATGTGTCGGACATGGCACCCCGTGGCGCTTTAGAGGTGAAACAATCGATTTAGCGTCGCGAAAACCGCTGCTGGGGAAAGAACTTAAGCGTTCGCGGATATTTCAACGCCACGCTTGAAATGTTGCGCTCCACGGCCCCTATTTTTTTCCCGAAAGGTGAAGTTTTTTTGCGGCGCAGCAGAAATCCGGACGTGAAGCATGACCAAAATGCGACAGCATTGCAATTACAGTGGGAAAATCGACTGGCAATGCCTCCTCTCATAGGTGCAGTTGTAGCAACATGATGGAAAGCAGTGCTTCAAAGGGGAGCATCTGCAGGACAATGGCACCTACATCCGAGTGCAGCGCCAATCTTCAAGGCTCAGCTGGCATGGATGATCGATAAAGTTCGAGAAATCGTCATAGCCGACATTGCTACGCATCGAATGAACGCTACCTGTTGGCGTCACGGCAGCATCCACTAGCGGGTAGTCGGCAACGCGGCGACAGTTGGCGCAGCCGAAAAGCCGCGGTTACGTCTGCGAGAGCAGATACCCCAAGCCCCTGAATCGAAACCGTAAAGGTGGTAAATGGCATCCATCACAATTGTTATTCCATTCTATCAGAAGCAGCCCGGCGTTCTGCAGCGCGCCTTGAGTTCGATAGCTCGGCAGACGTTTCAGGACTTTGACATTCTCATCGTCGACGATGAATCGCCGCTTCCGGCGGAAAACGAGCTGCAATCGTTGAGCAGCAAAGAGAGAAAGCATATACGGGTGATCCGCCAGGCCAATGCAGGCCCCGGAGGTGCCCGCAACACGGGGCTGAACAATATACCGGCCGAAAGCAGGTTCGTGGCTTTCCTGGACTCCGATGACGAATGGGCGCCGGAGCACCTAAGCAACGCCTTCGGGACGCTGACCCATTACAATGCCGATTGCTATTGGGACTCCATCGATGGCGGCCAGGAGTTTTATTATCACTTCAGCATCGCGGAACTCGGGAAGTCAGCCGACACGCAGCGGCTGTCAGATAAGCCGTCCGTGGTCGAAATTCCGAATATGGCCAGCGTCATGCTGCAGGATTGGAGCTTCCTGCATATGTCCTGCATGGTGATCGGGCGCCCGCTCTTCGAGAAGATCCGTTTCGAACCGACTTTGCGATTGGCCGCGGAAGACGTGCTTTTCTTCTGCGATTGCATCCTGGCGGCCAAGCGGGTGCTGCTATGCGAAGACGCCGGCGCTCTGCGGGGAGAAGGCGTAAACATCTTTCACAGCATCGACAATGACTCGCCGCAATTCCTGCGCCAGCAGTTCAACACCTGGACCGCGCTTAACACTTTGGAACAGAGATTTTCACGACGGCCGCAGGATGTCGCCGCCATCCGGCTCTACAAAAATCGCGCGCGCCGTCAGGCGCTCTGGAGCCAGGCACGCCAGGTGAAACGCCGGCAAATGCCGCAGTTTGCCCTCCTGGTCAAATGGGCCTTGCGCGACCCGGCAATTTTGCAGAGCGCCATGCAGCTTGCCGTCGGCAAACTCGCGCCCTAGTTTTGCACCGCAGCATAAACTGTCCATGCCGCAACGATGAGCCGTGGCATGCCCCGCTATCATTTGGATCAGCAAGGAGTCCTGCATGAAGCCGTTCCACTGGGAATCCACCCATGGCAATTTCGGTGACGACCTCAATCTCTGGCTCTGGGATTTCTTACTCCCCGGCCTTCGCCACACCCACGAAGACACCTTGCTGGTGGGCGTCGGTACCGTCCTCAACACCGAGATCCTGCCGCACGAGGGCCGTAAGCTGGTTATCGGCAGTGGTTTCGGCTACGGCACTCTTCCCGACATCAGCGACCGGTCACAATGGGATGTCCGCTGTGTACGCGGCCCGCTGACAGCACAAAAGGCCGGTCTGCCGACTGAAATGGGTATCGTCGATCCAGCTGTGCTGGTCACGGAGATGCCGGAATTCCAGAACCTGTCGAAAACAGGCAGACGCACCTTCATACCACATTGGGAATCGGCCGCCGTCGGTCTTTGGCCCGAGATCTGCAAGACGGTTGGACTTTCCTATCTCGACCCTCGCGGCGAGGCCAAGGCCGTCATCCGCGAGCTTGCGACATCCGAGCTCGTCGTCGCAGAATCGATGCATGGCGCAATCCTCGCCGATGCCTTCCGCGTACCGTGGATCGCCGTCAGCTCGTCGCGCTCGATCAACAGCTTCAAATGGAATGACTGGGCACGCTCGCTTGGCGTGACCTATGCGCCGAAGCATATCCCGGTCTCCACCCGCGCCGAGGCGATCGCCAAGGGCGCCAAGTTCTGGGGCGTCGGCTTCGAACGCAACAAGCAGGCGGCAGAGAACCCGGAAAAGCAGCGACAGGGGGAAACCGTGCTGCTTGCAGACCCTGAGCAGACCCCTCTGCGGTCGATGGCCAAGCAGGCGCTCGCCATGCCGTCTACACTTGCTCTATGGCAGGCGAGCAAGGCAAAGCCGCAGCTGAGCAAGGACGGAGCCTTGGCAGCCAGCAAGGAACGCCTGCTGGAGGTGATTGCGGGCGTGCGCCGCGACTACCTCTGATTTCCTGCAAGGATTATTCCGGAGCGGCCTGCAAAAGATAGCGCAGGCCGTTCGCTCCCGAATGTGCGATCGGCGGGCCACTTCTGCGGAAATGCTCGGTTTTGTCGGCAAGAATGCCGCTGGCTATGGCGGGAACGGCAAGCGGATGGGCGAGCGCATGGCAGGCCGCGGCAACGAGGCCCGACTGTGATTTGATATCCAGAAAATGGCGCAGTTCGTATCGGTCGCGGATATGTCGCTCATGGCGGCGGATCGCTGCGGCATTGGCGGACGAGAGACCGCCTTTCGCAAGGATAGATCGATCCGCTTCGTAGAGCCGTTTCAAATCTTCCGTTCTGTGCCGGCCGCTCAGAGAGTCGCCGCGGACCACCGCGCCATAACCGCAGCTGTGGATGATCTTGTAGCGCGCCGACTCGGCCAGCGCACGGACATAGAGATCGTAATCCTCCCCCAGCCGCAGCGCTTCATTGTATCGCAGGCCATGAGCGTCCAGGAAGGACCGGCGCATGAGCGGCTTCAGGAAGCCGATCTCGCCGCGACGCACGCCGCGCTTGGAGATATTGCCCTGGACGAAGCTGGCAAGGTCGAGAAACCGGGGACTGGCGTCGAAATGGTCGAGCCTGCTGTAAGCCTCCGGCACGGTATCGGCATTGACGAAGGCGATGTTGTCGGCGACGAAATCCCAATCATTATCAGCGAGAAGCGACCCGAAACGACCGGGGAAAAAGAAATCGTCAGCGTCGAGGATACCGATCAAAGGGGCGTTCGATATTTCGATCGCGTGGTTGCGCGCGGCAGCAGGACCACGATTTTTCTCGAATCTCTGGATGTTCAGCCGGCCGCTGCCGTCATCTGCCTGAGCCGCGACGGCCGCAGTGTGATCCGTCGAACCGTCATCGATTACAACAACTTCGGCGACCTCCGGCTCCCGAAGGGCCGATGCGATGGCAAGCCCGATGGTGTCGCCGGCATTCTTTGCCGCAATGATTACGCAGACGCGTTTCTCTGCACTGTCGGTCACGCTAGCCTCCAATGGTTCTGCCGGAGACTTAGTACGGGCCTTTCATCCGACAACCTGTCGGCCATCAAAAGATATGATGGAGTGCAGCGGTTACGGATTGAAGGGTTCGGAACGCTTCAGGCTTGGAGCCTGTATGCCACCGACATTCGTATCTTCCGCAAGCGGGGTCGCCGCCTTGTCATCGTTCAACAACGCGTCGCGCGCCTTGCGCTCTTTCCAGACAAGGTAAAGTACGCCAAGAAAATAGCCGATCTGCAAAAGCACAGCACAAATGGCTGTTTCGATCAGGGTCGTTGCGAGAGAATTCGTCAGAAAATAGGTCGCGATGGCAAATACGACCAACGTGCCAAGCATGCTTATGAAGACGCGCGGCGCATACATAATGTTACCTCGCCCGCTCGGCCATTGGAAAAAAAGCGATCAAGATCTTTCCTCCCTTATAAGACCTTAAGGTCAAATATATTTTATGATTCATTGAGATTCAACCAAGTCCCGGTCATCCGTTACGAATTGGCACGACCCTAATGCCGGGCTCGTTAAAACTACGCGTCGATAATAATTACAATTGAATTTGTTCGTTTTCCCGTACGCATTCATGGAGTGCTCCACCGGAACCACACAGTTCTATGGACACATTTCGACCTGCAGAACGGTTCGGTTTTCGTCGCTATTCAATCAACTTTTATTACAAAGTGCGGCTTCCGGGGATGTCAGTATGTGCATTGCAATATCTTGCTGCAATGCAATACACTCAGACAATAGATCAAGTTCGCTCATGCACGATCAAAATGGACGGGAAGGCTAGATAAGCCAAAGTTAATGAATAGCTTGCGGCTGGGCATCTACAACATCCTGAAAAGGCATTGCACGCAGTGTGGATGAGCTATTGATCCAGTCGCTATACGCGGGTCGGCACAGTACAGCGCATATATATGGAACTCATGATTTAAACCGACGCACCAACGATGCGGTAACAATGTACCGCCATTTCATATCGCTACAAAAGTTTGGCTTAAAAAGTCAAAATTGCCGCCTACACTCCCGCCATCGTAGCCCTAGTTACGCGTCCGAGAATTTCCGACCAATTCGCCAACATGAATGGAGTTTTCTCTATGAAGCTTGCGACGAGATCGGCCACATCGGCTTTTTTCAGCGCTGCGGAAAGTGACGTCTTTCCGCCCACTGGTGGAGTACTAAAGCGCGTTTTCGACGTCTCCGCCGCAATGACTGCTCTGGTTTTCATCAGCCCCATCTTCTTGATGTTGATGATGCTGGTGAAATTTTCCGACCGCGGTCCGGCCTTCTACGGCCATCGCCGCATCGGCCATAACGGCAAGAGCTTTCGCTGCCTGAAGTTCCGAACAATGGTCGTCGACGGCGACAAGGTCCTTCAGGCTCACTTGCACGCCAATCCGAAGGCAATGGAGGAGTGGCGCGCCACGCGCAAGCTGCAAAACGACCCGCGGGTGACCCTCGTCGGCGCCGTGCTGCGCAAGCTCAGCCTCGACGAGCTGCCGCAGCTGATCAACATCATCCGCGGCGAAATGAGCGTCGTCGGGCCTCGTCCCGTCGTGGAGGACGAATTGGAACTCTATGAGACTGCAGCAATCTACTATCTGCAGTCCCGTCCTGGACTGACCGGCCTTTGGCAAGTCAGCGGCCGCAACGATGTCTCCTATGAAAGCCGCGTCGCCTTCGATGCGCATTATGTCAAGAACTGGTCGCTCAGCAGCGACATGGTGATCATCGCCAAAACCATCCCGGCCGTCTGCCTGTCACGCGGCAGCTATTGACGACGACCAGCAGTGGCCGCAGGGCGCTTCCTGCGGTTTCCCACATCCGTGGGACTGCGATCCAATAACAGGGAAGATCCTGCATGATTGAATTTCAGCCTTCCAAGAGGCTTGCTCGCGCATTTACCTCGGTCCGATATACGGCCCTCCTTGTCTTCGGCGCCTGCGCAATAACAGGCGTAGCCCATGCCGATAATCTCCCCGGATATCATCTGGGCGTGATGGACAAGCTGCATGTGCGCGTCGCTGAATGGCAGACTGCCGAAGGCACCATCCGCGACTGGTCGGTGGTTTCGGGCGATTATACGGTTGGCCCTTCCGGCTCGATTTCGGTCCCCTTCATCGGCGACATGCCCGCCATGGGCAAGACGACGGATGAAATCGCCACAGCCATCGGTCTCGGCTTACAGAAGCAGTTTGGCCTGCGCGACAGGCCCTCGGCCTCCGTCGAGATGTCGCAGTTCCGCCCGATCTATCTCTCGGGAGAGGTCCAGAACCCGGGCGAATTTCCCTTTGCCCCGAACCTGACCGTGCTCAAGGCGGTGAGCCTCGGCGGCGGCATGCGCCGCGCCGATGCCGGTCAGCGCTTCGCACGTGACTTCATCAATGCCAAAGGCGACGCGGTCGTCTACATGGCAGAACGCGGACGGCTGCTTATGCGCAAGGCGCGTCTGCTGGCCGAAGTGACCGGCAAGGATGACATCGAGGTCCCGGCGGACCTCAAGCAATTGCCGCAGACGGCAAATCTGCTCGCCAGCGAGAAGGCGTTGATGCAGACGCGCAGCCAGCGGATGAAGACGCAGCTGCAATCGCTGGAGGATCTGAAAACACTCCTCCAGAACGAAGTCGAGGCGCTGACCAAGAAGAACGAGACGCAGAGCCGCCAGCTCGATCTTGCCAAGGCCGATCGCGACAAGGTCGAAAGCCTTGCCGAACGCGGGCTGGAGCTCGCCTCCCGCCGCATTTCCGCCGAGCAGCGCGCATCCGACCTGGAAGCCACTCTCCTCGACACCGAGACGGCATCGCTGAAAGCCCAGCAGGATATCAACAAGGCCAATCAGGACGAAATTACCTTGCGTAATGACTGGCAGGGCTCGTTGGCGCAGGACATGCAAGATACCGACAAGCAGCTCGAAACATTGCAGCTGAAGCTCTCCACGAGCCAGTCCCTCATGCAAGAAGCGGTCGCTCAATCCGCCGATGCGAGCAATCTGGATCCGAGCGGGCAGAACGTGAATGTCGTCTACACGATCATCCGCGATGACAACGGCCAGACCAAAGAGATCCAAGCCCAGGAAAACACGCAGGTTCTGCCCGGCGACCTTATCAAGGTCAGCACCGGCCTTGCCATGCGATAAGGAAAATCGATGCGGATTGCCAAATCGGTCTTCGTACGTCCGGGCAGCAACGCCACCTATGGCATAGTGGCGGTTGCGCTGTCCTTCTTCGTCTTCGCCTATTCGTCCCGTTTCGGTCAGCCGTCGATCCTGCTGTATTATGCGCTATGGTTCCCGCTGGTCCTGATCGATTATCGCAGCGCACTCGGCAGTTATCGGAAACAGCTGTGGCTCTATGCCTTCGGCGTTTTGACATGTCTGTCGATCTTCTGGTCGGCGGTGCCCGCGGTCACTGCGCGTGCGTCGATCCAGTATATGACGCATATCTTCTGCGCCCTGGTCGCGGTGCGCACGCTCGACATCCGCACGCTGGCACGCGGCGCGATCGCCGGGACGGCCATCGTGCTCCTGTATTCCATCCTTTTCGGCTACTACGCCTACGACCCAATCGACGGCACATACAGCTTTGTGGGCGCATTCGATTCCAAGAACCAACTTGGTTTCTACGCCTCGCTTGGCATCTACTTCGCCTTTGCCGCCGTTTTCGTCCTCGGCGAACGCCGGATCTGGCTGATCGGCGGCGGCGTTGCGGGACTGTTGTCTGCCTATTGTCTGCTCGCCTCCCAATCGGCGACATCGGTTTTGACCACGGCGCTGATCGTAATGCTGTGCGTGAGCCTCCGCGTCATTCTCTTTCTGTCGCCAAAGCAGCGCAAGAAGCTGTTCGCGGCGGTGGCGATCTCCGGCGTTATCCTCACCGTTGCCGGCGCCTATCTCGGCGCAGCCGATGTCGTTCTTGGTCTATTTGGCAAGGATTCGACGCTCACTGGCCGCACCTATCTCTGGCAACAAGGCATTTCCGCCGCGCAGCTCAACCCCTTCTTCGGCGTTGGCTACCAAGCCTATTGGGTGCAGGGCTTCTCCGAACCGGAGAGGTTATGGGAGGAATTCTACATTGGCTCCCGCGCGGGCTTCCACTTTCACAATACCTATATCGAAACAGCGGTTGAAACAGGGCTGGTCGGTGTGCTTCTGCTTGCATCGATACTCGTGACGGCCGTCAGCGGTCATATCGGGCGGTTTCTCAGCGACAAGAGGAATGACGAATCCTATGTTCTGCTTGGGGTCGCAGCCTTGCTTCTCATTCGCTCCTTCGTTGAGATCGATATTCTAAACCCCTATCACGTCGGCTCTTTCCTGTTCTATTTCACCGCTGGCAAGCTGTCGCTGCGGGCACATGCGGCCCAAGCAGATCCTCTCCTTACCTACGACCGGATGGAATTCGCACCGACGCCAAACTGGAAGCCGGAGGCGGGTCGATGAAGACGCTCTACGGCATACAATATCTTCGGGCCTTTGCCGCATTGGCGGTGGTGCTGTTTCATGCAGCCGAGCGCAGCGGCGCGCATTTTCGCATCGGGGCGGCAGGCGTCGATATCTTTTTCGTCATCAGCGGCTTCATCATGTGGACGATGAGCGTGCGCAGACCAGTCACGCCGATGCGTTTCCTGATCGACCGTCTGCAGCGTATCGCGCCATCCTACTGGATCGTCACGGCCATCATGATCGTCGGTGCGGTCGTCGGGCTGTTTCCGAGCATGAAACTGACGGCCAGCCATATCTTCGGATCGTTGCTGTTCATCCCCGTCCGCTCGCCCAGCAACGGCGAGATTTGGCCGGTGCTGGTACAGGGATGGACACTGAATTTCGAGATGTTCTTCTACGTCCTCTTTGCCGCAAGTATGCTTCTGCCACATCGCGCACGGCTGGCCGGCATGATCGTGGTCTTCTCCGCCTTCGTTGCCGCCGGCGCCCTCATCCATCCTCAATCTCCGCTGCTTGCCACCTATACGAGGCCGATCATCCTCGAATTTGTGGCCGGCGCTATTCTTGGTCAGCTATGGTTGAAAGGACACACTGCCGGCGCGGGCCTCGGCCTTACCC
>NZ_JAELTU010000212.1 GCF_016429015.1 Rhizobium sp. ASV20
GGACGAGGCCCTTGATCGCATCATGGCGGCAGTCGATCTCTTCGGGATTGTCGGTCAGGCGGATCGAGCGGATGACCGTGCCCTGCTTCAGCGTCTGGCCGGCTCCCTTGACCTTGAGGTCCTTGATGAGCACCACCGAATCGCCGTCAGTGAGAACATTGCCGGAGGCGTCGCGGACTTCCGAGGCCTTCGCCTCATCCGCGGCGATTTCCGATGCGGGCCGCCATTCGCCGCTGGCCTCGTCATAAACATAGTCGTCGTCGCCTTCGCTCACCGACGTCTCCCTTTGATCTGCCATGTCGCGACCGAATACCGAATCTGTCGGCGGCCGACGAGGAGGCTGTTGAACCCTGCAAGCCCTCTATCCTCCGCGCGCCCAGAAAGCAAATTGCGGAGCGGGCCGCCGTTGGAAACGGTGGGAGAGGGTGGTGACGGTGGTATTCTGCATTGGCGAAGTGCCTTCCGGTCAGGGTGACGATCATCCCCTTGGCCGGACTGTCGGCCGGATTGCATCATCATCGACGGTAGCCAGGCCAATCGCCAGGCGGTCACTTCCAGCGATGTCGAAGACCGCCGGCGCGACCGATCGCGACGTTCACTGAACCTGATCTGTATCCGCAGGAGCAAATATCCCGACAACCGGATCGAGCAGGACCATCGGCGCATCAAGCGCCGCATCCACTCCATGCTCGGCTTCAAATCGGCGGCAAGCGCTGACGTCATTCTCTCCGGTATCGAGATAGCCCACATGACGCTAAAACGGCAGGCAACGTTCGTCGACAATCCACGCCCGTCAGTCGCAGAGCAATTAGAACTTGTTGCCGCCTAGGCCCAGTGCATGGCTCCACAGCCATGTGTGAATCGGCGCGGTGATTAGAGACACATCGTCGTCCTAATCTATTGATATTTCGAAGATAGGGCAGGGTCATCCGGCGACGCCGATTCACATTTTCGAAGGCGCGGGCGCAGGCACGGTCGCGGTGAATGCCGGCGGTGGCGCCCTTCCGATCGGCACGGGGCTTCAATTCGCCAACAATGGTTTCGTCGTCAAGGGTGACGGACTTGAATTGATCCAGGCTGCAACCGAGATCCGGGTTGGCAACGGCACCGCGAAGGCCTCGACGTTTTCGGAAGCGCAGATCGCGTTCGTTTTGAAGCAGGCAGAGGACGGAGCGACAATCGGCGAAGGCTGCCGAAGGGCAGGAATTTCCGATGGGACCTTCTACAACTAGTGCAAAAATACGCAGGGCTGATGCCTTGGGAGATCAAGCGTCTGCGGCAGCTCGAGGACGAGAACGCGAAGTTGAAGCGGATCGTGGCCGTTCGCTTTGGTTTTTGAGCCTGCCTATCGGCCACGATCGACAGATGGGCCGAAGGCAATCGGAGCGGCATTGTCAAATAGAGGGAGGTTGCATTTGATTGTTCGATTCCCGTCTCAAAATTATCTACCTTTAGCTGTGCCAGCCAATATTGTACTAGAGACAGGTGGAAATCTTAGGAAAGTTGTGCGATAGCGAGTACGTTATTTTCCGCACGGTCTCAGGTGCATGCATCGCTCATCCCAAGCTCCATCCGTTGTCATTTTCGGCTCGGCGCGGCCCGTCACCTGCGCGGTGATGGACTATGCCTATCGCCTGGTCGACGCAATCAACGCGCTGCGCCCGGGTTTCGCCGTAGTTCGAACGATCGAGGCGGAACAGCCGGCTACCTTTATTCGTGCCATTGCCGAGGAACTGCGCCGCGACCGCATTGTGCATCTGCAGCTGCCGATCGAGGGCTGGGGCAACAGTGTCGTGCCGGGCTCGGCATTGATGGCGGCGCGATTGCTGACACGCAAAGGACGGATCGCCATTACCTTGCACGAATGGACCTCGCTCAACCGCCTGCGCCATCTCTCAATGGTGCCGGACATACTGGCCTGCGACGGTTTCGTCTTCGTCTCGCCGCAACAGCGCGAGAGCTTCCAGACGACTCCGTTGGTCGGCAAGGCGAAGAAGCAGGCCGCCCCGGTCATCCCGATCGGTCCCAACATCATGCCGGCGCGGATCGATCCGAAGCAAGTTGCCGCAGAGCGTGCCAAGCTCCGTGGCAGCGGTTCCGGCGAAGCCGACATCGTCATCGGTTTTTTCGGCGTGCTCTATGCCAGCAAGCGGCCCGACGTGCTGCTGCGCACGACGCAGGCGCTGCACAAGCGCGGCGTCAAGGCGCGCTTGCTGATTTGCGGCGACTTCCTCTGGGACAAGCCCAACGATCGTGAGGCTTTCCTGGCACTGGCGCGCGATCTCGGCGTCGCCGATTGGCTGGACTTCCGTGGCCGGATCGACGACGAGGGTGCGCTAATGGCGACGCTCTCGGCTGCCGACGTCTTCTTGTTACCGTTCACCGACGGGATCAGTACCCGGCGTGGCAGCTTTCTGGCGGTCAGCCAGCTCGCAATCCCGCTGGTGTCGACTGAAGCCGAGAGGCAGGACGAATTCGCACTCGCCCCGGCGCTGAAGGCGAAGATCGACAATCCGTCGACGGTCCTATGCCCGGTCGACGCCACTCCGGAGCGCTTCGCCGAGGCCGTGCTCGTCGCCCAGGCCGGCAAGAGAAAAGCTATCGGCGTCGACCTCGCCAGGCTCTGGGACAAAGCCGCTCACGCTCATCTCGATTTCTACGCTCGCCTTCAAAAGTCAGATCCGACGACGCCCGCCGCGCAGGATCCGCGATCGGAGGACAGTCCGGTCGAAGGCTCAATCAAGCGACAGGATGCGTCGCGGGTCGAGACGACCACGCAGTAGATCGCTCAGTGCCAGCAAATTGCCCTTAAGTCGGCCGCGTCGATCGATCCGGCCCTGGGGCAGCAAGCTGCCAGCGATATTGGCTATCAGAGGCGCGGCGGACAGGCGCAACGCACGGATGCGGCGCATCGTGCCTTTGCGCGCCAGATACACCGTATTCGCGATTTGCGAATAGCCGAAGCGCAATCCCGAGGTACGACCAAGCTTGACGGCCCGATGGACGCCACGCAACGTCGTTGCGTGCACGATCCGCCCCTCGCCTGCGAGCTGGCTGCAGAAATCAACATCCTCTTGCCAGCCGTAGAGTGGCAAATTCTCGTCGAAGCGGGCGCCTGTGCGACGGATCGCTGTCATGCGAAATACCATGTTGCAGCCATAGGTGTTCTCGACCGGTCGGATATCGCCGGTGTGCGGCGGTTGATCGCCGGCCAAAATCGCCAACGCTTCCTGCAATCCGATTCCAGGCCCATGGACGCTGTCGGCAAGCACCTGACCGGTGGCCGCAACGACATCCAGATTGTGCCGGAACATCAGCTCGGCCTCGGCAAGGAAGCGATCCGTCGGCAGATAGTCATCATCGAGGAACACGATCAGATCCGCATCGCCGGCCGCATCGAGGATGGCATTGCGCTGAGCGGTCAACCCCCGCGAGCCATCGATGCGCTCTGCGGGGATTGTCAGACTTGTCGCATGATCCCAATCGACGTCATCGCTGGAGGATGGGCAAATCAGGATGCGCTGCGGGCGCAGTTCCTGCCGATCGAGTTGGATGAGCGTATCTCGTAAGACCTCGCGGCGGCCGGATGTGGCGAAGCCAACGATGATAGCGGTCGGTCGGGTTGGTAACGTGTGACTCATGGTGCCTCAACGTGCGATCCAGCGGAGGAAGATGAAAGAGGGCGCCGCACCGAGGGCGAGCGCGATGGCGAGGGCCACGCAAGTTGCCAGCAGCAGCTCGCCGGCGAACAAGCCTGTGCTCAGCCACGCCAAGATCAAGGCGGCGGCAGACGTCAGCACAGGCCACCAGGGCATGACGAAGGGTTGCCGGCGCAGCATGAACACCCCGAACACAGCTGCCGCTGCGGCTCCGCCGGCGGTTCCGGCTGCGATGGCCACGCCTGCGCCTGGATAGAGCGCCGCGGCCACCAAGGCTCCCGCGCAGGTCAAGATACAGTCGAGCCCCGCCAATCCGACGATCGCGGGTAAGCGACGCTGCAGGTGCGCAGGTGTCGACAGCAACGTTTGAGTGAGAGCTCGCAGCAATGCCACCAGCATGATGAGCGGCGCCGTTTGCGCGAAGGTAGCCTGCAAGGCGGGTGGGACGACGGTCGCGGTCGCGGCACCGAGCAAAGCGATCAGACCGGCAGCGCCCAGCAGGGCAGCGCCTGTCAGCAGGGCATAGTAGCGGCCGAGCTCGAGTTGGACCTCTTGGGAGCTGCCCTCGCAATCGAAGCGCGCCACCAGTTCAGGGTAGCGCACTGCCTGAAGCGAGGTGATGATCATGCCGAATGGCCGCTGCAGCAGATCAAGCGCCAACAGTGGCCCTGCCGCTCCGGCCGGACCGAGCCCGCTCAAGAAGATCGTCTTCAGCCCGAGCGGCGCAAGCACCCCGGCGACGGAAGCGCCGGCCGATGCACCTCCATAAACCAGGTGGTGCTTGACGAGTTTGCCACTCCTGATATGCGACCAAGACAGGATGTTGCGGGACAGGACACAAGCCAGAACGCAGTAGACGAAGTTTCCGATCAGGATACCGGCCACCACATGCTTGAGATCGCCACCCAGCGCAGCACCGGCCAGCGTCGTCGCGGCTTGGATCGTCGCGCGCGCGATCTGGAGGCAGGAGAACAACCTGAACTCCTGTCGAAAGCGCAGCATGGTCAGATGCAATTCGCCGCCGCCTTGCAGGATCGCTGCTGCAGCGCCGGTCAGCCCAAGCCAGAGCGGGACGTCAAACAGCGTCGCTGCTATGACGCCGAGAAGGCACAGCGCGGCACTGGCCATGAACTCGGCGATGATGACGCCACGCTGAGCCTGTTCACTTTCTTCGTCAGGGCCGGGGTAGAAGCGGCTGCAGGCGGAACGGAGCCATTGAAAGCAGACGATGTCGGCGAACTGGACGATCGAGATGAACAGCGAATAGGCAACGTAGTTCGGCGCCGTCAGCAGATGGGAGACTGCGATGAGGAGACCGAGGGCGAGAACTGACTGATAAATGTAGGCCCCTAGCGCCGCGATCTTGACCATGGCCGCCTCAGGCAATCCGTCTCAGCGCGGCTAGGGCCAAGCACATTTCAAACCTCCAAAAAGCCTTTGCTAGCACTCAAGAGTTGAGGAAGCGTTGACGGCAGATGGCAGGCTCTACGCCATGCGACAATCGCTGGTCAGCTCAGGCAAGCGGCTTTACTCGCCGTTGGTGCTACCTTGCATGCGGGCGGTCATGGCCACACGGAGAGGCGGATATCCAGCTAGCAAATGCAACGTCCGGCAATTTGACAATGCCAACCACATTGACAATGCCAACCAAATTGCCTTGAGCCCATCTATCGACATTCGCCGAACAAGGGGCGCAAGAGCCTGAGCGAACGTAGCAAGGGACACGCGCAAATGGGCCTTGTTCAACCCGACCGTAAGAGCGCCGGCGACCGTCTGGGTTGCATTTCCGTAGCCGGCGTTTGCACCACCGCCAGGCGCGTCTTGGATAAAATGGATTCCGTCACATGATATCGAAACCATCGCGACAGAATAGCCAACCGCCGCAATCTACATTCTTTCTGCTTTTGCGCCACATATCTCAACCGCGGAAGCCCAGGCGCTCCGAGATCCGCCGGGCAGCGTGAACGGTATACCCGATCTGGTCCGGCGAAGGTTCCTCACCGATAAACTGGATCATGTCGACGATGCCAGCCGCACCGCAGATCATGCCGGAGGCATCGAAGATCGGGCTGGCAAGGGTGTTCAATCCCATTGCTGTCTGGTTTGGCGCGACGGCCCAACCGCATTGCCTGATTGCCGCGAATTCCTGCTGCAGGACGCTTGGCGTGACAATGGTGGATGACGTCGCGGGTTCGAGACGGCTTCGCAATACTCGCGACTGAAACTCCGGCGTCGAAAAAGCCGTTGCTACTTTCCCCTGAGCGGAACCATGGAACGATAGTAGTGAGCCGACGCGCACACCGATCTCGATCGGCGAGCGCCCGGGAACGGTTGACACGACCAGCATCCCGTCGGGGGTGACCTGCGACGCGACGGCGGAGTGACCAAGCGTGTCGCGCAGCTCCAGCAGCGGATCGTAAGCTGCGCGGACCAGTCCGGCATTGTCGAAGATCGACTGGCTAAAGGATACCAGCCTGTGGCCGATCTCGTAGCGCTCGGACTCATCGTGACGGACAACGTAGCCCTGCTGTACAAGCGTCTGCAGATGGCGGTGAATCCGGCTCTTGCCGGTGTCGAGCGTCTTGGCAAGACTGGTTACCCCGACACCTCGCGGCGTGCGTGCGATTTCCTCCAGGACCTGCATGGTGAGCGTTACTGACTGCAGGCCAGCCGTATCATTGTCGTCGTCTTGAGCCATTCATCGTCCTCGTACTCGTGTGCCACGGGTCATTTTTATACCCTGTCCGCCGCGCAGGCCATTCGAAATAATATCCCAATACAACTTGACAGCGGCGCCGACACTATCAAATAATCAGAACATAGTTCCGTTCAACGGAACAAAGGTGGTGGGCGCAATGGGTGGCTCGATCCCGTTGCCGCGAAAGGCATGTGCCAAGTGAGGAGGAAATAGGATGGATGCCTCGTTAACTGAGGAACGGGCGCAGCAGGTCAGCGAGATCTTGAGAGGCGGGGTTGATCCCCATGTGCACAGCGGACCGTCCATCGCTCCGCGCGCGATCGATCATTTGGAGCTTGCCCGGCAATTGTCTGCAGCCGGCTTCGTTGCCGCGGTCACCAAGGACCACGACTATTCCGGCGTCGTTGCGACGGAGATGATCCGCAAGCATTATCCCGAACTGACGACCAAGGTCTACTCAAGCGTCGTGCTCAATAACGTCGTCGGCGGGTTGAACCCTTACGCTGTTGAACACACGGCGGCGTTGGGCGGCAAGATCGTCTGGCTTCCGACCCTCGCGGCCGAAAACCATCTGACGTGGGAGAAGTCCTCGGGCTGGCAGCATCCGGCCGCGACGCAGAAGATGCGCCATGCGACGGCCGTGCCGTTGCTCGACGCCAACGGCAAGCTGCGCAGCGAGCTTCTCGACATTCTCGACGTGATCGCCTCGACCGGCATGGCGCTTGCGAGCGGGCACATCCACGTGTCCGAGACCAAGGTGGTGTTTGCCGAAGCGCGCAGGCGCGGCATTGAACGGCTGATCCTTACGCACCCCGAGGACATCGTCGGGGCATCGCTCGACGATGCCCGCGAGATTGCCGACATGGGTGCCTATGTAGAACATTCGCTCGCCTTCTTCCTCGACGGATCGAAGTTCCAGACGCGGACGAGGGAGGAGTTCAAGGCGCATATCGATGTGGTCGGCACTGAGCGCACGATCCTCTGCTCGGATCTTGGGCAGGTCGGCACGTTCAGCCCGCTCGACGGCTTCCGTCGTGGCGTGACCACCTGCCTCGATCTTGGCTACAGCGCCCCTGAAATCCATCGGATGGTCGCCACCAACGCGGCAAACGTGCTGGGTCTTGCCAGCTGACGCAACCACGTGCGATCGCGTCGGGGAGTTGGGACAGCGCATCACACAGTTTTTACGAGCGTCGTGGTCAGCGCCGCAGACGCTCTGGGAGGAAAGATGTTCCAATGGTATCGCGAGCTCGGTGCCAGTGAGCGCAAGACGTTTCAGGCCTGCTTCCTGGGCTGGGCGACGGATGCGCTCGACACGCAGCTCTTTAGCTTTCTGATCCCCACGCTTGTCGCAGTGTGGGCCATATCCAACAGTGAGGCCGGATGGCTCGGCACGTCCGCACTTCTGTCGTCATCGGTAGGCGGCTGGATCGCCGGCATTCTGTGCGACCGGATCGGCCGGGTCGTGGTGATGAAGCTCGCCATTGCCTGGTTCACGGTCTTCACGATCGCGAGCGGCTTTGCCAATTCATATGAACAATTGCTGGTTGCGCGCATCCTGTCGGGCATCGGTTTCGGCGGCGAATGGGCTGCCGGCGCGGTGCTGATGGGCGAAATCATCCGGCCCGCCTATCGCGGCAAGGCCGTCGGCAATGTCCAGAGCGCCTATGCCGTGGGCTACGGCTTTGCCGCGCTCCTCTCGTCCGTACTGTTTGCCGTCATGCCGCCGGAAAACGCCTGGCGGTGGATGTTCTGGATCGGTGCGCTCCCTGCTTTTGCGGTCTTCTGGACGCTGCGGGGTGTTGGGGAGCCGGACGTTTTCCTGGCGATGAAGAGGTCGCTTCAGACGCGCGGCGTAAGGATTAACCCGCTGGCGATCTTCAATCGCCGCTATCTGGGGACCACCATCCTGTGTTCGCTTCTGGCGCTCGGCATCCAGGGCGGTGGCTTCTCGATCCTGATATGGCTGCCGACATTCCTCAAGTCGCATTACCAACTCTCCTCGGTATCGGTTGGATACTACATCTTCGTGCTGACCTGCGGCTCTTTCGTCGGCTACATCTGTGCTGCCCATTTGTGCGACACGATCGGCCGGCGCAGGAACTTCTTCCTGTTCGCCGTCCTCAACTGGATCATGATCCCGGCCTTCATCTATGCGCCACCGCTCGGCGTGGTGTCACTCATCCTGATCTTCTTGCTCGGATTTTCCCTGCTGGGAATCTATTCGGCGCTCGGGCCTTACTTCACCGAGCTGTTTCCGAGCGTCATCCGCGGCAGCGGACAGGCCTTCGCCTATAATTTCGGTCGCGCCGTCGGCGCTTTCTGCCCTGCCATCGTTGGAATGCTGACGACCGCGAACCTGCTGCAGCTGCGCGAAGCCATGGCCGCTTGCGCGATGCTGGCCTACGTCTTCGTCGTGATCGCCGTGGCGCTTCTACCGGAAACCAACGGCCGGGACCTCAGCGACGTCGATGCCGACATGGTCGCGCCCGAACCGCAAGGCATCAACAAGGCCAGGCGGGCATCTGCCATACAGGAGAAAGAGGCATGACGTCCAACCTCAGAGCACGCATAGGCGCCGGCGAACTGCTGGTCGGAACCTTCATCAAGTCACCGTCGCCGCACGCCGTCGAAATCCTTGGCCTTGCCGGCCTGGATTTCGCCGTCGTCGACCAGGAACACGCGCCGATCGGCATTGCCGAGATGGACATGCTGGCGCTGGCCGGCAAGGCAGCGGGCCTGCCGCTTCTTTCGCGGCGCTGGGGTCAGTCGACCGACTGGATTGCGCCGCTGCTCGATCTTGGCCTGACCGGCGTCATGGTTCCGCATGTGATGGACAGGGCGCATGCGGCGTCCGTCTGCGATGCGGTGCGGTTTTCGCGCGGCAAGCGTGGCCTGTCGCCATCACCGCGTGCGGGGGATTACGGCGGCTTCGGCCTATCCGACTATCGCAGCCGTTCCGACGCGCACAACGTCGTCATGGCGCAGATCGAGGATCGCTCCGCGCTCGACCATCTGGACGAAATTGCTGCGGAGCCGGATATCGATCTTCTCTTCATCGGACCGGCCGACCTATCCCAGTCGATGGGTGTCGGCTTTCCTTCGGCTGAACTCGACGCCGCGATCGAACAGGTGATCGCCGCCGGAAAGAAGGCCGGGATTGCCGTCGGCCTGTTCGTCGGCGATGCCGCACAGGTGCCGCCATGGCATCGGCGCGGGGTCACCGTCTTCGTTTGCGGTTCGGATCAGGCGCTCCTGCGCAAATCGGCCGCCTCTATGATCGGCGCGGCCAAACACTAGGAGGATATCATTATGTATCAGGGCAAGGACCCCCGCGCGGACCTGTTCGCGGCCACCTCAAAGCCGACCGCGACGGGTCTCGTCGCCGAAGAGCAGGCGGGCCTGTTCTACCAGAGCGAACCGCAACAAGGCGGGCCGGACGGCAAGCACTGGTATCTGCGCGGTTGCAATTTCGTCGTCGCCTATTCCGAAGTTTCACCGGGAGCAGGCCTTGAGCGCAAGGGACAGGTGGACGAATATGTTCTCTACCTCTCCGGCAAAGCAGACGACGTGGTGGTGGAGTGGAACGGTGAGAAGACCCGGGTGCCGGGCGGATCTATCGTCTTCATCCCTCAGGGTGATAGCCGCATCGTCCTGCCGAAGGGCGGAAAACCGGTTCGCCTCTTCACTGCGCGCTCGAACGATCTCGCCGCGGCGTCGGCGAACGCAAACGCCTATGACGCGCCGCGAACCCACATCCCGTCCTTCGAGGCCTGGCCGGAACCCGTCGACGGATGGAAGGTCCGACACTATTCGCTCGACGTGGCGGACGAGCCCGGTCGCTTCGGGCGCATCTTCCGCTGCACCACCTTCATGGTCAACGCCCTGCCGATGCAGATCGGGCCGCGCGATCCTTCCAAGATGTCGCCGCATCACCATGACGACTTCGAACAGTGCTCGCTCGCGCTCGCCGGCACGTTTACGCATTATCTGCGCTGGCCGTGGACCACGGACATGCGGGACTGGCAGGCTGACAAGGCGATCGATGTTGCCTCGCCCTCGGCCTTCGTGATCCCTCCGCCCGTCATTCACACCACGCGCGCCAGCAGCGATGGCGCCAACGAACTGGTCGACGTCTTCTGCCCGCCGCGGATGGATTTTTCCCTCAAGCCAGGCTGGGTTCTCAATGCGGATGACTATCCCATGCCAAAAGCCAAATATTGATCAGGCATGAGCAAACTGCATCTGGAAACGCATATTGGCCCTGTCCGGCTGAAGAACCCGGTGATTGCGGGCTCGGCCGAGCACCTAATCGATGCCGAAGGCGTGCGGCGCGCGATCCGTGCCGGCGCCGGGGCGGTGGTGGTCAAGTCTACCAATGAATCGCAGGCGGCGCGTCATCAATTGCAGCAGGCGGAATATGCCGTGCTGGACGAGAACTGGAACCGTATCGCCTGGGATGCGTCGGCGCCGCGCTCTGCGGTCATCGCGTGCCGCTCCGGCCTGACGCCCCAACCATTCGACGCATGGCTCGAACAGACGGCGACCCTCGACCGCGAGGCTGGCCACGACGATTGCATCGTGGTGGCCAGCATCATCCTGTCGGAGCTCGATCAGGCAGTTTCCATGGCGCGGCAGGTCGAAGAGGCAGGGCTTCGCGTGCTGGAACTCAACATCGGTACCCCCTATGCGAGCCAGGCGGCAAAGGGAGCCGTCTCCACGGAGTTGAAGCCAGAGCGGATCGCCGAGATCGTCTCGGCGGTGCGTGCCGCTATCTCCCTGCCGGTCTGGGTCAAGATCACCGGCCAGAGCGAGCGCGTGCCCGATCTTGCCGCGGCCGCTTTCGGTGCCGGCGGCGACGCTGTGGTCATGGC
>NZ_JAELTU010000213.1 GCF_016429015.1 Rhizobium sp. ASV20
ACGTTTCGTCAGCATCTTCTCCGCGGTCCGAAATCTCTTCGTCCCAGCACGAAGTCAGCACTCAGCATTCGACATCCGTCTGCATCGCCTCGCGGCGATGGCACATTGGAAGGGCGTCGCCGGAATCGACGCCTGATCGCTCAGCAAAATGCCCGATCCGTAGCTCTGGAACTTAACCTGACATCACCGGCCGGATTGCAGATGACGGCGGGACGTCGTATATTGGCGGCATAGGAGATCAACGATGCTTTTGAAGAAGTTCGACAAAAACAAGGAAGCCCTGATGCAGATCGGCCGGGAAGCAATTGCTGAGCGCCGCCGACTGGGCTTGCCGATCTCCGCCAAAGACCTAGAAAACGAGGCCAAGGATCGCGCCGAACACGAACAGGAAATCCGTGTTCCTGCTGCCATGAGGCAGTAATAGCTTGTCGCAGCCATCGTGCATCATCCTCGGCGGTCCCAACGGGTCCGGCAAGTCTTCTGCTTACGCCAAGCTGCAACTCGACGGCGTGTGGATCAATGCCGATGAGATCGCAAAGGCAATAACCGGAAGCGGACACGGTAGATCGGCGGCAATGCAAGCTGGCAGGGCGGCTATTCGCCAGCTCGCTGAGATGATCGACACCAAAACATCCTTCATCTACGAAACCACTTTGAGCAGCCAGCAGTCCATCAACCTGATGCGCGATGCCAAGGCGGCCGGGTTTTCGGTCGATCTCTATTACACTGCCCTGGATTCCGTTGAGAGGAACATCGAGCGGGTGGAGCAGCGCGTCGAGGCTGGCGGCCATGACATTCCAGAAGACGACATCCGCAGACGATACAAGGGATCCCTGGACAAGCTCACCGCTGCCCTTAAGCTGGCAGATGAAGCCCTGCTGATCGACAATAGTGCTATCCAGCCTCGTGAAGTGATCCGGGTCAGCGCCGGGAAGGTCACGGCCTTCGATGTCGACGACAAGAGTGAGCTACATAAGCTGTATGTCGCCAAGGTCTGTGAGGCCTACGGACTGGTGAAGACACATGATAGCTTCACAACGCCGGAATCCGTGGCTCAGGAAGTTGATGATCTGACAGCGAGGATCCTTAGGAGGGTGCCGGGACACAAACCGGAACCCTCGGGCGGCAAGTGAGAGCGGCATGTTCGAACTGATCAAACTGCTCGAAACGGTGTACCGAACCATCTCGGCCGATCTCGAAGCGTGGTTTAAGCAGTTTCCTGAAGGGCTGGCTTGGAACGTCTTCTCTGATTACTGCATCGGAGACCACAACAAGGCCAATGATGTTTTCGCATTCGCGATCGTCCTCAACCACGACACTCAGGCGAATATCGAGGAATATATCGCGGCGGTAGCTCCGAGCGACATTAAGGGATCCCGGTCAACCTCGGAGGGCCTGATCTCCTATCTGAGAAGCCCAGTGGTCTTCAGCATCAGTTACCTTGTCCAAAGGAAATCGAAGCTCCTTCGCGACTACATGACAGACGACAACATCCGCGGGGCCATTGAGGATATGCGTGCCGTCGTCGCAGAGATGATTGTCCTGATCCCCGAAAAAGTCGGGCATTACCGAGAAGTGGACAAGCGGCTTAAAAGCTTCCAGACGGAAATGAAACGGCGATCCAGCAACTCCAATCTAGCTCGGCAAATTTTCCTCTGTGCAGCCTTCGCGTCGATCGTTTGCAGGCATCTGGCTCAGAAGAAGAAGCCGAAGATGGTCCGCTGGATCAGCGATCGTGATGCCATGTTCGACAAGCACGACAAGGTGGCGTTCGACCTCGTCTTTCTCTACTTCCATCTCCATCGGATGATGAACGGCCAAGATGCCCTCGAACCGGAGTTCCTCTTCGGGCTGCCTGGATGGGACGGCAAAAACGAATACGCAGAGTTCATTCGGATTGCGGACTATCTTGCGGGCACGCTGGCCGACATCAAGCTGCCTGAGATGACGTTCTCGCACCCGAAGTTCGAGCCGGTATTCCAAAATCTCTTCGTCAACGGCCCGAATGCTGCTCTCGTCGAGATCTTTGCTCGCGAGGGCGGAGGTGTCACCGCACGTCGTCTCGTCCCGAGAGCACCTATCATCCTTTAAAGAAAAACGCGGCCTCCGGCAGACCGCCCCTTTGGTGTCGCGCAACGTGGTCTCGTCTGGAAACGAGGATCCTGACTGTAAAACAGCACCGAAGCGGGACCCCATGGCGCTATTTTCTACATCATTGAAAATAAAAAGAGAATCTCGAAATCACCGGGGTCTCAATCGGCGCCGATCGGGAACCCGCTCAAATCAAAAATGTCTATTTTTATCAGACGGTTATCTGAAACTATGGGTGGGGTTGCAGTTCAGCGCTGACTCACAGTAGCTAGCAATTAGCCTAAAACGTTAAAGCAAAACATTGAACACCGCTATCCTGCCGCTTGATGAGCGGGTCGACAGTTCAATGCCATTCGTCACCACCTTCAGCTCCGGATGAATAATGATCTCACGCCAAAAATCCGGAAACGCCATCCCACAATAATTTCATCGCTGTCAGAACCAGCAATCCATAGCAGGCGCGATAGATCTGACGTTGATCGAGCATGCCGTGAAGGCGCCAGCCCAGCCATACGCCGCTGGGGATGGCGAGCAGGCAGATCGCCATCAGTATCCAGAGATCCGCGGTCGGCTTGACTAGCAGCAGCCATGGCACGGCCTTCGTCGCGTTGCCGACGGTAAAAAACATGCTCGTTGTTCCCGCGTAGATCTCCTTGCTGAGGCCGAGGGGTAGCAGATACATCGCAAGCGGTGGTCCGCCCGAATGCGCCACCATCGTGGTGACCCCCGAGGCGAGACCGGCGGCGATCGCCTTTGGCGTCGAACGCGGATGCGGACGCGTCGGTACCTGCGCGCCTCTAACGAGCCATAGACCGACGAAGATCAGCGTGATTACTCCCATTACGATCGTGATAGCGCGATGATCGAGGAGGCGGAACAGCAGATAGCCAAAGCCGATGCCGCATACGAGCCCCGGCAAGAGCGGCACGAGGTCCGGCTTCGACCATGTAGAAGGCTTCCAATAGCGCAACGCAAACAGATCCATCGCGACGAACAAGGGTGCAAGAAGGCCGCCGGCGGTAACCGGGTCCATCACGATCGACAGCAGAGGTATGCCGATAATGGAGAACCCGCCGCCGAACGCTCCTTTCATCATGCAGATCAGGAACACGCCGGCAAAGGCGACGAGGATCGTGGCTAAGGTCAGTTCCATGGGGCCGCCTCCTCACCGCAGCGAGCGGAAGGTCGCCCGCAACTCTTCCACCAGGAACTGGGGTTGTTCCCAGGCGGCGAAATGACCGCCCCTGGGCAGGCGGTTGTAGTGGATGAGTTTGGGATATGCCTTGCGCGTCCAGCTTTCCGGCGCGGTATAAATCTCGTCGGGAAACGCGCTCACTCCCATCGGCAGTTCCACGCCCTTGGGAGCGAAGAAGGCAAGCTTGCTTTCCCAGTAGAGACGCGCCGACGAGACTGCCGTGTTGGTCAGCCAGTAGAGAGTGATATTGTCGAGAATATCCTCGCGCGTCAGCCCTTCCTGGGCGCCGTCGAAGACACGCGTGATCAAAGCGCGGCTGCGATCGTCATGATCCAGCATCCAGGCCGCCAGGCCGATCGGGGAATCCGCCAGCGCATAAAGCGTCTGCGGCCGGTTCGCCATTTCCTGGGCGTAGCCAAGTCCGTGCTTGTAGAAGAAGGAGAGCTGGTCCCAGGCATAGCGCTCCTCGGCCGAAAGATCGGCTGGCGCCGGACCGTCGGGAAGCGTCTTGGCGATTTCGTCCGGAATCGTCGCCGGCATATTCGTATGGACACCGATCAATCCCTTGGGCTTAAGAAGCGCCATCTGCTCGGTGACCGCATTGCCCCAATCGCCACCCTGGGCGGCATATTTCGTATAGCCGAGGCGCTGCATCAGCTCGACCCATGCTCGCGAGATACGCTGGGGATCCCATCCGGCCGTGCTCGGCTTGCCGGAGAAACCGTAGCCCGGAAGCGACGGGATGACGACGTCGAACGCATCGCTCTCTGTGCCGCCGTGCGCGATGGGATTGGTCAGCGGATCGATGATCTTCAATTGCTCGATGACCGAGCCCGGCCAGCCATGGGTGATGATCACCGGAAGGGCGTTTGGGTGCTTCGACTTCACGTGAATGAAATGAATGTCGAGCCCGTCGATCTCCGTGACGAAATTGGGCCAGGCGTTGAGAGACTTCTCCGCCTTGCGCCAGTCGTGATGATGCGCCCAATAGTCGGCGAGCTTCTGCATCGTTGCGAGGTTGACGCCCTGCGAGGCGTCCGGCACCGTTTCGCGTTCCGGCCATCTCGTTGCGAGAATGCGTGCCTGCAGATCGGCGAGTGCCTCGTTCGAAGCGCGGAAGGTGAATGGGCGGATCGCGGCGGGTTCGGGCTGGATGCCGGATTGCGCATAAGCGGCAAGCGGGGTGGTCAATGCGACTGCGCCAAGCAACGACGAGGCCAAGAAATCGCGGCGACCGATCTTGCTCTCAATGTCAGACATGCTGTTTCTCCTGTTGGATGAGAGAACGGCGACATCGTTCCTGCTCATGCGAGGGCGCTCGTCGAGCGAGCCTCCTGCACTGAAGCGGGGGAATGTTACCGTTTCCGGTACAATGTATTTGATGGAGATAGAATGTTCCGATATATTACTCAGTGCAATCGAAACATTGCACTCGGAGCAATAAATGTCGAAATCCGAATATCTGAGGCTGGCGGATGCTATCGCCGCAGAGATAGCCGACGGCAAGCTCAAGCCAGGTGACCGCCTGCCTCCGCAGCGCAGCTTCGCCTATCAACGCAACATCGCGGTCTCGACCGCAAGCCGCGTTTACGCCGAGCTGTTGCACCGCGGCCTCGTCGTTGGAGAAGTCGGCAGAGGCACCTTCGTTTCCGGTGACGCCAGGCGCGGCGTGGCCGCGACAAGCGAACCACGTGGCATCCGGATCGATCTCGAGTTCAATTACCCGATGCTTCCCGATCAGACCGCGCTCATCGCGAAAAGTCTGGATGGCCTTGAGAGGGCAGCCGCGCTAGACACGGCATTGAGACAGGCGATCAGTATCGGATCGCCGGCGATCCGAAGCATTGCGGCCGCTTACATGTCGCAAGGCGGATGGTCTCCCGCACCCGATCAGTTCGTATTCACCGGCAACGGACGACAGAGTATCGCCGCTGGACTTGCCGCAATCGTTCCGACCGGCGGTCGCTGCGGTGTGGAGGCTTTGACCTACCCCTTCATCAAAGGCATTGCGGCCCGGTTGGGTGTCGTGCTGGTTCCGCTGGCGATGGACGAAGGTGGCGTGCGACCAGACGCAGTGGAAAAAGCCCATCGAGAGGCGCATCTTTCGGCCATCTACATTCAGCCTGCGATCCAGAATCCGTTGGGCGTGACGATGGCTTCGGCACGTCGCGCGGATCTTTTGCGCGTCGTCGACAAGCTCGACATTCCGATCATCGAAGACCATGTCTATGGCTTCCTCGATGAAGGCCCGCCTCTTGCCGCACTGGCGCCCGACCGTTGCATTGTCATCGACAGCCTATCCAAGAAAGTCGCCCCGGGTCTGACGCTCGGCTTCATTATCGTGCCGCAGCGATTGCGTGAAAGTGTGATTACCTCCGTGCGTTCGGGCGGATGGACCGCATCGGGATTTGCCTTCGCGGCCGCGCAGCGTTTGATTGGCGATGGTACGGTTGACGAGCTGACCAGACTGAAGCGTATCGACGCGAGGGCACGTCAGAAACTGGCGGCGGATCGTCTTGTCGATTTTGAAATCCAGACCAATGGAAAATGCTACCATCTGTGGCTGACGCTGCCACCGCATTGGCGCTCGCAAAGTTTCGTTGCCGCAGCCGCCAGGCGCGACATTGCATTGACGCCATCCAGCACTTTCGCCGTGACGCCTGGCCACGCCCCGAATGCCGTCAGGCTCGCTCTGGCGGCGCCGGCAATGGATCAGCTCGACAGCGGCCTGCGCACCTTGGCAGCGATGCTGAATGCCGGCGAGGATGACTTCGATACAACGGAATGAGCAGAGTGGAGTCGCAATGTCAAAGCCTGTTCTGGTAACAGGTCTTTCGGCTGATTTTCGCCGTATGACATTATATGCGATTTCTGATAATACGCGAGCCCTGTAAGGCGCGACCGGCTGCCTTGGATCGGCCATCCGCATCCATAATGCTGATGGTTGGGTTACATGATCTTAATAGGGCGCTAAACTCCTAACCACCGCTTGTTGACAAATTTGACTCGCCGCATTTCCCGCCGTCTCTAATTCACTGAAATCATTGTTGAAGACATCACGCGGAATGGCTTGCTGCTATTGCGATACCCTTCAAGGGTGGCGTCGCCTTAACTGCCTGTTCGAAATGACTTGATATCGGGTTTTCATGACCGAAGCCCCTCTCGCCCACTTCAGACGCCACCGATTTCCCGCTGAGATCATTGCCCATGCCGTATGGCTCTATTATCGGTTCCCGCTCAGCTTCCGTGACATCGAAGATCTGCTCGCTGAGCGCGGCATCAACGTCTCATTCCAGACCGTCTCGGAATGGGCGGCGAAATTCGGCTTGAAATTTGCTCATCTGCTCCGGCACCGTTCACGAGGCCACTTTTCCGATAAGTGGCAGCTCGACGAGATAGTGGTGACGATCAAGGGAAAGAAATATTGGTTGTGGCGCGCCGTCGACGCGAACGGTTACGTGCTCGACGCCCTGCTGCAAAGCCGACGGAACAAGGCGGCCGCCTTAAAGCTGATGAGAAAGCTGCTCAAGCACCAGGGGACCGCCCCGCGCGTGATGGTGACCGACAAGCTGCGTTCCTATTCGGCCGCAAAATCCCAGTTGATGCCGCGCGTCGAACATCGCTCGCATAAGGGATTGAACAACCGAGCTGAGAACTCTCATCTTGTTGTGCGACGGCGAGAGCGACGCATGATGCGCTTCAAGTCCGCGCGACAATGTCAGCGTTTCGTCTCAACTCACGACCCGATCGCCAATCTTTTTCTTCTTCACCGGAAATGGTTGTCCGCCGCAGACCATCGCCAGCTTCGCACTCACGCCATCTCGATCTGGCGTGAAATCGCTGGCTCAATCGCTGCATGAAGTACGCGAAACATGTCCTCACCGCGCGCTCGAAACCGTTAAGGCGACGCCACCAGCCATCCTGATCCACGGCGCGCCAGAGCCAGTGTTTCTTCCCCCCAATGGTGATGACGACCTCGTCGAGGGACCATGTGTCACCGAGCCGACCGGCTGATCGCCTCCGGATATCATTGGCGACCTGCCTGCCGAATTTCTCCGCCCACAATCTCACAGTCTGGTGAGAGACGATGACGCCACGGGCTGCCAGCATATCCTCGACCATGCGCAGGCTGAGCGGAAACCGGAAATAGAGCCATACCGCATGGGCAATCACTTCTGCCGGAAATCGATGGCGACGATAAAGAGGATCTCGGGCAAGTCTGGTCATGCAGCCACATCCCATATTTTCACCAATGCCCGCTTAACGTTACGATGCCAAACCCCAATAGCAAGTCAGCTCCAACCAGCCGGTCAAGGCGACGCCACCGAGCCAAACCGCATGGGCGAAGATCTCGGCGGAAAAAAGTAGCGGCTCGTTAATCCGACGCAACCGTTTGAAGGGCTTTGAGAACCCAAGTCCGCCAGTCTTTCCGGTGAAGAAGGTTTTGTGTGAAACTTCGGCTGCTCCAAGAGGTTTTCAACAGAGCCATCGAATATTGGTTGACACTGTTTGCGTCCTAAGGCATGCGTTTCAGCAGAAGGTTGATACGACCTGCTGGTTGCACCCACTAGGGTACGGTGAATGTATCGCTCCTCGATGGCTTTCTCTTTGCCCGAGCGACTAAGTCAGCTAACGCAACCATCTGGCGCTACCGGTTCGCTCATGCAAAGGACACGCCTGTGCGCGATTACCGTGAAGCAAAAGTCATGGCTCAAACTCTACGTGAGTCTCTGGCCGCGAAGAACCTTACCGTCAGTCATAGTGAAAGCCTCGAACTTGTTTCGAAGATGCTAGGGCTGCCTGACTGGAACACACTATCTGCAAAAATCCAGGAAACGCGCAAAGGAGCGGGCTTGCGCGCGAGCAACAACGACAGTTTGGCGGACACCAAGGATGAACGCAGTCAAAAGATAGCGGAACAGGCAGCGCCGCGGACTGCGGTTCCCTTCGCGTCTCAACGCTTCGATAAGTTCGTTGGCTATTACCAGACAGATCCCGGAACGCTGCTCAGAGTCTTTCGCAAAGGCGAAAGATTCTATGGCCAGATTACTGGCCAAAGCCCTGTGGAAATCTACCCCGAGGGTGAATTTAAGTTCTTTATGACCGTCGTTGAGGCTCAAATAACGTTCATCGCCAATTCTCGGGAGGAAGTGACAGATCTCGTTCTCCACCAAGATGGCTTTGAACGGCCTTGGAAACGTATCGATAGGAAAAACGCAGAACGCCTAATCGCTACACTTGAGCAGCGTATCACGCATAGCCTACCCGACCCGCGGACAGAGAAAGCGCTGCGTCGATTGATTGAGGGAATAATTTCGGGAAATCCTCACTATGACGACATGGAACGTGAGCAGGCTCAAGCCGTCCGTGACCAATTGAGTCACTTGCAGCCCTTCATTGGAAAGAAGGGAAAAATCACGTCAGTGCGCTTCGTTGGAGTGCAAGATGACGGCGACGACATCTACCATGTTGAGCATGAAAAGCGTCTGTTCCGCTGGACTATTGGACTCGGTTCGAGTGGGAAAATCGAAAGGTCGTGGGTCACGTCAGGCGGTTAAGGGGCGATATGCCCAATCACCACTGATCAAAGACAGAAGCCTCACGGTGGCGACGAGATCGCGATGGGCACGCAGGTTGCTGCCATCACGAATGGCTCCCGCCTGCCGGTCGATCGTTTGTGAGTGGTCGTAGGACGTTTCGCGCTCCGTTCGACCTTATCACAGGATTTTGAAGCGCTCCTGTTGCGACCCCTATCCTGGAGAGCCAATGATGAACACGCCGTTTACTGCCATAGTTCGCCGAACCTTTTGCGTGGCAGCATTTCTCACCGGTGTGTTCTGGGTGAGCGAGACTGACGCCCGACATCATTGTGATCCGGCCGCGGCCGGCATAGTAAATGTGACCTTCGTCATCATCCGACACCCGGAGAAGCCGGAAGGCGGCCGCGAGGGTTCGAGTGCTGGGGTGGCACGAGCTGAATCCTACGCGATCTACTTCAACCCATTCAAAGTTTGGCGTTGGTCAATCATTCGCACCAAACATACTGATCGCCTCAAGCGCTTGAGCAGATAGCATTCGCTTACGCTTGGACAATAATATGGGTCTTCCTCACTTTGTGTGTAGATCGGCCAATTTGATCGGCTGTTGGGTTTCGACTCGATTTACGCCACTTTTTCATTTCGCACTGTACCACCCAATTGCAATTATGGTGTTGATTGAAAAAAACTTCTCGCAGTGTGGGCGGATCCGTCCGAAATGAAAAGGGGGGCAAATTTGTTCGATAATTAACATCAGGTCATAACTACCGACTCTGAACAATGACCGCGAAGAGATCCCCCGCAACAATTAGGAATTCATATGAAAATTGAACACCGACGAGGTCGCGGGCGACGCCAATGGAATCCGTATATTAAACGAAAAACTCGATACATTTCAATGGCATAAAACTCAACGTCACGGAGTCACCCTTGGATGTTTTTTTCACAAGACAAGGGAATAAGATCATGCAACAGGTACTCCGACACATCACATTTGCGAAGCGAGCTCCCGCTTCCGCTCTCGCTTGCATCGCCGCTTGGGCCCGCCGCTGGCGACTTCGACGCCGTATCCATTTCGAAAGGCGTCTCTGATGATGTGACCGCCCTCCGACCATAACAGGCGCGAATCGCACTCCTCGGCGTTCGGTGCGTCGATGACGACGGCAATATCAAGTTGGCCTTACCGAACCAAGCGCAGGATGTCGGTGGATTGCCCCACCATTACGTCGATGCCGATACGCGGATGCTGTTCATCGTGGCGGGCAAGCATATCGGCAAGGAAGCCAGCCAAGGGCTGTACACGCAGCCCGATTCGCAAGCATCCTTCCTCGCCGCGCGCCAATGCGCCAGCGGTCTTCACGGCATGGTCAAGCTGGTCAATACAGGTGGAAATGCTCGCACCAAAGTGGTGTCCGGCCTCGGTCAGCCGGACGCCTGGTGAATGGCGCTCAAACAGAGAACCCCAATATCTCTTTCCGGCGTCTTGATGCGCGCGCTGATGCAGGATTGCGAATTGGCAGCATGGCGGAAGTTCAGATACTCGGCAACGGCAAGTGTCTGGAAAAGGGATGCCATAGGAATACGGCCGCCAAGAAGTCGCGGCGGGTTGTGTGTTGGAATGCAGGGAGAAGGTCGCCGCCGCATTCAAGCACCGGCTCTAGGCGGCTTCGTTAAGCTGTGCGAGATGGCCGACCAGATCGGTTCCTTCGCCGCCTGCGTTCATCGTGTCGAAATAATCATGCCAGCCCGATTGCGCTATTCCGCCGACAAGGGCGTCAAGTGCCGCATTATCAGGGCAACGCCACACCGCAAAAAAGCTATGCGCGGCAGAATGCAGCTTGGATTGATCCAGCTTGCCCAAGGTGAGCGGTTCAATGCCAAGCGCAGATAGCGCAGACATGGCGGAACCGATGACGTTGAAGAATTGCTGCCGCTCCTGCGCAGAGAGCGCCAGCCACGCCGGTTTTGCGGTGTAAAGTTCGGTCAGATAGTGGGCCATGTTCTTTCCATATCAGTGTTGGTTATCGGACCGGATTGATCGGAGCGCACGCCGACAAATGCGCGCCGTCGCCGGATTCGGACTTGCCACCGACCAGCGGCTGCATAGAGCCTGAACCCAATCGGGCTGGTCCTTGCTCGCATCGTTGAGCAAATTGCCGACCGAATCCTGCACATAGCCGGAAGGATCGGCGCGCAACGGTTCGATAACAGGAAGCGCAAGTTCGGGATGTTGCCGCAGCGCCGCGATATGGGCGCACCAGACACCACGGGGCCGGAGCGCTTCCGATGCGAAGCGACGGACACGCTCGGACGGGTCGAATGGCCAATCGGCAGCCAGC
>NZ_JAELTU010000214.1 GCF_016429015.1 Rhizobium sp. ASV20
GGATCATCGCAGATCGGAAAGCGCTTTGCCAAGTGGCGGCCAGATGCTATTTGCACGCACATATCAATTTCGAGACAAGCATGGTGAAACATAGGGAAAGCCGGCCCGGCCAGAAAGCCGCGGGCGGTCTCGGGGCAAAACCCCGGCGTGACATGCCCGGCAAGCCGCCGGCGAAGCCCGCGCATGCCTCAAGGCCGGCCAAACCTTCACGCGATCATAGCGAGCGAACAGCCGAGCCGCGTGCCGCTGCGCCTGCAGCTGCGGCGCCCGAGCGTCCGCTGATCGTGAGAAGCGGTGAACGGCCGCCTGAGCGTGTGCCTGTTATCCTTGAGTCGCTCGGCGCCGGAGATTTTCACCTCATCGACAGCGGCAATGGCCTGAAACTCGAGCAATACGGACCGTATCGGGTCGTCCGCCCGGAAGCGCAGGCACTGTGGCCGCCGACGCTTGCCTCGCATGTGTGGGACAATGCCGAGGCGATTTTCACTGGCGACACGGACGAGGACGGCATGGGCCGCTGGCGCTTCCCCCGCGAAGCGTTGGGTGAGACCTGGCCGCTGCAATTGCTCGGCGTCGACTTTCTTGGCCGCTTCACGGCGTTTCGCCACGTCGGCGTCTTCCCGGAGCAGATCGTTCACTGGGCGTGGATGAAGGAACAGGTGGAGACGGCGAAGCGGCCGCTCAAGGTCCTGAATCTCTTCGGTTACACCGGCGTCGCTTCGTTGGTGGCAGCCGCTGCCGGCGCGGAAGTGACGCATGTCGATGCCTCCAAGAAGGCGATCGGCTGGGCGCGCGAAAATCAGGCGCTGGGCCGCATGGAAAAGTTGCCGATCCGCTGGATCTGCGAGGATGCGATGAAGTTCATCCTGCGCGAGGAACGGCGCGGCAACAAATACGATATCATCCTCACCGACCCCCCGAAATTCGGACGCGGCCCGAATGGCGAGGTCTGGCATCTGTTCGAGCACCTGCCGCTGATGCTCGATATCTGCCGCGAAATCCTGTCGCCGAAGGCACTCGGCCTTGTACTCACAGCCTATTCCATCCGCGCCAGCTTCTACTCGATCCACGAGTTGATGCGCGAGACGATGCGCGGTGCTGGCGGCGTCGTCGAATCCGGCGAACTGGTCATCCGCGAAGCCGGTCTCGACGGCCGCACGCCCGGCAGGGCGCTTTCCACCTCTCTCTTCAGCCGCTGGGTGCCGAAATGAACCAGGATTTCCGTAATGACGGCCCGCGCAAGGTCGGACAGGTCAAGGAGGTCACCTCGCTTGCCAATCCGATCGTCAAGGACATCAAGGCACTGACGGTCAAGAAGTCCCGCGAGGAAAGCGGTGCCTTTCTCGCCGAAGGGCTGAAGCTTGTCATCGACGCGCTGGAACTCGGCTGGACGATCCGTACGCTGGTTTATGCCAAGGCAGCCAAGGGTAAGCCTCTGGTCGAACAGGTGGCCGCCAAGACGGTCGCCGCCGGCGGACTGGTGCTCGAGGTCAGCGAAAAGGTTATCGGCTCGATCACCCGCCGTGACAATCCGCAGATGGTTGTTGGCGTCTTCGAACAGCGCTGGCGGCAGCTTCGGGATGTCAGGCCGACGGCGGGCGAGACCTGGGTGGCGCTCGATCGCGTCCGCGATCCCGGCAATCTCGGCACCATCATCCGCACCGCTGATGCGGCTGGTGCTTCCGGCGTCATCCTCGTCGGTGAGACCACAGATCCGTTTTCGCTGGAAACCGTGCGCGCCACCATGGGTTCGGTCTTCGCCGTGCCTGTCGTCAAGGCGACGCCGGAAGAGTTTCTCGCCTGGAAGAAGAAGGCTGACGTCTCTGTCGTCGCCACGCATCTGGCCGGTGCGGTCGACTACCGAACCATCGATTACAAGAGGAAGCCTGTCGTCATCCTGATGGGCAACGAACAGTCCGGCCTGCCGGACGCCCTGGCAAAAGAGGCCGATGCGCTTGCCCGCATCCCGCAGACCGGCCGCGCCGACAGCCTCAATCTGGCAGTTGCGACGGCAGTCATGCTGTTCGAAGCCCGCCGCCACCTTCTGACCCTTAGCGAGAGCCGATGACCGAAAGCGAGACCAATACGCAGCCGCCTGCAAAAGTGGCCCTGTTTTCCAGACCCTTGCCGATCCTGATTTTCATCGTCATCGCCGTCATTCTCGATCAGGCTGTGAAGATCATGGTGGATCACTGGTTGCCGCTGCAGGAAATGGTGCCGGTCGTTCCGATGCTGGCGCTTTATCGCACCTACAATCTCGGCGTCGCCTTCTCCATGCTGTCGGGCATGGATGGCTGGTTCATCGTCGGCATGCGCCTCATCATCGTCGCCTTCGTGCTTTGGCTCTGGCGGCATACCCCCAATTACCGATGGCTGGCCCATCTGGGCTTCGCGCTGATTATTGCCGGGGCCCTCGGAAACCTGATCGACCGCTTCCTCTATGGTCATGTGATCGACTATATCCTCTTTCACACGCAGACCTGGTCTTTCGCGGTATTCAACCTCGCAGACAGCTTCATCACAGTGGGCGCGGCTTGTGTCATTCTCGATGAGCTTCTGATGCCGAAAAAGGCCAAAGCTTAAAATTCTAGCGAATCCCTGAAGGCATCGGGAACGGTGCCCATGCTAGCCAGATCGCATGAGCACTCTGGCAAACATGCAGGAAAAGCCTGCCACTGGCGTATCAGGTGGCGAAACCGGATCGATCGAGGGGCTGACCTCGAACGGGCATCCCCTTGCGGGGGTGTCGCGTGAGGCCGAACGGCACCCGGCGCTGGCGCGCTGGTTGGAGCGTCATTGGCTGAATGGCGGCGGTCTGATTGCGGGTATCGTGCTGCTCGCAATAGGATTTGCCGGAGGTCCGCTCATGCTGGCCGGAGTTCTCGGCCTCGTGGCGTTTGCATTGGCGGTCGCCGGCTTCCTGTCGGCATGGAAGACAACTGCCGAACCTGCTGCCATGGTTGGCGATCTCAGCGAGAGCGATCACGATCGTCTTTGGGAGCGCCGGGAAAGCAACATTCTGCTCGCCACCATTCACGATGCGCTTGGCGACATCACGGTCATCCGCAGCATCGATCGGCAGATTCTCGACGCCAATGCTACCTTCCGCAAGCTGACGGGAAACTCCAGCCCCGAGGGTTTGACGCTGGAAGAGACCGGCATCGTCTTCCGCGCCGTCACCGATGCCAAGCATCAGGATGCGGAGATCGAGACGCCGGAAGGCCTTCGTATCTTTGCCTGGCACGACGTCATATTCCGCGATCCGTCGAGCGGCCAGCTGTGCATACAAAGCGTCGCTCGCGACGTTACCGAGGAGCGGCAGACGGCCCGCAATCGCGAAGATGCCAGGCTGAAAGCCGAATATAACAGCGCCGCGAAATCCAGGCTGCTGGCCACCGTCAGCCATGAGATCCGCACGCCTCTCTCGGGCATTCTCGGCATGAACCATCTGCTTGCCCAGACGCCCCTGACGCTGGAACAGGCCAATTACCTCACAGGCATCCGCCAATCGGGCCACGCGCTGGTGCAATTGGTGGAAGATCTTCTTGATTTCTCCACGATCGAAGTGGGCCGCTTCCAGCTGCATCCGCGCAGGGAAGCGTTGCGGCCGCTGCTTGAAGGTGTCGTCGAGATGCTGGCGCATCGTGCCCATGAAAAGGGCATCGAGATCGCCGCGACCGTCGCAGCCGATGTGCCCGAGGCGATGGAGTTTGATCCTGCGCGGTTGCGCCAGGTTCTGTTCAATGTTCTCGGCAACGCGGTGAAGTTCACCCAGACGGGCGGCGTCCTCGTCCGCGCCGGCCTGCAGGGAAGCGACCTGTCGATATCCGTGCAGGACACCGGCCCTGGCATGACGGAAGAAGAGCAGGCTCGCGTCTTCGGTGAATTCGAACAGGCCGGCACCATCGTCGAAAGAAGCGCGGGCACCGGGCTCGGACTGGCTATCTCCGCGCGCATATTGCGCGAGTTCGGTGGACGGCTGAAGGTTGCCAGCGAACGCGGCAAGGGTACCGAGTTTACCATCAGTTTTCCTATCGGGCTGGTTGACGACGAGGCTGAAGCAAGCCGGCGCGAAACCGTGCTCAAGGGCGCGCATGTGCTGCTGCTGGCGCCCGAGGGGCCGGCAAGTACGGCGATCGCCCAGACCATTCGCACGCTTGGTGGAAATTGCCGCCTGGTCGGTGCCAACGACATCCATGCGCTAATGCGATCCTCCGAAGAGGGCGCGGTTGGGCAGTGGACCGATCTTATCGTCGACCATCGCATGGCGCCGCTCTACTTCCGCGAAGGGAATGAACTGGCGATATCGACACTGCGCAAGGTTTTCCTTGTCAATCCTGAAGAGCGCAATACCCATCCGCTCGATCTCTTCGATGCCTGGCTCATACGGCCGCTGCGGGAGCAATCGCTGATCGATGTACTGAGCGGTCGCATGCGCGGCGTGGAAAAGCGCGATATGATGCTCGACGGCGTCTCGGAGATCGGCATTACAACGCCCGAGGCAGATGATCCCGCGCTTGAGATCCTGCTGGGCGAGGATGATCCGGTGAACGGAATGCTGGTTCGCGCCATGCTTGCCAAGGCCGGCCACAGGGTTCGTCTGGTCGAGGACTTCGATGGGCTCCGCACCCGCGCGGAGAATGCAGAAGCGCGGCCGGACGTGATCGTCACCGATTTCAACATGCCCGGCGGCACAGGCGCTGCCGTACTTGCGCAATTGCGTGCGCAGGAACGCCGACAGGGATTGCCGGCGCTGCCGATCATCGTGTTGACCGCCGACAGCCGGGATTCGATCCGCCGGCAGGCATTGCTCGCGGGAGCCGATGCCGTCATCGTCAAGCCGGTCGATCCCGAGCGGTTGATGACGACCGTCCAGAACCTGTCGCGGCTTGCCTTCGAGCGTGCCGGGTAGGGGGCGTTCAATATTCTCGTCGAGATTGCGGTACCGGTTCACCAACGCTCGATGGTGAGCCGGTATCTTGTTCAACCAGTGGCTATTGCAACGCTAAACTGGGGATGGTTTGTTCATTCGAAAGTTTGCAATGGGCACGCTTCTTGCTTTTAGCCAAGCCGCGTGTCACTTTCCTGTCGCACGAATTTGGTTTATGGCGCTATATCGGCCCGCAGGGGGAGAGTCGCCATGTCCATCGAAATCTTGAATCGCGAAGCTCAGGGCGAAATGGTTCAGTCTTCAAAGGCAACGGTCGAACCGGTTGCCAGCGATGTGCTTGGACGCATCGGAAATTTAGAAACGCGCCTTGCCCGCACGGCGCGCGAAATCGATGCTGCGCAGGCAGTTCGCTATCGTGTTTTCGTCGAAGAGATGAACGCGCAGCTTCCGGCCGACGCCATGCGCCGGCAGCGCGATATCGACAGCTGGGACGCGATTTGCGATCACCTTCTGGTCTTGGACCGTTCGCTTGAGGGCGATCCGGAGGATCAGATCGTCGGCACCTATCGCCTGCTGCGCCAGGAAGTGGCCATGGCCAATGGCGGCTTTTATTCCTCTTCGGAATTCGACATCGATGCGCTACTGGCGCGTCATCCCGAAAAGCGCTTCATGGAGCTTGGCCGCTCCTGCGTGCTGCCGGACTATCGCAACAAGCGCACCGTCGAGCTGCTTTGGCAGGGCAATTGGGCCTATGCGCTGAAGCACGGCATGAGCGCCATGTTCGGCTGCGCCTCGTTCCCCGGCGTTCTTCCGGAACAGCATGCGCTGGCCTTGTCGTTCCTCTACCATAATGTGGTCGCCAAGGACGAATGGGCCGTTAGCGCCTTGCCGTCGCTCGCCCGTACCATGGATCTGATGCCTGTCGAAGCGGTCAATCCGAAGAAGGCGCTGATGGCACTCCCGCCGCTGATCAAGGGTTATCTGCGTCTCGGCGCGATGGTCGGTTCCACCGCCGTCGTCGATCAGGCCTTCAACACGACCGACGTCCTGATCGTCCTGCCGATCGCCAGCATCTCAGATCGCTACGTCAACTACTACGGGGCCGACGCCGGTCGCTTTGCCAGCTAAACCTTACTAAGGGATCGCAAAAATATCGATCGCATCCGTGATGCCGCGCAGCGAAACGTGGTGCGATTGCGGCTTCAGGCCGCGCGTCGTCAGCAGCTCGGCGGCACGGATATTCTCCAGCACCGCGCTTGTTGCGAATATCTCGCTCGACGTTGCCAGATGTTGCACGCGGGAGGCGATATTGACCGTCTGTCCGAAATAGTCTTGCCGCTCGTTCAGGCTGACGGCGATGCATGGTCCCTCGTGGATGCCGATTTTCAGAAGAAGATCGTCGTTGCCGCGTTCCTTGTTGAGGCTCGACATGGCGTCGCGCATCCGCATCGCCGCAGCCAGCGCGCGGTCGGGCGTCGGGAAAGTGGCCATCACGGCGTCGCCAATGGTCTTGACGACGGCACCGGCCTCTGCTCCCACGATCTCATTGAGGATGCTGAAGTGTGTCTTGACCAGATCGAAGGCCGCAAGATCGCCGACCCTCTCGTAGAGCTCCGTCGAGCCGCGCAGATCGGTGAAGAGAAATGTGAGGCTGGCGATTTTCAGCCTTTGATTGATGTCGATCGTGTCAGTTCGGTATATGTCGCGGAAGGTCTGGTTTGACAGCAGCCGCTTGGCGGTCAGGAAGGGCCTGCGGTGACTGAGCACGGCATGGAGTGCGTCATTGGCGACGCAAACCGAAGGCAGCGTGCGAACCTCCGTGTGGTTTTCTATGACGATCCGCAGTGGGCCGGGCCTGAGTTCCAAGGCATCGCTGAGCCGGTGCAAGCGATCGAACACGAGCGATATATTCTGTCGCTCCTTTGTCGGTTCACCCTTCACATCGATGAACTGCGCGCTATGCGTAACCGGTTCGAAGATAATGACGAATTCGGCCGGCAGTTGCAGCGACACGACGGCTTTCTCACCCGCAGGCAACTCCAGCGTTTCCAGGATGAATTCGTCGACTTTCTCCTGATAGCCCTCGTCCGGAAGATCGACGCCCGAACTCCAGTAGATCTGGCGAAAATACTCCAAAGGCGTCAGATCATGTGGATTGTGGGCGCCAATATGGCGAATCCGCGGGCTGACGGTAAAGGTGACTTCGACCATTTCGTCGAGCGTCGGCTCGTAACCGGCCGCGCACAAGGTACAATTGTAAGTCTCGCTCTGGACGGTTCTCAGCGATGTATTGGCATCCAGCACGCCGCCACATCCCGGGCATAATACATTCCAGGACATCTCGAACAGGCCGAGCCGTGCGGCATGCAGGAAAGCGCTGATGGTTTGCTCTTCATCGAAGCCATGATCGGCGGCGAAGGCGAGCGCATTCACACGATTGAGATTGCGGTCGGGTGCCTCAAGGACCAGACGCTCTATGATGTCGACAATATCCGGCCGCGCTGAATGGCGCAGCGCTGCGAACAGGGGCTGAGCTTCACTCATGCCCCCATTCTACACCGATTTCACAAGGCAACCATCATCTTTGTTTGGTTGCCGGTCCACCGTCGGCGATCAGGCGCCTGCGCCATAGGCCGCGATCGCCGCCATGTTGACGATGTCGGAATCCTTGGCGCCCATCGACGTGATCTGCACCGGCTTGTCGAGGCCGACGAGAAGCGGCCCGATGACCGTGGAGCCGCCAAGCTCCTGCAGCATTTTGGTGGAGATTGCCGCCGAGTGGAATGCCGGCATGATGAGCACGTTTGCCGGTCCTGAAAGCCGCGAGAATGGATAGAGACTCTCCATGATCTTGCGGTTCAGCGCGACGTCAGCCGACATTTCGCCGTCAAACTCGAAGTTCACATGGCGCTTGTCCAGGATGTCAACGGCCTCGCGCACCCGCTCCGAGCGCTCACCCGAGGGGTGGCCAAAGGTGGAGTAGGCAAGCATGGCGACGCGCGGTTCGTAGCCCATGCGTCGAGCGAAGCCGGCTGCCTCTTCCGCGATCTCCGCCAGTTCCTCGGCTGTCGGCATGTCATGCACGGCGGTGTCTGCGACGAAGACTGTACGGCCGCGGGCAAGCACGATCGATACGCCGATGACCCGGTGCCCTGGTTTGGCATCGATGCAGCGGCGCACGTCGCCAAGCGCGGTCGAGTAGTTGCGCGTCACGCCCGTTACCATGCCGTCGGCGTCGCCCAAAGCGACCATGCAGGCGGCGAAGTGGTTGCGGTCGTTATGGATCAGGCGCGTCACGTCGCGGTGCAGATAGCCGTCGCGCTGCAGCCGGGCGTAGAGATAGTCGATATAGGTGTCAACGCGCTTGGAAATGCGGGCGTTGACGATTTCGAGGCCGGGGCGGTTGAGGTCGATGCCGGCCCGCTCCGCGGTGGAATGGATCAAGTCCTCGCGGCCAAGCAGGATCGCGGTGCCAAGACCCTGATTGGCGTAGGAGAGGGCGGCGCGCATGACCTGCTCTTCTTCTGCCTCGGCGAAGACGATGCGTTTCTGATGCCGGCGCACGCGTTCGTAAAGCTGAGACAGCGTCGAGGCGATCGGATCGCGACGGGCCGAGAGTTCGCGGGCATAGGCGTCCATGTCAGGCATTTCGCGCCGCGCGACACCGCTTTCGATCGCTGCCTTGGCGACGGCAACCGGGATGGCCGAGATCAGGCGCGGATCGAACGGCACCGGGATGATGTATTGCGCGCCAAAGCGCGGGCGCGCGCCCTGATAGGCGGCCACGACATCGTCGGGCACGTCTTCGCGCGCCAGGCTTGCCAGCGCGTTGACGGCGGCGATCTTCATCTCGTCGTTGATGGTGGTGGCGCGCACATCGAGCGCACCGCGGAAGATATAGGGAAAGCCCAGGACGTTGTTGACCTGGTTCGGATAGTCCGAGCGCCCCGTCGCCATAATCGCGTCGTCGCGGATGCGGGCGACCTCCTCGGGCGTGATTTCCGGATCGGGGTTGGCCATGGCGAAGATGATCGGCTTGTCTGCCATGGAGCGGATCATCTCTTCCGAGAAGGCATCCTTCTGCGACAGGCCGAAAACGACGTCGGCGCCCTTCATCGCTTCGGCCAGCGTGCGCCTGTCGGTCTTGACGGCGTGCGCCGACTTCCACTGGTTCATGCCTTCGCTGCGGCCCTGATAGATCACGCCCTTTGTGTCGCAGAGAATGATGTTTTCCGGGTTGAAGCCCATGGCCTTGATCAGCTCGACGCAGGCGATGGCCGCGGCACCCGCACCGTTGCAGACGAGCTTGGTGGTCTTGAGGTCGCGGCCCGTCAGTTCGAGCGCGTTGATGAGGCCCGCTGCGGCGATGATTGCCGTGCCGTGCTGGTCGTCATGGAAGACCGGGATATCCATCAGCTCGCGCAGCCGCTGCTCGATGATGAAACAGTCGGGCGCCTTGATATCCTCAAGGTTGATGCCGCCGAAGGAGGGGCCGAGATAGCGCACGCAGTTGATGAATTCGTCGACATTCTCCGTGTCGATTTCGAGGTCGATCGAATCGACGTCGGCAAAGCGCTTGAAGAGAACGGCTTTGCCTTCCATGACCGGCTTGGAAGCCAAGGCCCCGAGATTGCCAAGGCCGAGAATGGCGGTGCCGTTCGAGATGACCGCGACCATGTTGCCACGCGACGTATAGTCGTAAGCGGTGGCCGGATCGGCTGCAATCGCCTTCACCGGAACGGCGACGCCGGGCGAGTAGGCAAGGGAAAGATCGCGCTGCGTCGCCATGGGCTTGGTTGGATTGATCTCAAGCTTGCCAGGGCGGCCTTGCTTGTGGAAGTCCAGTGCTTCCTGATCGGTAATCCCCGTTCCCGGACGCGATTTGCTCTTGCTGTCAGCCATTGTTCCTCCAAACCTCCTGTGGGCGACCGGTCCCTCTTGCCCGATAGCTGTTGTCTTCTATACCGGCGCGCGGATAGGGTGACACCTCATTTTTTGGAAAAACTGCACCTCCGTGAACGAACGTATAGCCACCAATATCGATGCTTTCTCGGCCGCCGAGCTTGCCTCGGAGGAAAGCCGCGCTTCGGCAACTCCGATGATGGAGCAATATATCGAGATCAAGGCGAACAATCCCGGTTCGCTCCTGTTCTATCGTATGGGCGATTTCTATGAATTGTTCTTCGAAGACGCCATCGACGCCTCGCGTGCGCTCGGCATCACGCTGACCAAACGCGGCCAGCACATGGGCCAGGACATCCCGATGTGCGGTGTGCCGGTTCATGCAGCTGACGACTATCTGCAGAAGCTGATTTCTCTGGGCTTCCGCGTTGCCGTCTGCGAGCAGGTGGAAGACCCGGCCGAGGCGAAGAAGCGCGGCGGCAAATCGGTTGTTCGCCGTGACGTCGTGCGCCTGGTGACCCCAGGCACGATCACGGAAGAAAAGCTGCTTTCGCCTTCGGAATCCAACTATCTGATGACGCTGACGCGCATTCGCGGTGGCGCCGAGCCGCAGCTTGCGCTTGCCTGGATCGATATTTCCACGGGCGTATTCCGCCTCGCCGAAACGGAAGCCTCGCGGCTGCTCGCCGATATCCTGCGCATCGATCCGAGAGAGTTGATCCTGCCGGATACGATGTTCCACGATCCGGAACTGAAGCCGGTTTTCGATATTCTCGGCCGCACCGCTGTTCCGCAGCCGGCCGTGCTGTTCGACAGCGCCAGCGCGGAAGGCCGTATCACCCGCTATTTCGGCGTGTCGACGCTCGACGGTTTCGGCACCTTCAGCCGCGCCGAACTGGCCGCCGCTGCCGCTGCCATCGCCTATGTCGAAAAGACCCAGCTGGCCGAACGGCCGCCGCTCGGTCTGCCGGAGCGGGAAAGTGGGGCGTCGACGCTGTTCATCGATCCCGCCACCCGCGCCAATCTCGAACTGGTGCGCACGCTCTCCGGTGATCGCAATGGTTCGCTCCTGAAGGCGATCGACCGCACCGTGACCGGCGGTGGCGCTCGCCTCCTCGCCGAACGGCTGATGTCGCCGCTCACCGATCCCCAGCGCATCAACGAGCGTCTGGATTCGATCGGCTTCCTCGCTGACGAGCCGTCGCTATCAAGCGATCTGCGGACTGCCCTGAAGC
>NZ_JAELTU010000215.1 GCF_016429015.1 Rhizobium sp. ASV20
ACTATGACCGGATGACGGATCCGACGGATCAGGATGCGGAACTGTCGGGCAATGGCTGGCTTGCCGGCCCCTATGCGTCGCTGGAGCTTGGCAAGGGCGTGTTCTGGAACGGCAGCCTGCGCTATGGTGGCTCGAACAACACGATCAATACGCAGTTCTGGGACGGCAGCTTCAAGACGACGCGCTGGATGGCGGATACGTCGATCGAGGGGCAATGGAACCTTGACGAGGAGACGACGCTGTCGCCGAAGCTGCGGATGATCTACTTCTCGGAGACGGTGAGCACCTACACGGTGAAGAACAGCGCCGGCGACGCGATCACGATCGACGGTTTCGACGAGGAACAGTTCCGCGTCAGCCTGGGCGCCGAGATCGCCCGGTCGTTCCAGCTGGAGAACGGGGCGAAGGTGACGCCGAAGCTTGGGATCACCGGCGGCTTCTCCGGCCTCGACGGCTCGGGCGCCTTCGCAGCTGTGACGGCCGGCATGAGCCTGCAGACGCAGAACTTCTGGATGCTCGATGCCAGCCTGCTCTTCAATATCGAGGGCGATGGACAGAAATCCGTTGGTGGAAAGCTCGCCGCGGGTAAGAAGTTCTAAGGCAGCCGGCGAGGATATGCCCAAACATCAACGGCGCCCCCGCATGCTCATGCCGGGGCGCCGTTCCGACAGCGAGAGCCGAACCTGCCACCGCGGCTCAGACCCAAACTCAAACCTCCGGCACGCAGCACAACGCCAGAGAAGCCATCGATCTTCTCTCCACGGCCGTGGTCGAAAAACCCGAAGCTCCATGCTTTCCAAGTGGCCACCAGTCTTATCAGAGCTGTTTTGAAGCGCAGGTCTTGCCATGGAGCGCCCATGATCCGGCGCGAGTGCGGCGTTGGTTCACAGACTGAAGATTCGAGCCTGCCTGCAAGCAACCCGATGAAATCGTCAGGGTGCAAGTTCGGATCAGCTGGTCCGACGGCACGCACCGCATGGGGCTACATTCGCCCCGTGTCAGCCAGGCTCACAAGCCCTGTCTTCAGCGCGTGGTTTTACAGACAAGGCAATGGCGTGCGTGCTTTTCCGCAAACTTGAATACTGTCTTGCCGCCACAAGCGGCGCGCATCGATCGCTGAATGGCGAATAGAACGAAGGCTCTGGGTGGGCGTCGTCTGTCGTGGTGGGTGATGTAGGGCTCGAACCTACGACCCGCTGATTAAGAGTCAGCTGCTCTACCAACTGAGCTAATCACCCGCACTGCGACGTTTGCGTCTGTCGTCGGCGTATAAACAGGACAAGCGTCCTTGTCTAGGCCGGCGCTTGTGTATTTATGGCCGTCTCACAGATAGTACGCGCGAAAACCTATTTGCTCGGGCTTGTCTTCAGGCCCGCGACAATGTGCTGAGCAAGCCTGTCGTAGTCGCCCCCAAAATGATGGCCGCCGGGCATGCCGATCACTTTTATTCCGGTGCTGCGCAGGGCAGGACAGGAATTGTCGTGATCATCGTCCTTGCCATAGACGCATTGGACTATCCCCGGTCTGATGGACCTGACATCGTCAACGGGATTGCCGCCCTTGCCGTCGGTTTGAAACCCAAGCCATCCCTTAAGGGAGATCACATAGTCGACCTTGTGCGACAGCGACAGGAGTGAAATTTCCTTGACCTTCGCCCTTTGCCTTGGGCTCAGCCTATTGTAACTCGCCGGCATTACATCCGCGCCAAAGGAGTAGCCGACAAGAAGGACATGATGCACGTTCAACCGCTTGGTATAATAGTCGATGATGCGGCCGAGATCTCCGGCCGTTTGCCGGGCGGTCCGCCCGGACCAGAAATAACGGAGGGAATCCAGTCCTATGACCGGGATACCCGCGTTCCGCAAATCGTGACCGACCTCCTCATCGAGATCTTGCCATCCCCCATCGCCCGAATAAAGGATGGCGAGCGTATCCTGGGTCGGTTTGCCGTCGATAATGTGGATCGGAAGATTTGGCGGCGCGGTTTCAATGGGTAGTCGCCCGGTCGCGGCTCCGTCTTGTCGCGCATTGGCAGGGTCACTCATGATTGCAAGTAGGGCAATCAAAACGGCTGCATATTTCAGAATCATCTGTGCGGGGCCTGTTTCAAGATAATCTATTCATATCGCTAGATGCTTCCGGAAAATATGGCTCTCCCCGCATTGGCTGACATAGACAGCAAAGCTATCTGAAATTCCTGGTTTTTTATGGGCTGTAGAGATGCGACCTCCCCCTCATGAGCAGATCATGCGCCCGGGAGCCATGCTACGCCCCCTCGATGCGAGCCAGAACTCGCTGCAAAGCCATTGCCAAGGCTTCGCGGCCGCCTTTCGTCTCGAAATCCGACAGAACCTGTTCGTTCAAACCGCCAGTCGTTGCGAACTCTGTGCTGAGTGTCGCGAAAGAGGTCACGTCAGGCCGGAGCGCCCGTTGCGCCAGGCTTGCAAAGAGTGGTGCGATATAGGCTTGGCCCTTTGCCCTGTCGAGCCCCTGAGCGGTCAGCCAATCCGTCGCCAATTCCATGATGCCGAAATAGGTCGACATCATCGCGCTGGCTGCGGCAAGCAGATCGTATTCTCTTTTGGAGCCGCATTGGACAGCAGTTCCAAGCACGTCGAATAAGGCGGCGACCTCCGTGTCGGCGGGGTAGATGGCGGTCACGCCCTGCCGATCGGCGACGAATGGCAATGGGATAGCCTGCACGATCTTGACATCGGCCGTGATCCAGTTCCGCAATCTCCGGTGCTCTGTCGCCGCGATGACGCTGATGACCGACTGCCCATCCTTGAACACAAGTCCGCTCACGATTTCTTCGGCGATTTGTGGCCTTATGGCCAATATCAGGATGTCGCTTCGATTGACGACGTCCTGGTTGTCGACCGCGACGCAAACGGCGTGGTACTCAGCGTCAAGTCTGGCGGCAACTTCCGCGTTGCGTGGTGAAACGTAGATCTCGGAGGCATAGGCAGGCTCGGTCAGTAGACCGCGTACCATCGCTTCGGTAATTGCGCCGGTTCCGACGAAGCCAATACGTCTTATGGTCACGATCTACTCCGCAGCTCGCAATGGGCCAAGCGCGACGTCGGTCGTATAGTTCTCGCGCATGAAGTTGATGAAGTTGTCCTGAAACTGGCGAGTGTGAGCATGCGCAAGTTCATCGGCCAGGTCGACGTTCTTGTCGCGGATGGCTTCGAGCATGTAACTGTGCTCGTCCGTCAGAAGGTAGCCTTCGTGGGTCCTTTCGAGATATTCGAAATGCAGATGCAGCATGCGCTGGCCCTGTGACAGCAGCCTCTCGTAAAACGAGGCCAAATACTGGTTCTTGCCCGCATAGGCGATCGCCATATGGAATTCCTTGTTCGCCTCGGACATCGCCAGATGGTTTCCCGTCTTTACCGCAGCTTCAAAAGCCTTCTGCCGCTTGGCGATGAGCTTCAAGTCGGGCTCCGTCCGCAAGGCTGCCGCCAAGCGTGTGTTCATGCGCTGGGCAATGTCGAGCGCTTCGACATATTTGGGAAAGGTTGCCACCTCGATCGGTGCGACGATCGTGCTGCGGTTGGAAAGCGTTACCACGAGTTCGTCTGCGCCCAGGCGGATTAGCGCCTCCCGCACCGGCGATCGCGACATGTCGAAGCGTTCGGCCAGGCTCATTTCGTCGAGCAGCTGGCCAGGCGGCAGGGTCAGGGCCAGGATTTCGTTGCGCAGCGTTTCATAGACGCTTTTCCATCCGGTTCCCCGGACCCGTTTCACTTCAGAGTCGTCAGACACTTAAGTCCCTTTCCTTGGTAGCCGCGGTATTGGGCCAGAAAAACCATAGGTCGGCAATGTAATTTTTCTCCTTGACTTTGTCGACACGCTGTTGACATTAATTGCTCAGTCGACACGCAGCCGACAGAAAAAACGACAAGAACGGCTCAAGCCGACGAGTGGAACCGCGCTTCGCGCACAGCAAAAGAGGAATGCCGATGCTTTCGAAGATGATGACGTCCGCCTTGCGGGCGCTGCCTGCGCTCGCCCTGTTGGGAGGTCTCTCCACAACAGCAGCTCACGCCCAAACAGCTGAAGGATACTGGCAGGGCGTCCAAAAAGCCGGCGTTTTGAAGTGCGGTGCAGCCGTGGCTCCGCCCTACGTGATGCGCGATCCCGCAACCGGTGAGTATTCCGGCTTCTTCGCTGATCTCTGCAAGGAGTTTGCCGACGTTCTAAAGGTGAAGCCCGAATTCGTCGACACGACCTGGGATAACATTGTTGCCGGGTTGCAGGCTGGAAAGTGGGACATGTCCCTCGCCCTCAACCGGACACCGGTTCGCGCCATGGCCGTTCGGTTCTCGGTTCCCGCCATGGAATACCAGATCTCGCTTGCCTATAACAAAAACAATCCGAAGATTCCGGCCGGCGCCTCGTCCGTGGCGGATCTCGACAAGTCCGGCCTGACAATGGCGGTCATGTCCGGGACGGTTCAGGACAAGGCGATTTCCGCTGCGGTGAAGACCGCGACGATCATGCGTCTTCCGGGAAACGATGAAACCCGGCTGGCGGTCGTCTCCAAGCGAGCCGACGTGCTGGTCGATGCTTCCGACACCAACCAGCTATTCACCCAGTCGAATCCGGACTGGGCAATTGCCATGAACCCGAAGCCGGCACTGGCAAAACAGGGGGTCGCATTCGGCCTGCCACATCAGCTGTCCGATGCCGACGTCGAGGTTGTGAACATCTTCCTGGAGGAGAAGGTTGCCACCGGACATGTCGACGAGCTCATTCACAAGGCTGTCGATGAAGTCCTCAAGGGCGCCAAGTAATCTCGCCGGGCCGGCGCGATCCTGTGCCGGCCTCTTCCAACCTCGATCATCCGAGAGTGGCCATGACTATGTCCTTCAGCCTTCCCCTCGTGAAAATGCAAGGTCTGCACAAAAGCTACGGACCCATCCAGGTGCTCAAGGGCATCGACATTGAAATGAAGCCCGGCGAGCGGGTCGTCGTCATCGGCCCGAGTGGCGGTGGGAAAAGCACGCTGCTCCGGGTGATGATGGGACTGGAAAAGATCGATAGCGGTTCGATCAGCTTCGATGGGAAGCCATATATCTCGTCAGCGGCCCTCGTCGATAAGACGATGATCGATACCAATGTTCGACGCTCGATCGGCATGGTGTTTCAGCACTACACACTGTTCCCCCATCTCAACGTCCTCCAGAACCTCGTGCTTGCGCCTTGCAAGGTTCGCGGCGAGCCCAGGTCAAAGGCGGAGGTGCGGGCTCAAGCGCTGCTGGAGCGGTTTGGCCTTGCCGCCAAGGCGAAGGCATATCCGGCGCAGCTTTCGGGCGGCCAGAAGCAGCGCGTCGCGATCGCTCGCGCCCTCATGCTCGATCCGAAGCTCATGCTTTTCGACGAGGTGACGTCGGCTCTGGATCCCGAGCTGGTGAGCGAGGTCGAGCAGGTCATCCTGCAGCTTGCAGCCCAGAATATGCCGATGATGATCGTCACGCACGACATGTGGTTCGCCAAGAACATCGCATCGCGCGTCATCTTCTGTGCCGGGGGCGTGGTGGTCGAGGACGGGCCGCCGGAACAGGTCCTGGGTTCCCCGCGGGAGGAGCGAACGAAGGAGTTCATCGACCGCGTCTTCCATATCAAGCAGTAGGGAGCCGAAGGATGAGCTATTTGTTCGACTTCAATGCGGTCTCGATCGCTCCGCTACTGAAGGGGCTTTGGGTCTCGCTCGAGCTCACGGCGGCAGCCAACATCATCGGTATTGTCTTTGGTTTCGGCCTAGCGCTTCTGATCATGAGCCCGTTCAGGGTCATCCGGCTGCCATTCATGCTCTTTGTCGAGTTCTTTCGCTGCACACCGGCGATTATCCAGATCGTCTGGATTTTCTACTGCGTGCCGATGCTCTTCGATGTCTTCCTTGACCCGATCACCATGGGAGTATTGGCACTCGGCTTGAATTTGATGGCGTTCAACGCCGAAGCCTATCGCGCATCCATTCAGGCGGTGCCGCGCGAGCAGATCGATGCAGGGATCGCTCTTGGTCTCAATCCCTTGCAGCGCATCCTCTACATCGTTTTTCCAACTGCGTTTCGCGCATCCATACCCGTGCTTCTGACCAATGGCATCGTGATCTTCCAGCAGAGCGCGCTCGTTGCCATCGTTGCGATCCAGGATCTGATGTACCAGGGCAAATCCCTGGCCACGGAAACCTATCGTCCCATAGAGACCTTCACTGTGGTGGCTTTGATCTACTTCGCGGTCTCGTTCCCGGTAACCCAGATCGTCGGCCTGCTTGAGCGTCGCCGCCAACTTCTCGTCAGCTAGGAGCATCGAAATGGCACTCGATTTTTCGGTACTCCACAAATTCGAACACGCGCTTCTGCTCGGCCTCTGGATGACAGTCAAACTGACGGTTATCTGCATCGTTCTCGGCTGCTCGCTCGGCTTCCTTACCGGCCTTGCCCGGACATCGCGCAGCATTGCCCTTCGTGCAATCGCAGGGATCTATGTCGAATTCTTCAGGGGTACCCCGGTCCTCATTCAGCTCTTCTGGATATTCTTCTGCCTTCCGCTTTTGCTCGGCATCGAGCTTTCCAATCTGACCTCCGGCGTGATCGCACTGACACTCTACATGGGGGCCATCACCAGCGAGACGTTCCGTGCAAGCCTGAGATCGATCGGCCCGGAACAGCTGGATGCCTGCGTCGCTCTCGGATTGCCGCGAAACGTCCAGGTCATCAGCGTCGTGCTGCCGCAGGCCGTGCTCCGCGCGATCCCGACGCTGTTGTCGAACTGCGTGAGCCTGTTCAAGGAGAGCGCGCTGGTTTCGGCCGTCGGCATGGCGGACCTGATGTTCGTTGGCCAAAACATCTCCAACAATACAGCCAGGCCAGTGGAGGTCCTTACCGTCGTCGCCCTGATCTACTTCGCGATCGCCTTTCCGCTGACGCGCGCAGTTTCGGTCGTGGAGGGCCGGATACTCAAGAAACTCGCCATCTAAATGCATCTGCTTCAAATACAGGAGACTTCCATGAAACTGTCCGGCGTTATGCCTGCGCTCATCACTCCCTTCGACGCGAACGGCAAGGTCGATTTCAAAGCCTTTGAACGGCATCTGACCGCCTTGCGTGCCGCAGGCGTCACCGGTTGGGTGCCAATGGGATCGACCGGGGAATATTCCGCGCTGTCGAATGCCGAACGGGACGACGTCCTGAGGTTCGTCAAGGATTTCGCAAGGGACGGTGAGGCCTTGATCGCCGGCACGAATGCGCCTGCGACACGTGAAGTGATCGAGAACACGCTGCGTGCCAAGGAGATCGGCTACGATACGGTTTTGCTTGCGACGCCGTTTTACACGCGCCCGACGCAGGACGAGCTGCTCGCCCATTTCCGCAATGTGCTCGATGAGACGAATATCAATCTCGTTCTCTACAGCTACCCCTACAAGGACGGCGTCGAGATTGGTTTCGATATCCTGGACGCACTCGCCGACGATCCGCGTGTTCTGGGTATAAAAGAGAGCTCTGGATCGCTCCAACGGGCAATCGACATCCACTCCCGGTACAATGGTCGCATCGACCTGATCTCGGGATCGGACGACATCGCACTCGACTTCATGTTCTGGGGTGCTGATGCGTGGATTTGCGGGCCGGCCAATTGCATGGCCAAAGCTTGCGTTGATCTGGATCGAACTTTCCGCTCGGGAGATCTGAAGACGGCGCGTGAAAAGATGATCGTGCTCTATCGTGCGATGAACATTCTGGAGAGTGGCAAGTTCGTGCAGAAGGTCAAGTATGGCTGCGAGCTGCAAGGCCTGCCGGTTGGCAATTGCCGCGCGCCGCTCCGCGAGCTGACAGCCGATGAAAAGGCCGAATTTAAGGCCGCGATGCAGCCGATCTTGAATTGGTAAGCCGAGCCGTGTCGAGGCGCAATCGCGCCTCGAACACCGTCTTTCAGGTCGAGGAAGCGAAGTGTCTCCAATCATTGTCGTCGGCGCCGGTATCATCGGAACTGCCATTGCCCATGACTTACAATGCCGCGGCCAATCCGTGGTGCTTGTCGACAGGAGTGCCCCCGGCGAAGGTGCTTCCTATGGCAATATGGCCAGTATCGCTGTCACCGAGTTCATGCCCGCGTCGCGTCCCGGCATCTGGGCGCAGATGCCAAAATGGCTCATCGACCCCGAAGGACCGGTGCGCGTGCGCCCCTCCTATGTGCCGCGGCTTGCTCCATGGTTTCTGCGCTTCCTCGCTGCAAGTCGCCCATCGAAGCTGAGAGCGCTGGAAGGGGCCGGTGCGGCGCTGTGCGCGCGCGTTCACGAGGATCTCGATGGGCTCCTCAAGCGGACAGGTCTTCAGGATATGCTGAGCGTCGAGGGTTGTCTCAGCGTCTATTCCGATGACGCCGAATTCCATGCAGATCGAGAGCATCTCGAGATCCTTGATCGCTTCGGTTTTCGATATGAGATTCTCGCCGGCAATTCTGCCCGCGATCTCGAACCTGCATTGACGACGAAGATCGGCAAGGCGGTACTTTTCCCCGACAATCGTTCGATCTCGGACCCGTACAAACTCGTCATCGCACTGTCGGAGCGATTTCAGGCGCTTGGCGGGCGCATAGAAAAGGGCGAGGTCGTCGGTTTCGAACATGATCACAGCGGCGTTACGGCCATTCGGCTGGGGGATGGGCGGCGTATAGAGGTGAATGGCGTGGTGCTGGCGGCTGGAGCCTACACCGCGCGTCTGTCTGCAATGCTGAAGGAGCCGATCCCGCTCGAAACCGAGCGCGGCTATCATACGCAAATCATGGCTCCCGGCATCTCCATGCGTCATTCGATGATATGGCCGGCACGGGCATTCATGGTTGCGCCGACAGCCGGCGGCATTCGCGTCGGCGGGACGGTCGAGATGGCCGGTCTCGATGCCGCCCCGGATTACCGGCGAGCCAAGGTGTTGGTGAAGCGGGCGAGGGAGGCACTCCCCGGGTTGACGGTGGAACAGACAAATGAATGGATGGGACATCGTCCGGCGCTGCCCGATACCGTGCCTGTCATGGGACCGTCTACGAGACGTAGAAACGTCTGGTACGCAACCGGGCACGGCCATCTCGGCTTGACCTATGGCGCGACCACTGCCCGCCTCATGGCCGATCTCATCACAGGTGTGAAACCTCCCGTGGACATGAAGCCCTATCGCGTCGACCGATTTTAAAGCGACTGCGACTTACCAGAGCAAGGGAATGAAGATGCGCAGAGAACTGTATATCGACGGACAATGGCTAAGCCCGATCAGGGGCGGGACCTGCCCGGTCATCAATCCTGCGACCGAAGAGGTTATCGGAAGCATTGCTGCTGCGACCGCCGAGGATGTCGACATCGCCGTCATGGCAGCGCGTCGGGCTTTCGACAGGGACGGTTGGCCGAAGCTTTCGGGATCGCAGCGAGCGACATACTTGCGCGCAATCGCCGATGGGATTCGGGCACGCCAGGCAGAGATCGCCCGCCTTGAAGTCCTCGACAACGGCAAGCCCCTTCCGGAAGCGGATTGGGATATCGCCGATGCCGCGGGATGTTTCGACTTCTATGCCGGACTTGCGGAGCAGCTTGATCATAATCCGGAGGAGGCAATCCCTCTTGCCGACACCCGCTTCACGTCCAAAGCGGTGAGGGAGCCCATCGGTGTGGCCGGTGCGATCATTCCATGGAACTATCCGCTGCTGATGGCAGCCTGGAAGGTCGCGCCTGCTCTTGCGGCGGGATGCACGGTTGTTCTCAAGCCTGCGGAACTGACGTCGCTTACGGCGCTGGAACTTGCGGCCATTGCCGACGAGGCCGGGTTGCCCCCCGGCGTCCTGAACATCGTGACCGGTGCCGGCTCGGTCGCCGGCCAGGCAATCATCGACCACAAGGGTGTCGACAAGCTGGCATTTACCGGATCCGGGCCTGTCGGATCGAGGATCATGGCGGCAGCCGCTCGCGACATCAAGCGCGTGAGCCTCGAGCTCGGCGGAAAGTCGCCCTTCGTCGTGTTCGACGACGCCGATATCGGCGAGGCGGTCGAATGGATCATGTTCGGTATCTTCTGGAACCAGGGTCAGGTCTGCTCGGCGACCTCGAGGGTTCTCGTGCAGGACACCATCTATGAGCGGCTGCTCGGGCGCCTTGTCGAGGAGACCACCAAAATCAAGATTGGCAATGGTCTGGAGGATGGCGTCCTGCTCGGCCCGCTAGTCTCGAAGCGCCAGCACGAACAGGTAATTGCTGCAATCGAAGCGGCACGGCAAGTGGGTGCAACGGTCGCCTGCGGTGGAACCCGACCGGAGGGCTTCGAAAGGGGTTATTACCTTCGTCCAACCATATTGACCGATGTTCCTCTCGACAGCGATGCCTGGGTTGAGGAGATCTTCGGTCCGGTTGTCTGCATCAGGTCGTTCAAGACAGAGGAAGAGGCCGTTGAGCTTGCCAACGATTCCCGCTTCGGCCTTGCCGCTGCTGTCATGTCGAAGGACGATGTCCGGGCTGAGCGTGTGGCAACTGCCCTCAGGGCCGGGATTGTCTGGATCAACTGCTCGCAGCCCACGTTTACCGAAGCGCCGTGGGGCGGCTACAAGGAGTCGGGCATAGGCCGGGAGCTGGGTCGGTGGGGCCTCGACAACTATCTCGAGACGAAGCAGATCACCAAATATGTCGGCAAGGGCTGCTGGGGATGGTACATCAAGCAGGATGCGGCCGAATGAACTGGGGTCGCACACTGGATCTTCTGCAGGTGCACTGCCAGGGCGAGATCGGCAAGGTCATCATCGGCGGCGCGCCGGAAATTCCCGGCACGACGATGTTGGACAAGATGAACTACATCAATACCGTCGACGACAGTCTGCGCCGTTTCGTCACTTTCGAACCACGCGCTAACGTCGCCACGTCGGTGAACCTGCTGGTCGCGCCCACGCGATCCGACGCCGATGCCGGCTTTATTGTGCTT
>NZ_JAELTU010000216.1 GCF_016429015.1 Rhizobium sp. ASV20
ATGCCGTGCTGAATCTGATCGCCACCACGCTGTTTCTGGTGTCGGTCGGCTATCTCTATGCCGTCTTCGGCACGCTCAATATGGCCGATATCGCCGTGAAGGCGAGGGCAGGCGGCAACACGGCGCCGATGATGACGCTGGCTGGCCTCTTTCTGCTGGCCTTCGGCATGAAGGCTGCTGCCTTCCCGGTCAATTTCTGGCTGCCCGCTTCCTATCACACGCCGCGCATCACCGTTTCGGCGCTCTTTGCGGGTCTGCTGACCAAAGTCGGCGTCTATGCGCTCATCAGGGTCCTCGTCATGCTGCTACCAATCGAGCGCGCCGAGCTCGGGCCGATGATAACGGTTGTTGCCATCGCCACGATGCTGGCGGGGGTACTGGGTGCGCTCGGGTCGAACGATATTCGCCGCCTGCTCGGCTATATCGTTATTTCCGGCATCGGCACGATGCTGGCAGGCGTCGCGCTTGGCGGTGCCGATGGCCTCAGCGGCGCGATCTTCTATGCGTTGCACTCGATGGTGCTGATGACGGCGCTCTATCTGCTGGCCGGGCAGGCCGCCCGGCTCGGCGGCAGCTTTTCGCTCACCTCGCTCGGCGGGCTTTACCGGCGCAACGGCTGGTTTGCTGGCCTTTCCCTGATATTGTTCTTTGCCGTCAGCGGTCTGCCGCCATTTTCCGGCTTCTGGCCGAAAGTCGTGCTGGTAAAGGCGTCGCTGGCAGCTGGAGCCTGGTGGCTCGCGACGGCGATTCTGCTTGCGGGCTTCCTGACCACGATTGCCTTCGGTCGGGTCTTCCTGCTGGCTTATTGGCGGCCCGCTGCGGATGAGGGGAGCATGGCTTCGGAGCCAGTCAGGTGGCAGGCGGGATTGCCGCTCATTGCGCTTACTGCGCTTGTCGTCGGCTTCGGCATGTTTCCGGAAAGGCTCTTGCAATTGACCCAGATGGCCGCTGCCGGACTGGAGCAGCCGTCCGCCTATCTGCATTCGGTCTTCCCGCAAGCCGGAGGCACGCAATGATCCTGCTGATCTTCAATCTCCTGCTTGCCATCGTCTGGGTCGCCATCACCGGCAGCGCGTCGTTCCTTAATCTGGTCTTTGGCTTCTGCCTCGCGGCACTTGCGCTTGCCATCGTGCGGTCGTCCTATGGGGGCACGCTCTATCTCGGCCGTATTCGCCGCATCCTCGCGCTGCTGTGGCTCTTCCTGTGCGAACTAGCCAAATCAGCTTGGGCGGTCGCCGTCACGGTCATGAGCCCAAGGATGGATGTGAAGCCGGGGATTTTCGCCTTTCCGCTGACCGTGGATCGCGACTTCGAAATTACTTTGCTCGCCAACCTCATCACACTGACACCCGGCACCTTGTCGGTCGATGTCTCGGACGATCGCAAGACCTTGTATGTTCATGCGCTCGATTGCTCCGACCCGGACGCCATCCGGCGAAGTATAGCCGATGGTTTCGAAAGGCGGATCATGGAGGCTTTCCGATGATGGCGGCATCCGTCGTTTCTGCCGCTGCAATGGTGGCTCTCGGCATTCTGAGCCTGGCATTTCTGTTCACGGTCTATCGCGTGGTGGCCGGTCCGACGTTGCCGGACCGGATTCTGGCGCTCGACATGCTGGTGGCGATCGCGATCGGCTTCATTGCCGTTATCGCAATCAAGACCGGCTTCATGCTCTACATCGATATTGCCATCTCGCTTGGCCTCGTCGGCTTTCTCGCAACCGTTGCTTTTGCTCGCTTCGTCATCACGCAGGCGCAATCTAGTTCCGCTAGGCAGCCTCTCTCGGATCCGGGCGATGATGGCGAATCGCTTGGCGGCAAAACGCGCAAGCATGGCAAACGGCGAAAGGGGAGGCGTTAATGGATCTTGTTTGGGCCGTCGTTGTGGCCGTCATTCTGATTGGAGGCGCGCTGTTCTCGCTGATTGCCGCCATCGGTATCGTTCGCCTACCCGATCTCTATAGCCGTATGCACGCGGCATCGAAGGCCGGGACCGTGGGCTCGGGACTTCTCCTGCTTGCCGTCGGTATTCACTCGCAGGATTTATCGATTCTGGCCCGAGCTTTGGCAGGTTTCGTCTTCTTTGCGTTGACTGCGCCGATCGCTGCACATCTTCTTGCACGCGCCGCGCATGAGGCCGGGTACAGGTTGACGGAGCCTTCCGTGCGGGACGAACTACTGTTGCAGCGGAGAATCGCGAAACGCGGGTATAGAAAGAAGGTCTAACAAACGCGGAGATTGAAGAAGAAGCAACGCAAGTTCGCCTCTTTAGTTATCTGCTTTTTTGTAGATGAATTTTTTGCAAAGAAATGTTGGGATTAAAAACTGGACATTTGGGTAAAGAGTGCTAATTCAGATTCAAGTAGAGTTCTGATGTTGAATTAGTCTCGACCGGGGTTAAGCTCTCAATGCTTTTAACTTTCCTTTGGGAAAAGCTACGCGAAACTTTCTTCCGGTTAACGATTGGAGATCACCTTTCGCGATCGCTAATCCTAACATCAGACGGCATTAGACGGTTTTCGTCGCATGAAGTCTAGGGGTGGATTTCGTGTGATAGGAAATTTGGCGTTTTGCACCGTTTTTTGTCGGTCGCTGCTACGAATGCGAGTGGTTCGCTTTTGCGGATTGCTCGGCGCTACGGGAACTTGATGATCAACAGATTTCTGAACTGAGCGCAGATCATATAGCAACGCTGTACCTTGCGCGCTCTGTGGGGGGCGCGGTGCAGCAAGCAAGCCGATGAACAGGAGAACACAATGTCAGACGCGGCCCTTGGCAATGGGCAGGAGTTACTGGTTGAACTGACTGCCGACATCGTTGCGGCGTATGTCAGCAACCATGTCGTACCGGTCAGTGACCTTCCGAATTTGATTTCCGACGTACATTCCGCCTTGAGCAACACCTCCGCCCCGGCCCCTGCCGTTGCTGTCGTGGAAAAGCAGAAGCCTGCCGTATCGGTCCGCAAGTCGGTCCAGGACGACCAGATTACTTGCTTGGAATGTGGTGGCAGCTTCAAGTCGCTGAAGCGTCACCTGATGACCCATCACGGCCTCTCTCCGGAAGAATATCGCGAAAAGTGGGATCTGGCCGCCGACTATCCGATGGTAGCGCCCGCTTACGCGGAAGCACGCTCACGGCTCGCTAAGGAAATGGGCCTGGGCCAGCGCCGCAAGCGCGGCTCCCGCTAAGAGTTCCAGCAATATTAAAACCCGGCTTTCGAGCCGGGTTTTGTTTACGAGAGCCGAGCAGCCGGCAGCTTGTCCGCGGATGCGGAATCTGGAGAGTGCGCCGACTTGCATAGGCTGGCGCACGGTTCTAAGCGAAGACGATCTAGGCCGCAGTCCTGATGCTGGCTTCTTCGCGGATGCGCTTGATCATCGAACGCAATCCATTGGCGCGCTGCGACGACAGATGCTCGACCAGCCCGATCTTTCCAAAGACATCGAGTGCATCAAGCGCAGCGATTTCCGATGCTGGTTTGCCGGAATAGGTGGCGAGCACAATCGCCACAAGTCCACGCACGATATGCGCGTCCGAATCGCCCTCGAAGGTCAGTATCGGGTTTTCAGGATCTCCGGATGCATGCGTGACAAGCCAGACCTGGCTTGCGCAGCCCTGCACCTTGTTTTCCAGGGTCCGCTTGTCGTCAGGCAGATCGGGCAGCGCCTTGCCGAGTTCGATCACGTAACGATAGCGGTCCTCCCATTCGTCGAGGAAGGAGAAGTCGTCGATGATCTTATCAAGCGCAGTCATTGTATCTGTCCAGATTATCCGTTGACTTTGGATATAGGCGAAACGGCCGATGATTTGAACCCGCGACAAAAAAGAACGCCGTGGGCCAACCAAGGGCTCACGGCGTCGGATGGGGAGGACGGAGACGTTTCAGGTCCGCGGGCGCGGCTTTGGCAGCGGTACGGAATTGGGCAGCCGCACCGTTCCGGTCACGACCACGTCGGCCGTCTCAGTCCCTATCATGCGTTTTGCAGGCATTGGCTGCGCTGTGGCGGCAATCTGCTCCGCATCCGCACGCACCGTCGCGGCAACGTTGGCAGGCATGTTGGACGACTGATCCTTGAAGTGACGACCGAGCATGTCATAGGCGACGCGGGCACCGTCACCGACCTGATAGCCAAGTGCCGTCAGCGTTTCGCCGCCCTTGGCGCAAACCTCCGGCTTTTCGGTGCACATGGCGCCGACATATTGAACAACGCCCGAGGCGGCGGAAATTGCGTCGGAAACCTGCAGGGTCGCTTCGCCAGCTGGCCGCGGCGCGCCATCGGGCTTGGCAAAGATCGGCAGGAACATGAGAACCAGCGAAAACCAGAACCCTGCTCTAATCAGAAACCACATTTTCCTGCCCATCCTCTCTGTCGGTCGGCGCAATCGCCTATTCGGACTGCATTCGTCCGATGTGGCTTGACCCTATCCGGCAGAGGACAACATCGCTTTTCAAAACTCGGCGGCTTTTTCGGCAAATTTGATTCAAATTTTAGCTTTCCGAATTCGCCCAGCATTTCGTTCAAATTGTAGCGATTGCTGTTAAGCATGTCTCGCCCTATCCGCCTGATATGCAGGGGTTTGCGGCTCCAGGCGTTGTCGAAAAAGTTAACGCGCGGCGGAAATATGAATAAAATCCGTTGCTTACCCGCTGTTAACCACAAAAAACAAAGGTCTCGCATTCTGCGTCAAAACAGGATTTTGGAGCTTTTTCGGCCCATCGGCGGGTTCTCTCTTTATTCTTTCCTTAAGTCGCAAAGGCCTATTGTGCAGTCCAATAAGTGACCGTTTTGACGGGTTGTAGTGTGCGCGTATTGAGTGACATGGCAGTCGGGGCTGTAGCCTTCGTGGATCGGGTGAGCGGAAGCTGGCTCTCCGGGACGAGTGGTAATGGTGAAGTCCGGACACAGGAAGTGGCGATTCTTCGCCGGCTTGCGCTTGCCTCCTCGGTGGCGCTTGTTGCCGTACCCGCAGGACTGTCCTTCATCACCAGCCCCGCCGTGGCTTTGCCCGCGGGTGTGGCGACGGTTTGCGCCGCCTTTCTGTTTTCGGCCGTCGGCAGCATCGCGCTGTCGCGCCAGCGGCCAGCTGGTCAGTCTGCCGAAGCCGTCCTGGTCGAGCATCACGACCTGATGCTGGAGGCCGCTTTCGGCCTGGTACTACTGCTCGATCCGCAGGGTAATGTCATCACGGTCGGTGGCCGCGACCGAGCCGAGTTCCTGGGCTGGATGCGTGACCCGACGGGCCGGGGTCTGATCGAACAGATCCATGTATCCGACCGAATCGTCTTCCTGCAGGCGATCGACATGCTTCGTCAGGGTAAGGACGCCTTCTGCGTCGACCTGCGGCTGGAGCGCTCCGCAGTCATCGGCAGCGACCAGCAATTCGTTCATGTTCGCGTGGAGCTGACCGCGCGCCGCGACGCCGACGGGCGGTTGACCACGATCGTCAGCCAACTGCGGGATATCTCGCAAGATCAGCAACTGCGGGATGATGCTGCGCGCAAGGCGGCGGAAGCGGAATCGGCCAACGATGCCAAGTCGCGTTTCCTGGCTGCCGTTAGCCACGAGCTGCGCACGCCCCTCAATGCGATCCTCGGCTTTTCCGATATCCTCAGCGGCGAATATTTCGGCAAGCTGGAAAACAACCGCCAGCGCGAATATGTCGGTCTGATCCGCCAGTCCGGCGCGCATCTTCTGTCGGTGGTCAATACCATGCTCGATATGAGCAAGATCGAAGCCGGCCGCTATGAGTTGCTGATGGAGTCCTTCTCGATCGAAGATTCCATTGCGACATGCGAAGCGATGCTGGCACTGCAGGCCAAGGAAAAGGGGCTTACCCTTTCTAGCCGTATTCAGCGTGGCCTTGGCGATGTCGTTGCCGACCAACGGGCCATTCAGCAGATCCTGATCAACCTCGTCGGGAATGCCATCAAGTTCACCGATGCCGGTGGTGCGGTCACCGTCGATGCGGCACTGGCGGACGGCATGCTGAAGCTTTCGGTGGGCGACACCGGTATCGGTATTGCCAGCGAACGATTGGCCTCCTTGGGGCAACCCTTCGTGCAGATCCAGAACGATTACACCCGCCGCTATGCCGGCACCGGCCTTGGCTTGTCGCTCGTCAAGGGGCTCGTCGCCCTGCATGGCGGCAGTTTTTCCATCGCCAGCGCTCCGGGCGAGGGCACGGTGATCACCATTCTTATTCCGTTCGATGGTTCGGGCGCCTCGGCTGCGCAACAGCCTGTGGATGTTAATCGGCCCGTCGATTTTCCGCCGCGTCTGAAACATACTGTGGAGATAAGTGAAGGACGAAAAGAGGAAGGGATGGATGGCGCCGCAAAAGCGAAAATCGCCTAAGGGAAGAGGCAAGGGCAAGCGCAAGCAGCCTGGGTTCGCTTCTCGCGGAGTGATGGCCCTCGGCAATCTCAGCCTGCGTGGCAGTACTGCGCTGGGCGGTCTTGGCCTTCGCGGTGCGGGTGCGTTTGCGGGTCTGCTTGGCGGCGCGGTCGGCCGGCATCCTGCCATAGTCGGTGGAATCGCTCTCTTTCTCGGTGTCTTCGGCTTCGTTACGGCGAATGCGCTCTGGTATCAGCCGGGCATTCATCCATCGCCCTTGCTGCGCACCCGCGATCCTGCATCTCCCTATCAGATCCCTGGCCGCAAATCGTTCCTGCATGCGCAGCAGGCTGATGCCGGCAACGTCACGACGTTCCGCATCGAGCGGCAGGATTCGGCGGCTGCAGCCCAGCCCGCGGCAGGTGGACCATCAGCGAAGCCAACCGCCACGCAGGCCGCCGCTCCATCGAAACTGGTTGCCGACGTGCAGGCCGAACTCATCCGCCACGGACTTTATGACGGCGCGGCAGACGGCGTACCAGGCTCGCGCACGACATCGGCCATTCTCTTCTTCCAGGAGGCGTCTGGTCTCGCGCAGACCGGCACGCCGACCCCCGAGCTTCTTGCCGCCTTGAAGGCCAGCAATGCGGCCGGCTCCGCCCCCGTTTCAGCGGTCAAGGCAAGCGCAGCCGCCTTTCCAACGGAACGCCCGGTCAACGTCTCCGCGACCGCCGATGCCATCGACCCGGTCGCCGCCGCAATCCAGAACGCCGACAAGAATATGAGGACCGGCGCCGTCTTGCCAAAGCCCGTGTCGAGCGATGCAGTCACCAAGCTCAACATGGTCATGCAGATCCAGAAGGGCCTCAGCAACATCGCTTATAGCAACGTCAGCATCGACGGTGTCGCCGGCGAGCAGACAAAGGCCGCCATCCGCCGATTTCAGAAGCACTATCGCTTGCAGGAGACGGGCGAGCCGAACATGGCCGTGTTGAAGAAGTTGCAGGATATCGGCGCGCTTTAAGCCGCCGCTTCAATTGCCTCGCCACCCGACCGCCGCTATAGCTCGACCATGAGATTGCGCAGCGACATCTTCATATCAGCCATGACGCGCCGAATGTTTGCTCGGGGTGATTTCGCAGCCGTGGAGCGGAAGGGCGAAGAGCAGGCGGGAGCGATCTTCATCCGCCAGCGTTTCCGCGACGGCCTGGAAACCCTCTATGCTCCGGCGCCACAGACCTTCTTCAATGGGGAAGGGGACGGAGGACGTCTGTTCGAGGTTCGCATCGACCGCAGGGAACAGGCGGAGATCCGCGAGACACTTGATCGCGAGTTGAAATTCGACCCGGATCTGTGGATCGTCGAGCTGGAAACGGACGACATTGCCGATATCGTCCCGTTAGCCGAGATTCGCTCCAATCCTCTGGACTAACTTTTCCTGGAGCATTTTTCCGAGACGTCCGCCGTGATTTTTCGGCGGGCGCGTACGGAAACGGGAATAGAGCGTTTTCGCGCCTGAAGAAAAGCGGCGAATATTCTATCGCTTGCCGGCTACTTTCAATTCACGGATCGACACCGACTTGGCGCCGAATAGCGGAGCGGCTGGACGAGGTGCGATATTGTTTTGCGGAAGATAGGTGTAGCTGTCGGCTCGACGCCATGCTTCGACGCGAGCCTGGCTTTCTTCGGCATCGATGCCATCAAGCACGAGCCACGCGCGGCTGACGCTGCCGTGCCGTTCCGTCAGGTGCGGATAGAAGCGTTCAAGCGAATAGACGGCGTCCGCAATGCCCATCCCCAGGCTCACCAGCGTCACGGCCAGTTGCTGGCCCGAGGTATCGAGCATGATGCGTTCTGCAAGCCATTGGCTGGAGGAAAGCGCATCGGCGAGTGTTGTCGAAAACTGCAGAGCGTCGCGTTCGCGCGCGAAGCGAACAAGCAAGGCTTCCTGCATTTCTCCGAGGCTGCGTAGACCGAGGCGATCCCTGTCGTCCCGGGCCAGATGACGTGCAGCCTGCTTGATCTGCATGCGCAGTGCTTCCTCGCGCGCAAACCGATCGGTTTCGGGTGTTTCGGCTTTCGTCACGGGCATGTTCGTCGCGGTGTCCTGCACGGCCATTCCCCGATCCGGCTCGGCCTGATGCAGGCCGACGAGCGCGTCGATCACTCTGGGTGACAAGGATGGCCTGCTGACGATCGCACGGGCATGGGCTGCGCCCTGTGTGCGGGCAATGGTGATGAGGGTGTCGTCGTCGATCGCCTGTGAACTGGTGAGGAAAGGCGCTGCGATGGAGATCGGTTGACAGCCGATGAAAAGAGCGACGGCTTGCGGCACGGTCGGGCACTGGGAAAGGGCGGCCACAGCTTGACGCTTTGCGTCATCCGAGGAGGCCTGGAAGACCGGCGTGAACAGTTCGGCAAACTGCCGAAGCTCCGATTTGGAGGGGTGTCCCATACCTTCGAAACTGGTGATCGTTGCCATCAGAACCACGTCCTTTTTCCGGACTGTCGCAGGCTCTTCAAGGTCTCGAAACCGGTCACGCACGCAAACACCCATACTGATACGCAGAACAAAAACACGGGGAGCCGGATTGTCGATCGCCGATACCACCACACCGTCTTCGGTTCGTGCCGAATGACGCTTCCCGGTAACGGGGCATCCACGGCAGCGATTGGCGAAACGGGTATGGACACGACCGTCCTTGTCTGGCTTTCGGGAAAGACTAAGGCTGGTTGGGTTAATGGTTCGTGAAAACTTTATTAAAATCCGAATAAAAATTGCGCGTTAAGCTTGCGCGAAAGAAATGACGGTGTTTCCGCGAGATGAGATGGTGATCAGAGGCTATCGCCTGCCACAGACCACTTTCGCCGCAGGAGTGGTCGCTTACAAATTCAACCTATGAGAGTTTTGATCTCGGAAGGCTCCGCAGGCTCCGGTAAGCTTGTCCACAGGCATATGCGCTTCCCGCGACAAGGCGCAGAAAGTTTAGATGCCTCTGTGCTCACGCAAGGCCGTCAGAAGCTTTTCCGATGTGTTGTAGCCGGATTGGAAAAGGCCAAGCGCCGCTGTCGCCGCGAACTGAGCTTCCGCGCTTTTGATGTCGACCCGCTTTTCGTGGCACCACTCATCGAGCGCGCCGCGCAGGACCATGACATCCTCTGGAGAGAAGACGGAGTTGCCCGTCGCAAACATGTTTCGCCCTCGATTATTGACCTTACAATACGTTAATTTTCCGTGAGAGCAAATAATATTTGCGTGACGCTTTTATGCAACGAATTCCGCGGTGTAATATTTCCCGTTTGCGCCAGCGCTTGGAATAAGCTTCTGATATTATTTAATTTTATGGAAAAATCGCCACCCGAAATTTTTCCGCGATGCATGAAACAAAAGCCTATATCACGGCGTTAATAGACTATGCCGACTCGTGCAAAAAATGACGTGCGACAAACATTAGTATTCTGTTAACTGCAATATGTCTGAATTCCGATGAATGCAGCGGTTGGCAGAATGTCATCAGATGCAGAGGCGGCACGGAAACCGATATCGGAGCCCATGCCGAGGCGTTCCGGAAATGCCGCGAGAAGGCGTAAATGGTCCCGGGTCTCGACCGAGAAGGATAGGTTTGAGAAAGGGATACGCTAGCCCGCCTTAGTGGCGGGTAGGGTGAAATCAGTCGCAAGTTCATCCGTCTCGAGACGTAAATGGAGACGAGAATGGCAAAGATAATATCTCTTTCGGACTGGCGCTCACGCCAGCCGATGCGCGTCCAGAAGGACCCGGTGGAAGCCAGGGTGCTGCTGTTTACCGGGGTGCGATACGAACATCTGGATGCTCCTACCCATCGTCCGGGAGCCGGACCAAAGCGGGTAAAAGGCAAGTAGTGCCTGTCCATGAGGGGCAGCACGCGCGTTAAAACGCACCCATTGGTTGCCTAGGCTCTCTGTGCTCTCTGAAGAGGGTCGACTGGCCGCATAAACGTCGCCACCAGCCTACAATCCATTGTCGCCGAACTCGTCGCAGCCGGCTTCCGACAAAAATTCCCCCGCCGCATCGTTGAAGCTCGCCTGCGGTGCCATCGTGCGCAGGACCACATAGCCTTGGGTGCGCGGAGCTTCCACCAGGATCGATTGTGCGAGAGCTGGCGGCAGTGCCTTGCGTATGCCCGTGAGTTGGACGGGAGAGGCAAGCAGCAGGTCGAGCGCGCCGCCGACCGATGTGCGGTCACTCATGCTGAACACCTCGTTGGAAGCGGCATCATAGACGGCAAGGGACCAGAACGGCACTTTACCCTTCGCGGTCAGATGCACCGGCTTGTCTTCGATGTCGAAGGCGCAAACGGCGGTGCGGATATAGGGATCTGTGTTGGAAAGCCCCGCTTCGTCATCCTGGTCGTCGAGCACGTAGAAATGGTTCTCGTCGCCCTCGTCCGAGACGCGGGTGTAGGCGTCGCGGTCGGAAAAATGCGGCAGCGACAGGATGATGACGATATGCAGCAGCGCTGCGCCGAAAAGGCCGGTCAGAACCGCGAAAACAAATCTAAACATTGCCGCACCCGATTTTCTCGAGCTTCGGCATCGTAAGGTCGATCAGGCCGGAGCTGC
>NZ_JAELTU010000217.1 GCF_016429015.1 Rhizobium sp. ASV20
GAGCGGTCGGGAGACCTGCGGCAATACCTGCGAAGATGATCAGCGAAATACCGTTGCCGATACCGCGTGAGGTCACCTGCTCGCCGAGCCACATCAGGAACATTGTGCCGCCGAGCAGCGTTATGACGGTGGAGATGCGGAAGAACCAGCCTGGATCGACCACAACGCCATTGCCATGCTCAAGGCCGATCGCAATGCCATAGGCCTGCAACGCGCCGAGCAGAACGGTGCCGTAACGGGTGTACTGGTTGATGATCTTGCGGCCCTGCTCGCCTTCCTTCTTCAGGTTTTCGAGCGACGGGACGACCGATGTCATCAACTGAACGATGATCGAAGCCGAAATATAAGGCATGATACCGAGCGCGAAAATCGCCATGCGCTGAACGGCGCCGCCCGAGAACATGTTGAAGAGGCCGAGAATGCCGCCCGACTGGTTGTGGAACGCCTGGGCATAGGCAGCAGGATTCAGACCTGGAAGCGGAATGTGTGTACCGAGCCGGTAAACGAGGAGAGCGCCGAGCGTAAACCACAGGCGCTTCTTGAGATCCTCGGCCTTGGCAAAGGTCGAAAAATTGAGATTGGACGCCAATTGTTCCGCTGCAGAAGCCATGCAAATCTCCGCATTACCAATTCCGGCATAATCGGCCGGGTCCGGAATCAGTAAATAAATTGTTTAAAAGCCGGGCTTCGGACGGATTGCATTGCAATCGGACGCCTCACCCTTGGTTCCCGTTATCAACCGGAAAGACACTGCCGCATCGTTCAGGTTTGTGAGGCTCACATATGGGAGCAAAATCGCCCGAAGTGAAGCACCTCGGGCGATTATTGATCATATTATTCTGCGACAGAAGCGAGCAGCTTGATGGAGCCGCCGGCCTTTTCGATCTTTTCAACAGCCGACTTGGAGGCGCCTGCAACTTCAAGCGTTACCTTTGCCTTCAGTTCGCCGTCCGAGAGAACCCGAACGCCGTCCTTGACGCGGCGAATCACGCCGGCAGCCTTGAGGGCAGCAGCATCGATCGTGTTCTTCGCATCGAGCTTGCCGGCATCAACGGCAGCCTGGATGCGCTCCAGCGATACGACAACGTAGTCGGCAGCGAAGATGTTGGTGAAGCCGCGCTTCGGCAGGCGACGATAGATGGGCATCTGACCACCTTCGAAGCCGTTGATGGCAACACCCGAACGGGACTTCTGACCCTTCACACCACGGCCGCCGGTCTTACCGGAGCCGGAGCCGATGCCGCGGCCGAGGCGCTTGCGGCTATGGGTCGAACCTTCGTTATCCTTGATCTCATTCAATTTCATAGCGAATTACCTCCGGCTCACTTCTCGTCGACGATGCGAACGAGATGCTGGACAGCACGGATCATGCCACGAACAGCCGGAGTATCTTCCAGCGTGCGGCGACGGTGCATCTTGTTCAGTCCGAGACCGATCAGCGTCTTCTGCTGAACATCCGGACGGCGGATCGGGCTGCCAACCTGCTCGACCGTAACGGTCGCCTTAGCTTCAGCCTTCTTGGTCGTCTTGGCCATAGGTCAAACTCCCTTATTCTTCGGAGGCGTTGCCCGAAGCAGCGCGACGAGCCTGCAGAGTGGCATACTTGATGCCGCGCTGAGCTGCGATGTCCTTCGGGTGAACCTGGTGCTTCAGGGCGTCGAACGTGGCGCGAACCATGTTGTACGGGTTCGACGAACCGGTCGACTTGGCAACGACGTCATGAACGCCGAGCGTTTCGAAAACGGCGCGCATCGGACCGCCGGCGATGATACCGGTACCGACCTTGGCCGAGCGCAGCAGAACCTTGCCGGCGCCGTGGCGGCCATGGACGTCGTGATGCAGCGTACGGCCGTCACGCAGCGGTACGAAGATCATGTCGCGCTTGGCGCTTTCGGTTGCCTTGCGGATCGCTTCCGGCACTTCACGTGCCTTGCCGTGACCAAAGCCAACGCGGCCCTTCTGGTCGCCAACAACAACGAGAGCGGCGAAACCGAAACGGCGGCCACCCTTTACAACCTTGGCGACGCGGTTAATCGCGACCAGCTTGTCGACGAATTCGCTATCGCGCTCTTCACGGCTCTGACGGTCATCCCGCGGAGCCCGCTTTTCCTGTGCCATTGTCCTCTTCCTTTTTCTTTTCCGGGTGCAATCGGCAAACAAAACGAGGACCGCATCAACCTCCAGAAGGAGATTTGCGGTCCGGTGAAATCCGGCCGGCGCTTATCGGCTACCGGCCGGAAACTTGATCAGAAGGTCAGGCCGCCTTCGCGAGCCGCTTCGGCAAGAGCCTTGATGCGGCCGTGATAGATGAAGGCGCCGCGATCGAACACGACTTCCTTCACACCGGCCTTGGATGCACGCTCAGCAACGAGCTTGCCAACCAGGGCTGCGGCGGCGGTATCGGCACCGGTCTTCAGAGAACCGCGCAGATCCTTGTCGAGCGTGGAGGCAGCCGCGAGGGTCTTGCCAGCCACGTCATCAATGACCTGGGCGTAGATGTTCTTCGACGAGCGATGAACCGACAGGCGCGGACGGCCGTTGGCCACCGACTTGATTTGACGGCGCACGCGGTTGGCGCGACGCGCAAGTGCTTCTTTCCTGCTAGCCATTTCGCGTGATCCTTACTTCTTCTTGCCTTCTTTGCGGATGATCCGCTCTTCGGCATACTTAACACCCTTGCCCTTGTAAGGCTCGGGACCGCGGTATTCGCGGATTTCAGCGGCAACCTGGCCGACCTGCTGCTTGTTGATGCCGGTGACGACGATTTCCGTCGGCTTCGGCACAGCGATCGTGATGCCCTGCGGCGGCTCATAAACCACGTCGTGGCTGAAGCCGAGCGCCAGCTGCAGGTTCTTGCCCTGCATGGACGCGCGATAGCCGACGCCGTTGATTTCGAGCTTGCGCTCGTAGCCGTCCTTAACACCCTTCAGGATGTTCTCGATCATCGTGCGGGACATGCCCCACTTTGAGCGAGCGCCCTTGGATTCGTTAAGCGGCGTTACGACGATTGCATTGTTTTCAAGCTTGAGACCGATTTCGTCGTTAGCGACGAAAAACAGCTCGCCCTTAGGGCCCTTGGCAGTCACTTTTTGGCCATCAACCGTGGCCGTGATCCCTGCAGGCACCTGAACGGGCTTCTTACCGATACGAGACATTTTTCAAACCTGTCTGTTTCGAAGGAGATCCCTGTTCGATCTTAGAAGACCGAGCAGAGAACCTCACCACCAACATTCTGTTCACGAGCCTGGTGATCAGCCATCACACCCTTCGGAGTCGAAAGGATAGTGATGCCGAGACCGTTCGCGACCTGCGGAATGGACTTAACCGAGACATAAACTCGGCGGCCCGGCTTGGACACGCGGCCGATCTCACGGATCACCGACGAGCCTTCGTAGTACTTCAGCTCGATGCTGAGCTCGGACTTGCCGTTGCCGAAATCGACGACGGAGTAGCCACGGATGTAGCCTTCAGCCTGGAGAACATCGAGAACGCGCGCACGGAGCTTGGACGCAGGCGTCGAAACCGACGACTTGCGACGCGAAGCGCCATTGCGGATGCGGGTGAGCATATCGCCCAAAGGATCAGTCATGGTCATCTAATCTGCTCCTTACCAGCTGGACTTGACGATGCCCGGCACCTTGCCGAGATTGCCGAGTTCACGCAGCGCGATACGCGACATACGCAGTTTGCGGTAGTAGGCGCGCGGACGGCCGGACACTTCGCAACGGTTGCGAATACGGGTCTTCGATCCATCGCGCGGGAGCGATGCCAGCTTCAGAGTGGCCTTGAACCGGTCTTCGATCGAAAGAGACTGGTTCATGATGATTGCCTTGAGAGCAGCCCGCTTCGCGGACTGATTGGCAACCGTATTGCGGCGGCGCTTATTCTTTTCAACTGCGCTTGTCTTCGCCATATCAGGGTTCCTTTTCTACGCTCGTCGTTACGGTTACTGACGGAACGGGAAGTTGAACTCTTTCAGAAGAGCCCGTGCTTCGTCGTCGGTCGGCGCCGTCGTGCAAACGATGATGTCCATGCCCCACATCTGATCAACCTTGTCGTAGTTGATCTCAGGGAACACAATGTGTTCCTTGATGCCCATGGCAAAATTGCCACGACCGTCAAAGCTCTTCGGGTTCAGGCCGCGGAAGTCGCGAACGCGCGGAAGCGCGATGTTGACCAGGCGATCCAGGAACTCGTACATCCGGGCGCCGCGCAGGGTGACCTTCGCGCCGATCGGCATGTGTTCGCGGACCTTGAAGCCAGCGATGGAGTTGCGTGCGCGCGTGATGACCGGCTTCTGACCGGCAATCGCTGCGAGATCGGCAGCAGCAACAGTCGGCTTCTTCGAATCAGCCGTTGCTTCGCCGACGCCCATGTTGATCACGATCTTGTCCAGCTTCGGGATCTGCATCTCGTTGGCGTAGGAGAACTGCTCCTGCATAGCCGCGCGAATGCGGGCGACGTATTCTTTCTTGAGCCGCGGCTCGTACTTTGCCTCAGCCATCGATCACTTCTCCAGAGGTCTTGGCCACACGGACCTTCTTTCCATCTACAACCTTGAAACCGACGCGGGTCGGCTTGCCGTCCTTGTCGACGACCGCAATGTTGGACAGGTGAAGCGGGGCTTCCTTGCTGATGATGCCGGCTTCCTGGCTCTGCGTCTGGCGCTGATGGCGCTTTACGACGTTGACGCCACGAACGACCGCACGGTCTTCCTTCGGCAGCACTTGAACAACTTCTCCGGTGCGGCCCTTGTCCTTACCGGTCAATACGACGACCTTGTCGCCCTTACGGATCTTCTGCATCGCTCCGCTCCTTACAGTACTTCTGGAGCCAGCGAGATGATCTTCATGTGGTTCTTGGCGCGAAGTTCGCGCGGAACCGGTCCGAAGATACGGGTGCCGATCGGCTCTTTCTTGTTGTCGATGAGGACTGCTGCGTTGGTATCGAAGCGGATGACGCTGCCATCCGGACGACGGATGTCCTTGGCGGTACGAACAACAACCGCCTTCATCACGTCACCCTTCTTCACACGGCCGCGCGGGATAGCTTCCTTGATCGAAACGACGATAACGTCGCCGATGGATGCATACTTGCGCTTCGAGCCGCCCAGCACCTTGATGCACATGACACGACGTGCGCCGGAATTATCCGCCACGTCGAGGTTTGTTTGCATCTGAATCATGTCAGGTCGCCTTCTTGTTGTTACCGAAATGGTTGGGTCAACCGACCCCCTACCCCGGCTTATGAACTAGTGTCTTGTCTGATATCGCGGCATCCGGCACCGCTCGCGGCCGCCATTGCCAGTCATCAATAAAGCAAAAGAACGCCCGTACGCGAGCGTCCTGCTTCCAAGCTCGTGCTTCATACAGATATTTCGCCCAAGCGCAAGGGCCTGAGCGAAATTCTGTTACTTGGACTGGGCGGAAACAACCGTCCAGGTCTTGTCCTTGGAGATCGGCGCGCATTCCTCGATGGAAACGACGTCGCCGACCTTGAACTGATTGTTCTCGTCGTGAGCCTTGTACTTCTTGGAACGACGAACAGTCTTCTGGAGCAGCGGGTGAGCGAAACGACGCTCAACGCGAACCACTACTGTCTTCTCGTTCTTGTCGCTGACCACGACGCCCTGCAGAATGCGCTTCGGCATGTTATTTTTCCTTTAGGCCTTTGCCTCTGCCGCCTTCTGGCGGGCAATGGTTTTTATGCGAGCGATGTCCTTGCGGACTTCGTTGACGCGCGAGGACTTTTCAAGCTGGCCAGTCGCCTTCTGAAAGCGCAGGTTGAACTGCTCCTTCTTCAGCTTGGCAAGCTCGTCCTTGAGTTGGTCGGCGCTCAGGGCGCGAACATCTGCGGCTTTCATGAGCTTCTTCCTTACTCTGCAATGCGCTGCACGAAGCGCGTCTTGACCGAGAGCTTGGCGGAACCGAGGCGCAGAGCCTCACGAGCGATTTCTTCGCTCACACCATCAATCTCGAACATCATACGGCCGGGCTTGACCTTGCATGCCCAGTATTCGACGGAGCCCTTACCCTTACCCATACGGACTTCGGTAGGCTTTTTGGTGACCGGAACATCCGGGAACACGCGGATCCATACACGGCCGGCACGCTTCATATAGCGCGTGATCGCGCGGCGAGCCGCTTCGATTTCGCGAGCGTTGACGCGGTTAGGTTCCTGCGCCTTCAGACCGAATTCACCGAACGCAAGGTCAGAGCCACCCTTGGCGATGCCCTTGATGCGACCCTTGAATTGCTTACGGTACTTCGTACGCTTTGGCTGCAACATTTTCTTATTCTCCGAACTTATCTGCCACGTACGCTATCAAGCGTTGTCGCGGCGGCGGTCTCTATCGCGATCGCGGCTAGCCGGACCCTGGGCGTCGCCCTCGAGCGCACGGCGTTCGGAGGCCATCGGATCGTGCTCAAGGATTTCGCCCTTGAAGATCCAAACCTTGATGCCGCAGATGCCGAAAGCGGTTTCTGCTTCAGCCGTACCGTAATCGATGTCGGCGCGCAGCGTATGCAGCGGCACGCGACCTTCACGGTACCATTCCGTACGAGCGATTTCTGCACCGCCGAGACGGCCGGCGCAGGTGATCTTGATGCCTTCGGCGCCAAGACGCATCGCGGACTGAACGGCGCGCTTCATGGCGCGACGGAAAGCAACACGGCGCTCGAGCTGCTGAGCGATCGACTGGGCAACCAGCGTCGCGTCGACTTCCGGCTTGCGTACTTCAACGATGTTGAGGTGCGTTTCGGAATTCGTCATGTCCGACAGCTTCTTGCGGAGCTTGTCGATGTCAGCGCCCTTCTTGCCGATGATCAGGCCCGGACGAGCCGAGTGGATCGTGACGCGGCACTTCTTGTGCGGACGCTCGATAACCACCTTGGAGATACCAGCCTGCTTCAGTTCGTTCATGACGAACTTGCGCATCTTCAGGTCTTCGTGAAGAAGCTGACCGTACTCGGCATTGTCCGCAAACCAGCGGCTATCCCAAGTGCGGTTGATGCCAAGACGAAAACCGATTGGATTGATTTTCTGACCCATTATGCGGCCTCCTCTTGAGCTTCAACTTCACGAACAACGATCGTCAGGTGCGCGAACGGACGCTCGATGCGAGACGCACGGCCACGGCCACGAGCGTGGAAACGCTTCATGACGATCGACTTGCCGACGTAAGCTTCCGCTACGACCAGCGAGTCAACGTCGAGATCGTGGTTGTTCTCTGCGTTAGCGATCGCAGATTCGAGCGTCTTCTTCACAGCGCCAGCGATGCGCTTGCGCGAGAATTCCAGCTCTGCGAGCGCGCGGTCAACCTTCTTGCCACGGATCGAAGCCGCGACCAGGTTGAGCTTCTGCGGGCTGACACGGAGAGTGCGCGCAACTGCCTGCGCCTCATTATCCTTCAGCCGGCGTTCGGTTTTTGCCTTGCCCATTGTTACTTCCTCTTCGCCTTCTTGTCCGCACCGTGACCATAATAGGTACGGGTCGGGGCGAACTCGCCGAACTTGTGCCCGACCATGTCTTCATTGACGCTGACCGGAATATGCTTGCTGCCGTTGTAAACACCAAAGGTGAGACCAACGAACTGCGGCATGATGGTGGAGCGACGGCTCCACATCTTGATTACTTCGTTACGTCCGCCTTCACGCACCTTCTCAGCCTTCTTGAGAAGATAGCCGTCAACAAACGGACCTTTCCATACTGAACGAGCCACTTGAGACTTCCTCTCTTACTTCTTGCGCTGATGGCGCGAGCGCATGATCATCTTGTCGGTCGACTTGTTCGACCGCGTACGCTTGCCCTTGGTTGGCTTGCCCCATGGAGTCACCGGATGGCGACCACCGGAGGTGCGGCCTTCACCACCGCCGTGCGGATGGTCGACCGGGTTCATGACAACGCCGCGGTTATGCGGCTTCTTGCCACGCCAACGCGAACGACCGGCTTTGCCGTCGTTGATGTTGGCATGATCCGGGTTCGAAACCGCACCGATGGTTGCAAGGCAGGTGCCGTGCACGAGGCGCTGTTCGCCAGAGTTCAGGCGAAGGATCGCCATACCCTGGTCGCGACCGACGAGCTGCGCGTAAGAACCGGCAGAGCGAGCGATCTGACCGCCCTTGCCCGGCTTCATTTCCACGTTGTGGATGATGGAGCCGACCGGGATGAACTGCAGCGGCATGGTGTTGCCGGGCTTAACGTCGACAGCCTTTTCCGAAGCAATGACCTTGTCGCCGGAAGCGAGACGCTGCGGAGCGATGATGTAGGCCAGTTCGCCGTCCGAGTACTTCACCAGAGCGATGTAAGCGGTACGGTTCGGGTCGTATTCGATGCGCTCGACAGTGCCCTCAACGTCAAACTTGCGACGCTTGAAGTCGACCAGACGATAGCTGCGCTTGTGACCACCGCCCTGGAACCGAACGGTGATGCGGCCGGTGTTGTTACGGCCACCCTTCGAAGTCAGACCTTCCGTCAGCGTCTTGACCGGCTTGCCCTTGTAGAGCGAGGAGCGATCGACGATGACCAGCTGACGCTGGCTCGGGGTCGTCGGATTGAATGTTTTCAATGCCATTTTCTTATTCCTCAGAGACCGGTGGAGACGTCGATCGACTGGCCTTCGGCGAGCGTCACGATAGCCTTCTTCACGTCCTTCTGCTTGCCGACGAGACCTTTGAACCGCTTGGTCTTGCCCAGGCGCAGCAGGGTGTTGACGGCCGTAACCTTGACGCCGAAGAGCGCTTCGACGGCAGCCTTGATTTCAGGCTTCGTCGCGGTCTTGGCAACGTTGAAAACAACCTGGTTGTTGTCCGAAAGCAGAGTGGACTTTTCGGTGATCGCAGGAGAAACGATCACATCGTAATGGCGAAGATCCGTCACTTGAATCGCTCCTCTAGAGCTTCAACTGCGGCCTTGGACAGCACGAGCTTGCCGCGGCGCAGGATGTCATAAACGTTGATGCCCTGAACCGGCAGAACATCGATGTTCGGAATGTTCTGGGCTGCGAGCTTGAAGTTATTGTCCAGCTCGGCACCGCCGATGAACAATGCGTTGGTCAGGCCGAGCGTCGCAAAAACGCTGGCCAGAGCCTTGGTCTTAGCGTCAGCTGCGATCAGGCTGTCGATGACGATGACGTCCTCGGACTTCAGCTTGGCAGACAGAGCATGACGCAGGCCGAGGGCGCGAACCTTCTTCGGCAGATCATGCTCGTGGCTGCGGGTGACCGGGCCGTGAGCCTTACCACCGCCGCGGAACTGCGGAGCGCGAGCCGAATGGTGACGAGCGCGGCCCGTACCCTTCTGCTTGTACATCTTGGCACCGGTACGCCATACGTCGGCGCGGCCCTTTGCCTGATGCGTGCCCTGCTGCTTCTTGGCAAGCTGCCAGCGAATGACGCGGGCGAGAATGTCTTCACGCGGCTCCAGGCCGAAAATCGCGTCAGAAAGGGAAACCTTCCCAGCGTCTTTGCCCTCGAGGGTCTTGACGTTCAATTCCATTGGTTTGGCTCCCTTACTTCGCTGCCGACTTGACGGCATCGCGCACGATGATCCAGGCACCCTTGGAGCCGGGGACCGCGCCCTTGACGAGGATCAGACCGCGATCTTCATCGGTCGATACCACTTCAAGGTTCTGCGTCGTCACGCGCGTCTGGCCCATGTGACCAGCCATCTTCTTGTTCTTGAACACCTTGCCCGGATCCTGGCGCGAGCCGGTCGAACCGTGCGAGCGGTGCGAAACGGACACACCGTGCGTAGCGCGCAGACCGCCGAAGCCGTGACGCTTCATAGCGCCGGCAAAGCCCTTACCGATCGTCGTACCGGTCACGTCGACGAGCTGGCCCGCCGTGAAGTGAGCAGCCTTGATCTCGGTGCCAACGTCGAGCAGATTGTCGTCCGTAACACGGAATTCAACGAGCTTGGCCTTGGGCTCAACGCTTGCAACGGCGAAATGACCGCGAAGGGCCTTCGTCGTGTTCTTAACTTTAGCCTGGCCGGCACCCAGCTGAACTGCGGTGTAGCCATTCTTCTCAACTGTGCGCTGGGCTACGACCTGGCAGCCATCCAAACGCAATACCGTTACCGGGACATGCTCGCCGGCGTCGTTATAGACGCGGGTCATTCCCACCTTCTGTGCAATCACACCTGAACGCATCGGTTCAATCCTTCTCACTCAGCTCGAGAACCAGGTCTCAGAGCTTGATCTCAACATCGACACCGGCGGCGAGATCGAGCTTCATCAGCGCGTCTACCGTCTGCGGGGTCGGGTCAACGATGTCGAGAAGGCGCTTGTGCGTGCGCATCTCGAACTGCTCGCGGCTCTTCTTGTCGATGTGCGGGGACCGGTTGACCGTGAACTTCTCGATACGGGTCGGAAGCGGAACGGGGCCCCGGACGCTAGCACCGGTGCGCTTCGCCGTCGACACGATCTCGCGCGTGGAAGCATCGAGAATCCGGTGATCGAACGCCTTCAGGCGAATGCGGATATTTTGGCCGTTCATTCGACGTTATCCTTGTGTTTTGTTATCTCGCGTGCCGTTTAAAAAACGAGCACGGATTGTTCTTTTTCCTAAGGCGGACCACCGGTTTCAAAGATCGAGAGGGACGCCGGCTGCGGCATCCCCATCCACTCTGTTAGACCTTTCGGTCCACCTTATTGTTAATTTCACTGCCCGCTTCGTTATCCGAAGCAGAGCGCAAATCACGCTCGCGCGCCATTTGCAACATTTCCATGTCATAAGCAAGCGACTAGTGCCGCTTGCATCATAATATTGTCATCGAATCGGCCACTCGATGGAGTGGCCAGCTTCGAAGATTACTCGACGATGGAGGCAACGATGCCTGCGCCGACGGTACGGCCGCCTTCGCGGATAGCGAAGCGAAGCTTTTCTTCCATCGCGATCGGAACGATCAGCTCAACAGCAACGGTGACGTTG
>NZ_JAELTU010000218.1 GCF_016429015.1 Rhizobium sp. ASV20
GGTCTGGGCCGCCGATTACCACGTCTGGGGCGCGGTGCGGTCAGAGCGAACCTATGGCACGCTGGCGCTCGCGCCCAATTATGAAAAGCCGAGTGCCGGCTCGTTTTGCCCCTGGCGGTTTCCCGGCCAGTACGAGGACGTGGAGACGGGGCTCTATTACAACCGTCAGCGACACTACGACCCGCTCGCGGGGCAATATGCGAGCCCGGATCCGATCGGGCTCCTGGGAGGCGATCGGCCGCAAGGTTATGTCGACAACCCGCAGATATGGGCAGATCCACTCGGATTGAGCGCACTTGCCGCACGTGTCGCGGAGACGGCCAGAATACAAGGCGCCGTCGATCAGGCTGTTGGCGAACTCGCACAAAACCCCGGCATGGCGAGGCAGCTTATGTCGCCCGGCAGCTACAACCATCTCGTCGTCCGCGACCGTCTTGCCGCAGCCTCCTACGGCAAGGCCGTGGAGAGGCGCGCAGCGCAAATCCTGCAAAACGACCCAACCCTGAGGCATACGGGAATGGCGCGCGGTCCCAATGGCCAGTTCATCCAGTCTCCGGATTTCGTGGGTGCTGGCGGTACGTACGACGTAACGACGCAAGCTGGCCTGCCAAGCCACTTGGCACGGCCTTACGGACCCACTACAACGCATATCATTCACCCCGGCCTCCCAACGAACACGGTATTCCCGCGATGATTTCCTACCAAAATCAGACCTTCAGCATGATCAAGGATCCGCGTGCGGACCGCGTCGTTACCGATATCCAGCTCGATGGATGCGTGATCGACAATTGCACGTTGTCCTACCATCAAGCTGACGGATCCCGTTCCGCCGTGCGAAACGTCAAGATATCCAACAGCCAGTTCGTGGGATGCCAACTCGGTCCTGCACGGGTGGAGGACGTGGAGATCACGAACTGCAGAGCGAATGATTTGGTGATCGCCTGGGGCGCGATTTTTTCGCACGTCAAGCTGACCGGCAATATCTTTCCTCTCAAGATCAACACGATCGTCGAGTTTTCGGCGGGCGTAGAGACCCAGAATCACTATGATCGCTCCAGAGAGGAATTCTACCGGTCGACAGACTGGGCTTTGGACCTGTCGGAAACGCGCCTCATGAGCTTCGACAGCACAGGTATTCCGGGGCGGCTTTTTCGTCTCGATCCCGAAACGCAGGGTATCGTGCAGCGAAGCAAGCTCGACACTGGCTGGGAAGGTCGCATTCCTGCCAGCAATCCCTGGCTTCCCTGGATTTACAATATGTTGTCCACGACCGACGAGGATGTCGTCCTCGCTGCGCCGCTCGCAAAGCCGAAAGCGCAGAGGGAGAAATATCTTGCAGGATTGCAGGAATTGAAGTCGCTCGGCTTCGTCAGCGGCGCAGGCGCGTGACGAGGCGGTGCCGCCCGGCGATGCGGAAACGCCGCCGTGAGCGGTTAAAGTGGGGACCTTCGTCGTCAAAGATACAGACTGCCTAGAATTCCATTCCACAACAGGAAATTTTTGCGACAGAGCCATGGCGAGCTCGGCGCTCCTGTCGGGCTTATTGCATGGGAGATCCCAGGATCGCGGGAACAACGACGATGGTAACCGTGTCGTGCTAGAGATCTATCCTGCCGCGACTATTTTTTGCACCACATCAAGCAGTATGTTTGCGCCGGCAACCAGATCCTGATCCGACGTGTACTCCTTGGGATTGTGGCTGACACCGTCCTTGCTGGGGACGAAGATCATGGCTGCCGGGGCGATGCGGGCTATCATCTGCGCGTCGTGTCCGGCTCCGGAGGTCATTCGCTTGTGGGCAAACCCTCTGACGGACGCGGCGTTCTCGATAGCGTTGACAATGCTCTCATCGAACCTGACAGGTTCGAACCGCGCCATTTTTTCGACGCTGATGATGACTTGTTCTTCCTGAGAAAGCATTTCCAGAAATGCGCTCAGCACCGCTTCCTCCTGTTTCAGCCGATCCTCATCGGGATCGCGCAGATCCACCGTAAACGTCGCGCGCGACGGTATGATGTTGATTGCGTTTGGCTCAAACTCGATACATCCGACTGTTGCCACGGTCGGCGTGCTGGATGCCTTTGCGCGGTCGCGCAGGAACGTGATGACGCGCGCGGCGGCATATCCCGCATCGCGCCGCATCGAGATCGGCGTCGTTCCCGCGTGGTTTGCGTCGCCGACGATGGTCACCTTTTGCCAGGAAATACCCTGCAGGCTTTCGACAGCGCCCAGAAGAATGCCTTCCCGTTCAAGAACCGGCCCCTGTTCAATATGGAGTTCGATGTAGGCATGCGGCCTTAGGAAGCCGGGTTCGTGCTCCCCGGCATAGCCGATCCGGGCAAGTTCTTCTCCAAGCACGGAACCATCGGTGCCGATGCTCGCCAAAGCGTCTTGAGTGCTGAGACCCCCGGCATAGACGAGCGAGCCCATCATGTCAGGAGCATAGCGCACGCCTTCCTCGTTTGTGAAAGCAGCGACGACGACGGGTCGCATGGGTTGGAAGCCAGCTTCCTTGAGGGTTGCGATCACCTCCAGTCCGGAGATAACACCGTAGCATCCGTCGTAGATGCCCGCGTTGATCACCGTATCAATGTGAGAGCCGAGCATGAGTGGTGCATTGTCGGAAACGCCCTCTGGTCGCCAGATGCCAAAGATGTTGCCGATGCGGTCGATTGCGACATCGAGACCAGTTTCGACAAGCCACGCGACAAACTGATCTCGGCCAAGCTTTTCGTTGTCGGAAGCTGCGAGGCGAACAAGCCTGCCGTTCCCATCGCGCCCAATCTCGCCGAGGCTGCGGAGATGACGAAGCAATCTCTCGTCATTGATGGAAAGGATGTTCATGGATGCGTGGCTCCTTGCCGCAAGTTCGCTGAAGTTGGGGCAAGATAGTCCGAAACGAGATCAATTCGGGCTGATTTATCGGGGAAACCTTGCAAGTTTGCATCGTTCTGGCCCCTCGAATGCATCAGACTTGCAGTTTCAATCAATCCAGCGGGATCGACAGTTCGAACTTGACCCGGTCCATCGAAACGAATGTCCGGAAGTGCTTCACATTATTGTTCTGGAAAAAGAGGCGGCGGGTGAGAGCTTCGTAGTCGCCCATTGATCTGACTGAGATCACGAGCATGAAATCTGCCTCCCCGGTGACATAGTAGCATTGCTGGACTTCAGGCGCGGCAATAAACGAACGCTTTGCGATCTCATATAGATCGGTTCGTTCGCTCTCCATGGCGACTTGAACAAAGAGCGTGATCGGTGAACCAACTTTTGCCGGATCGACAATCGCGACGTTCGCTTGAACAATCCCGGTTTCCTCCAGGCGTTTGATCCGGCGCTGCACGGCAGGCGCCGACAGATTGACCAATTCGGCAATTTTTCGCTGGGACATTTTATTGTCTTGCTGGAGCAGGTTCAGGATCGCCTTGTCGGTACGATCCAGCATGATTTTGTCGCCTATGGAATTTTCGCTCACTTCGATGCCTATATTTCAGTGAAACTCTCGTTTGGATGGCCAAGATTAAGCGCAAACTTGAACAGGCTTGCAATATACATTCGTCAACGATGTCGAACGGGCGGACTACGAAATGCTGATACTTAACGAGAACGTCGATTACGGAACCGCTTTGCATCCGTCCGACGCGGAGACTCTAAGCCTGGCTGCGGCCGAAAACGTCGAGCGCTTTCTCAATCACCGTGACGGTCATAAAGCGACACCGCTCGTTTCCCTGTCAAATCTCGCGCAAAAGTACCGCGTCGGGTCGATTCACATCAAGGACGAAGGACACCGCCTTGGCCTCGGTAGCTTTAAGGCTCTGGGCGGGTCCTACGCCGTCATCCGCCTCGTGCTTGAAGAAGCCTCGCGCCAATTCGGCCGGGAGGTCGATATTTCCGAACTGCACTCGCCTGCCGTGAAAGCTATCGCATGCAGGCTTACCGTGGCCTGCGCGACGGATGGAAACCACGGTCGTTCGGTTGCGCAGGGAGCGCAGCTTGTCGGCGCGAACTGCGTGATCTTCGTGCATTCGGGGGTCAGCACCGAGCGCATTTCGGCGATAGCGCGGTTTGGAGCCGAGATCATCCGCGTAGCTGGCAACTATGATCACTCTGTCGCGGAAGCTTCGCGTGTTGCTGCCGATAAAGGTTGGCAGACCGTTTCCGATACGTCATGGCCGGGATACGAACGGATCCCCGGTTTGGTCATGCAGGGCTATACCGCACTCTTGAGAGAGACCATTCGCCAGATACCCAAACGCCCCACGCATGTATTCGTGCAGTCCGGCGTCGGTGGGATCGCTGCCGCGATTGCGGGCTATTTCACACTTCTTTACGGCGACGAGCGCCCGTTCTTCATTGTGGTCGATCCTTCCCGCGCCGCCTGCCTCGTGGAAAGTGCCCGTGCAGGCAAGCCTGTCAAGATCGCGCAGGGCGAGCCGACCGTCATGGCCATGCTCGAATGCTATGAGCCGTCGCTTGTCGCCTGGCGCATCCTGTCTCGCAGCGCCGACGCATTCATGACCGTCGAGGAAGAGGACGCGGTCGGCGCGATGCGCCGCCTTGCGAACCCCGAGCCCGGCGATCCCGCGGTCGTGTCCGGCGAAAGTGGAGGCGTCGGTCTTGCTGCCCTGATGAGGGCGGCAGACGACCAGGATCTGCGCTCAAAGCTGCGACTTGGTACGGACAGCCGCGTGCTCCTCATCAACACGGAAGGGGCGACCGATCCCAGCCTTTACCAGCAGCTCGTCGGATTCTCTCCGCAAGACGTTGCCGCGCGTTCAAATGTCGAAGTGGCGGGAGCACGATAATGGGCGATCTTCAACATCTTCAGGACGAAATGACGGCATGGAGACGCGACCTCCACCAGCACCCCGAGTTCGGCTTTGAGGAGAAGCGTACTTCCGCATTCGTCGCAGCAAAGTTGCGCGAGTTTGGCCTCGATGTTGCCGAAGGGCTTGGCGGAACAGGTGTTGTGGGTACGCTGAAGCGGGGAACGAGCAATCGCTCGATAGCGCTGCGGGCTGACATGGATGCCCTCCGCATCACGGAACAGAGCGATGTTGCCTATAAATCTACTAGTCCTGGCGTCATGCACGCCTGCGGTCATGATGGCCACACCGCGATGCTGCTCGGCGCAGCAAAGCAACTTGCTTGCGAAGGAGGCTTCGACGGCACGGTCCGATTCATCTTCCAGCCAGCTGAGGAGTGGGGCAGGGGTGCACTGTCGATGCTTGATGACGGTCTGATGGACCGCTTCCCATTCGAGGAGATCTACGGCATCCACAACATGCCCGGCGTTCCAGTTGGTGTTCTGATGACTAAGTCTGGCGCCATGATGTCGGCGGAGGATAATTTCGAGATCATCCTGACTGGCGTCGGTGGTCACGCTGCTCGCCCCCATTGGGGCAATGAGGTCCTGGTAGCCGCCTGCGCGGTTGTAACCAACCTGCAGACGATCGTTTCCCGTAGGGTAAGCCCGACCGACGTGGCTGTCGTTTCTGTCACGGAACTCCTCACGGACGGAACTCGCAACGCACTTCCAGGACTGGCACGCATCCTTGGTGATGCGCGTAGCTTCAAAGCCGAGGTGAGCGAGAACATCGAGAAGCAAATGCGGATCATCGCTGAAGCGACCGCCGCTGCCTATAACGTCTCGGCGCAGATCAGGTATACGCGTGAGTTCGTGCCACTGATCAACGACGCGGAGCTCGCCGACGAGGTCTTCGCGGCCGCACGCACCTTCCTCCCCGCTGAGAGCGTGCAAACTATCACCGAGCCGTTCACGGGATCGGAGGATTTTGCTCACTATCTCAACCGGGTTCCCGGCTGCTTCCTGAACCTGGGGAATGGCGAGGAGTCAGCTCCTCTGCACAATCCAAGCTATGATTTCAATGATGCTGGCCTGGCCTATGGCGTCAAAACCCATGCAGCAATCGTGCGGCGTCGTCTGCCGGAGGCGACTGCTTCCTAGAGATAAGCCCTGATGCAGCGTTGAAACGCCGCCAGATGGGCGGCGTGATGGCTTCCGCGCAGACCTGGGCCAGTTATGGGGTGAACCCTTCGGGCTGGGCCAAGGGCCATGCCCCGCATCCGTGACCCCGATACCGATTTGCAAGAAAGCCCGTCCACGCCGTCGTGTCGCAGCGCGGCACCTCTGCTTCCGGCCTGTGCAGGGAACTCAGGATCAAGCGCGTCACGTCTTGGTTTCGCCGCCAGCGAAAGCTGGTGGATCAATCGAACCGACTTATCCAGGCTTCGGTCGCCTCCCGGCGGCTTACATCATCTGGAACTGGAAGATAGTAGGGAGCGGTATAATCTTGGAAGCGAAGGGGCTTCAAGGCCGCGTTGATCTCCTTGTAGGCCCCCGGCACATCGCCATGGTTCACGTCACCCATACGAGGTTTCGGTCCTGCCTGGAAGACAACACCGCCATTGTAAGGATGCAAAACAATATTTGCGCTCAATCGCTCCCGTACCGCTTCGAGCCCACCCAGTCGCGTGACATTCGCATCATTGATCGCAGTAAGCCAGTTCACGTCACGGATGACATCGTCGCGGCGCTGGGTATCGGACGTAAGACCGCCTGAATCCGCATAGAGCAGGCCCGGAAAGCGTCGATACAGCGGATACATGGTGTGCATCCTGGCATTGGTATAGGTGAACACCAACAATGAGCAGCCGGCGACCGCGTAAAACACGTTCAATCCTTCACACGCCCTCTTGAAATCGTCTATGAAGGCATCCTGTTTGCCGAGCAGCTCACTATAGCGATTGGTGTAGGTAAGGCTGCCGCTGCGGCGGTAGTTTCGCCCGTCGATGAGGCAGGAAAACTTCCGATAACCCGGAACCAGCGCATTGTCACCCTGCGCTTGATGCTTGATGTAAAAGCTCAGCGTCCGTTCGGGATCGGCCATCTCGTCGCCGAGGTCTCCAACGGTCCCATCGTCCGCACGGCTCGTCGTCAGGCGCCGGCGAATATCGCTGACGGACTTGAGCGTGAACACATCCTCTTCCTGAACGAGCACGTTCGGATGCGGCAAAGCCGCATGATAATAGTCTTCCGCAAGCCGAACCGTCGTCTCGCGATCCTCAAGCTTACCGTAGCTGTTGAACATGAACTGCGATGTCATCCCAAAGCGGATCGGCAAGCCTTGGTCGTCCATGTGCAGCTTGTCGTTCAGGAACGACAGATCGTCGTCCTTGTTCGCAATGGCGAGAAGCATCATGGCTTCGGATAGATCAGGCAATTTTTCCCCCTTCGTCGGGATAGCTTGCAAGCGTTCCGATATGGGAGTCAAGGCAGCTTTTGAGGTCGCCGGTCGAACGGGCGTCCCTGTGATCCGGACGCTGGCTGAATACAGGCTTCCTGGTCAGTCGCGATTAAACCTTTCCGCTCGACCCGGCGCATAGGACACCACGCACGACTATCGCAGATGCCTGTCCTTGTCCGCCGTGCCGCAGATCACCGCCGCTGTATCTTCCCGGTGCACCTGAGCGCGCCGCCGCGGATCGTGTCGATTGCGGCGCGAAGCGGTGGTGCCATTTGCCGTTGGGCTGGATAGCAAAGGTAGTAACCGGGGAATGGGGCCGACCAGTTCTCGAGCAGCGCGACAAGCCGGCCCTCTGCGATGTGGGCCGCGATCAACTGCTGACTGGCGAAAGCAATACCGACGCCGTCGACCGCCGCCTGCACTGCGAGGTCTTTCGTGTTCGAGATCAGTGGGCCGTCGATTGCGACCTCAAACCACTTGCCGTCTTGCATGAACTCCCATCGATATGGCGTCTTGTGCCCAGGCCAACGCCAGCGAATGCAGCGATGTTCGACAAGGTCACGCGGATGTGCTGGCGTTCCGTGCCGGGCGAGATAGTCGGGCGAGGCGACCGCGGTCTGACGCAGATCCGGGCCGAGCTTCACTGCAATTAGGTCCTTTTCGATCACTTCGCCAAGGCGAACGGCGAGGTCATAGCCTTCGGCCACCATATCCACCACGGCATCGTCGAGTGTGATATCGAGCACCACCTGGGGATAAGCGTCGCTAAAGTCGCGAAGGATTGGCGTCAGATAGAGATCTGCCGCTGCGCGAAAGCAGTGCACCCGAACGATCCCGGCGGGATGTGTGCTGCTCTGGCGTGTCTCGCCCAGAGCCTCCGCCAGTTCCTCGACGGCCGGCTGTACTCGTTCGAACAATCTGGCTCCCGCCTCGGTCAGAGAGACGCTGCGGGTGGTGCGGTTGAACAAGCTGACCCCGACGCGCTCCTCGAGCCCTCGGACCGTCTGGCTGAGTGCCGAGGATGAGACACCGAGCTTCTCTGCGGCCCGGCTGAAATTCAGCGAGCCGGCCACCGCCACGAAGGCGCGGAGCTGGTTGAAGTCTCCGGCAGATGGAAGGGAAGGTTTCATGATCACCCCAATTGCTTAGCTGCGCTTAAAAGTCTGATTAGTGCGCGCTGACTAACCATGATTTCTCGTGCCCTGTACGCTGCTGAGCAGTTGAATTGAAGGGAAACGCCATGACTTTACAAGATGCCTATCCACGTGGGACCATAGATGAATTAGTCGCGCTGACGAAAACATACTTCGATGCGGCCTACGCGATGGACGCTGACGCGTTCGCGGCGATCTTCGATTCTGCGGCCTTGGTCACCAGGCGTGGCGAGGGCTCCAGCGTGGTAGTGACCCCTGTTGCCGCTTGGCTCGATATTGTGCGCACCCTGTCATCCCCGAGGGATGGAGGATCGGCGCGCTCCGACCAGATCCTCGCAATCTCTATCACAGGCGACATGGCGTTGCTCAAGCTGCGCCTGCAGATCCCTCCACGTGAGGTGACGGATCTTCTGTCTTGCTTTTACCTCAACGGACGCTGGCAGATCGTCCAGAAGGTGTTCGCAGCCAAGACCCTAGCCTGACATGGTGCGCCCTGTCTCAGCCGTGCCGGGCCATCCTATCCCTTCACGGCAGAGATAAGGTGCGCTTATGGAGAACCTGCAGCTTGTTGATGAGATCCTTCACGACGCCGCAGCCACAGCAGCAGCAAGCGGCCTCGCGATTGCAACGCGCGATGCAAGCCAGTTTGAGGCCGCCGGAGTGAAAGTGGTCCGGGTCAACGACTTCGCCCTATCCACGAGCGCGTGGTCGAGGTCGATAGTCGATCGAATTGATTGAACGCCCTTATTGGAGCATATTAAAAAGCACCAATTGGTGATGAAATCGACGTCTCATTTCTGCTTTCATGGGCACGTTATTGTCTGCGATCCAGAGAAAACGGGTTTCACTTTTCGAAATGGTTCAAGAGCAAGCGGACCTGTCTTTCGAGATTGCACAGCGGACTAAATCCAGGTGCTAGAGTTGTTCGAGCGTTGGTGATCGCACGCGATTGGACAGCTTGGCTGATATACGGTCACACGCGGACCGCAATATCTCCGCAGTGTGTTCATGACGGCTCTCACGGGTGTGGCGGTTGACATAGGCGATAATGACCGCAGCGACGGCATAGCCGTCGGCGCCTAGCACTGGGCAGCAAATATCGGTGATGCCAACAAAATCGCGGCTTGGCCGCAACTCGTATCCCTTTGATCTGATTGAAGCCAGATGCGCAGCGATCGCTTCGCGATCGATTGTGACTCCACTATGGCTGTCGCAATCATCGATAATACGTTTTGCGGCGTCGGACGATTGAAAGGCCATGATGACCTGGCCGGAGGTGGCGTCCGATGCGATGCGCCCGTAGCCCAGCCGAAGGGTGAACGACATATCTTCCCCTCCCGGAACTGCGGCGGTGACCACGGTCAGTCCGTGGTTGATGACGACAAGATGGGCGGATTGCTGGCTGTCGTTTGCAATTTTCGTGAGTTCGGGCATTGCCGCGCTCATCAAGTCCTGGGCGTTCGGCGTGTGGAGCCCCAGCTTGAACAGCCGGTCTGTCAGGGAATATGCATCCGTCTCGGGATCGCGATCAATGTATCCGCGGTCCTGAAGGGCGACGAGCATGCGGAATATCTCGCTCTTGGAGCGACCTAGGCCGTCCGCAATCTCCTTCATTGTCAATGCATGTCGCGCTTCGGCAAGCAGTTCCATCACCTCAAGCCCCTTCGTCAGGGCAGGTGCTGCATAGGCGGGTTTGCCGCCATCGTTATCGATGTTGCTCATTGGCCGAATCCTTCCTTGCCGGCGACCATAATGAACTTGCACCCGCATTGCTATTTGTTTCATATAGAAACTTGACATCATATATGAAACTGTCATTCTGACGTTACAGGCGAGCAAGTGAGTGAGTTGAAATGAATAACCAGGCAGTCGCGATCGACCACAATTCCAGGCGCAACGTGATTTCTCCGCGGCGCAATAGCGTCTTCACCGCCATCGATTTTGATCGCGATGGAAAGCAGATCGGATATTTTCATGTGCCGCAGTCCCCTCATGAAGATGCATGGGGAACGGTTCAGGTGCCGCTCGCCGTGGTCAAGAACGGTGCCGGTCCGACGATCCTGATCGAGGCCGGAAACCACGGCGACGAATATGAGGGACCGATTGCTCTCGGTGAACTTCTGCGCGAGATCGACCCGAAGGATATCAGTGGCCGGATCATCGCTATCCCCGCCATCAACGTGCGCGCCGTCGAGGCCGGCACGCGCACGTCTCCCGTCGACGGCCTGAATTTCAATCGCACCTTCCCGGGCGATTTCAATGGCACGCTGACCAGCCAGATTTCCGCCTATGTGCATGACTGCCTGTTCCCGATTGCCGATTACTTCCTCGATCTGCACTCCGGCGGTTCGTCGCTGATGATCCTCCCAAGCGCCATCATCGAACCGTCGCCGACGCCCGAGGGGCATCGCCTCAACATTAATGCGACCCTGGCC
>NZ_JAELTU010000219.1 GCF_016429015.1 Rhizobium sp. ASV20
GACACGCTTCGCCGGCTGCGCTGTCGCAAACGGTGAAGATGAAATCCATCTCCGGCGCACCCGGAGCCGCGAACACATCCCAGCTCTTCGACGAAAAGCCCGGTGCCGGATAGCCAAGGGCTTCTAGTTCCTTCAGCGCGTACGGATTGATCTCACCCTTCGGCTGGCTTCCGGCAGAGTATGCCCTAAAACGACCCGCGCCTTCCTTGTTGAGGATGGATTCGGCGAGAATAGAGCGAGCGGAATTGCCCGTGCACAAGAAGAGCACGTTGTAGGTCTTGTCAGTCATGGTCGTCGTCCGTGTTAGGTCGGAGGCCTGTTGAATTTCATGATGGTCGCCGACGATGGGCAGATAGAAGAAAGCTGGCGGATCGTGAGGACCGCAATCCGCGGCACCTTGGAAAACCCGAGAAGGGGGAAGAAGGGCGCGGCGCTCGTCGTCGCGAGGAAGACGCCGCCGCCCGCGGCCGACATTTTGCAAGGCGGCCTGGACAATAGGCCGCCCGAGACTATGGCTACCGTGCTCGGGCAGCACGACGACTGATCGCAGAGGGCGTTGCCTGCGCAGCGCTCGATATTGGCATAGTCGACCATCTGGCCGGCGTCCGAAACAGCTCTGAAGAATGTGTGCCCTTCATTTTCGATGTTGTCGGTCGGCCAATCTGCAGCCTGGAGCGCCATGCCCAGACCCTCGTCATGACCGGATGTCTCAAACACGTTGATCATGCTCAACAAGGCTTTACCACCGGTGCGCAGCAGGGCGTCAGTTCTGCGATCAGCGGTGCGCAAAGCTCTATCGAACCACCGCAGCAGTCCTTCAGCAGAAAAAGCGTCAGGTCACGCAGACCGTTGAGGTCTGCCCGATAGATGATTGACCGGCTCTGGCGCTCGCTCTTCACCAGGCCGGCACGGGACAGCGTCGCAAGATGCGCCGACATCGTGTTCTGCGGGACATCGAGCAGCCGGGCGAGTTCGCCTGCCGGAATGCCATCCGGCTCGTGTCGCACGAGGAGGCGGAACGTCTCGAGGCGGGTGTTCTGGGCCAAGGCCGCGAGGGCCGCAATTGCTGAGATATTTTCCATATATCCAGAATAATAGATATATTGGTGAAGTCAAGTGTATTGGTGTCGCGAGTCGATGGCGCCGCGAAATGGCCCACCGACCATGGTGCTGCTAAAGATTGTCGAGAAAGGACGATAGCGTGTCGCCAGCTTTAAACCGGCGGAAGGGCTGCTCGTTCAATCGGGCGACCTTAGCGAGCGCCGCCTCTTTCATTGCAAGATGCGCATGAAGGTAAGGGCGAGAGGCTGGAACCAGAGGCTTTCCGGCTCGATAATCCGCTCGACACGAGGAAGGTGGCGGGAAGAGAGCCACGAGTGGCGGCGCGTGGTTTGAGTTGCTAGTTACCCAGAGGGTTATCGTTCGGATCAATCCCCACGCGCACTCGCGCGACCATTCGATCAGTGCTTGACATGGCTATGGAGCAATGAGAACGTTCAGTGAACATATGTATCTGTGGTCGATGGGAAGCGCTCGGTTGCCGCCCCGAGACTGCAAGAATAGCGAGCGATCGTCCTGTTCCGACATGCCTTGCAGCGATGCAGAGCCACGGACATTTTGAGGTCGTTAAATTCACTGCTGGCCCGGGGTGGGACTGGCGTTGTGACGGGATCATGCCTAAGACTGCGGCAGCCGGAAAGGACGTTCTCCTCCATGAAGTTCAGCATCGACCATCTGCCCGAACCGAAACGCCGCGAGCTTGGCCGTATCGTCGAGATCCTGCACGAGGAGTTCGAGGACGCCATCAAGGAAGGCTCGGCCGACTTCAAGAAGAAGGGCCGCATTCTCAAGATCATCCTGTTCGGCTCTTATGCCCGCGGCGATTTCGTCGACGAGAAGACCGGCAAGGGATATCAGTCCGACTATGATCTGCTGATCGTCGTCAACAATCGCAAGCTGACCGAGATCGGCACCTATTGGCACAAGGCCACCGATCGCTTTCCGCGGCTCGTCAAGGTGCCGGTTAGCCTGATCATCCATTCCCGCCGCCAGGTCAATGACGAACTCAGGAAGGGTAACGACTTCTTCCGCGACATTCGCCGCGATGGCATTGTCCTCTACGAACTCGATGATGAACCGCTTGCCGAGCCGAAACTGCTCTCCAAGGCGGAACAGCATCAAGTGGCAAAGGAGCATTTTGATATTTGGTTTCCAGGCGCACAGGAGTTTGAGGCGCTCGCGAAGATTGCTAGGGAGCACGGATGGCTCAAGCGTTCCGCATTCCTTTACCATCAAGCGATCGAACAGGCCTATTCGACGGTGCTGCTGGTTCTGACCAACTACAGCCCCGCCTCGCATAATCTTCGCTTCCTGCGCTCGCATTCAGAAGAGCTGGACCGCCGTCTTGCAGCCGTCTGGCCGGACGATCAGAAGCGATACGTCGCCTGGTTCAACACCATCAACGAGGCCTATGTGAAGGCCCGCTATTCCGAGCATTTCGAGATTTCCGACGAGGCACTGTCCTGGCTTGCCGGCCGCACCGAGCAGCTCCATAGCCTCGTCGCGCTTGTCTGCCAGGATCATCTCGACAGGCTCAAGGCCGACGACTGACGCCGGCGTGATGGACGCGCCGGTGGGACGCCACGGCGTTGTTGGCTGCAGAAGCTTCATTGGCTCTCAGAATTGGTGGCATCAATGCCTTGAGCTTCAACGCTACCAGAACCGTCGATGAAGATCGTTCATGCGGTTGGCTGTGAGAAGCAATTTGAAATGCGGCTCTCCCGGTGTTCGCCGTGGGGAGCCCTTTACGTCCTAGGGGACGGCGGCTCTTTTGCAAAATTGTGAACCGGAATGGGGTCACGGTGCTTATCCGCTTTAACGGCATCTTGCGCAGCAGGAACTCAACCGCTCGCGGGGTCAAGCAATGGTGCCGATTCACATGCTTCAGCACTTCGTAACCTCCGTGCGTCATTGAAATTGCATTTTGAAAATGGTGGATACTATGGCCGGTCTTGAGACGTCAGTTATGCTTCAGTTTGCGATTAAGATGGATCGGGCAGCACAGGAACGTAATCTCACTGTGCGCCCCTTCCCACTCAATGCCCAAGACAGAGACGCTGCTGGAGACATAATCTTTTCCGACGAAACGCGCCTTAGCTTGGTGGAGTTGAAATCTTTCGAGACCGATCTGGCCGATGAAGGCGACAAACCGCGACGCAGGGTGTTGTGCCAGATGCTGCTCAATGATCCAGACATGATTGAGCTTCACGACCGAGCTCACTTCGCGGCTTGGTTGGCAGGTAGCTCAATTCAGTTGAATATCTATCGCCACGAAATTTGTGCACAGACTATCTTCCCGGGGGAGCAGACCCTGCCGGAAAACCCGGCTTTCGAAGGCCGCTTTAGCATTGACGATTACAAGGCTCTCTTCTTCGATACGACTTCCGTGTCCTTGCCGTTGGAAGACTTCGGAAGGGTACTGTCACATTGTTTGACGTGCGGGCGCATGGAATCCGCAAGGTAAATTTCAGGCGAGTTGCAGCGCGGCCATCCTCCATTGGGTAGTCGCGGCTTGGCGAAAGGATCGGATCTGGGCAGCGGGGCGATTTGATTTGGCAAGAACGAAATGGTTTCGGACGGCTGAGAAGATCGAGACAAATTGTTGCAGCGACCCGATCGACCGAAATCCTTGCCGGATTCGTTCACGCTTTCGAAATGGCAGATGCGAATTCTCGGCCCTGTTGTTCAGGCCTTTATGAGAGCGATGCTCGACGGCGGGCATGACCTGACGCCGGGCGGCGGCATAGGATCGTAGCTTGTCGGTGATGATGCGCTTGGGCGCCAAGCCCTGTCTCTTCAGCAAACGGACCAGCAATCGCTTGGCTGCCTGGGTGTTGCGGCGAGCCTGAACGATTTCATCCAGGACATATCCGTCTTGATCCACGGCGCGCCACAGCCAGCACTTTCTCCCTCCGATGCGAACGACAGCCTCGTCGAGATGCCACACGTCATTGGAAGACGGCGATTTGCGGTGCAACCGCGCTGTGATCATGGAACCGTGCGACCTACACCATCGGCGGATCGTTTCATACGAGACTGCCACACCGCGCTCCAGCATCATTTCCTCGACTTCGCGCAGGCTGACATTGAACCGGAAATACAGCCAGATTGCGCGGGCGACGATTTCAATAGGGAAGCGATGATTCTTGTAGGTCGGCGTCGCGCTGTTCATCCTGCCCGACTACCGCAAATCGATTGACGAAAAATCAATGTGACAACACCTTGCCGTGCGCTCGGTGTCGGTGGCATCGTAGATCCATTCATCCAATACCTGCGAGATTAGCCGAGCAGGGGAAACTTGCCATTCCTATGCTCGCTGCCCACGCCGCCCCAGGGCTTGATCACGGAGGAGGGCGAGTAATGCTGGATTGATGTAGAGATTTTCTCGTCCGGCTTTGATTTCTTCGAGGAGGCCAGCTTCGACAAGAAGCTTAAGATAGGCTGATGCGGATTGGCGCTTGGCGATCTGGGCCTCGACGAGGTCACCAATCCGGCAGTAAGGGTTCACAAAAATCACTTCTGCGAGTTCTCGCGAATAGATCCTCGGTATATCCCGCCGCATGCTTTCTACCGTCTGGTTGAGAAGATCGCGAATAGCACGAATGCGGGCTGTCGACCATTCCGCTGTGTCGCGGACGGCTTCCAGCATATAGAGTATCCAGTCCTCCCAGGCACCTTCCGTTGTGACCGCCAATAGTCTGTCATAATAGGCTCTCTTGTTGCCGATGATGTAGCGGCTAAGGTAGAGCACTGGAATGTCGAGGAGCCCTTTGTCAACGAGATAGAGCAGGTTCAAAACGCGTCCGGTGCGGCCGTTGCCATCAGTAAATGGGTGAATGGCTTCGAACTGATAGTGCATTACAGCAAGGCGGATCAGCGGATCGATATCCTCGGCCTCGTGGATGTAGCGCTCCCAGTTGCCGAGTTTTTCGCGTAGCAGCGGCTGCCCTTCAGGAGGTGTGTAAATCACTGCTCCGGTTATCTCGTTCACCAGTGCCGTGCCCGGCGTTGAGCGAATGTCGAGATCGATGCCCTTGATTCTTCGACAGACGGCAACTGCTGTGGATGTCGAGACCGGCCGGTTCCGGAGCGATTGAAATCCTTCGCTGAGAGCCGTGCGATAACGAAGCGCCTCCTTTGTCGCGGGGTCGGCGTGATTGCCGGCTTCGTTTGCGAAGCGGAAGAGCTTGTCTGTTGTGGTAACGATGTTCTCGATTTCGGAGCTTGCCTGCGCCTCGAGTAGCGGGATCGAGTTGATCAGGATCGACTGGTTGGGGATAAGCTGTCCTGATACCCGCAATTCCGCGAGAGCGGCCCGCGCCGCGATGCAGGCTTTCAGTATTTCCTTCGTTTCAACGTCTGAACGCGGGGGTAATGCGGGAAGGTCGTTGTAAGGGCGGTCAGCGCGAAACGTCATGTCGATGGTTCCTCATTTCGTCGACACATCGCGTGGAATATGTCGATCGCATCGACATATTGGCAAATCATGTCGATGAAATGCAAATTTATCGACATATATTTCGGCTTACAACCGATTCCAAACACAAAAGATAGGGGTAGTCGACGGTTTGCAAACGTGTTTTACGGTCAAAATGGAAGGCCATGTAGCGCGTTTTCTGGTCCATGATAGGCTTAACCGTCCATCCTGGCCATAGAACGCCCGCCGGAAACTGCGTGTTTATCGGGCCATTGAGTGCCTCGCTGTGGTATTGGACGGACGGCGGTGAGATAAGCCTTGGGGGTGGCATTTGCCCGACACGAGCAGTTCAGCGCGCCAAAGCGCCAATTGCGGTCATTCAAACTTGAGAGAAGGTTAACTGATAATCTTCCAGTTCTTCGGGATCGTCCGGTTGAATAAACTCGACTGAAAATTTGCGGCCGGGAAATTCAAATGCAAGCTTGGCGGCATAAATCTCGCGTAAGCGACTTCCTAAGATAACAAGCTTATCTGCGGTGATATCCGCGCATGCTTCATGGTGGATGTCGGCGATATGAAAATGGTTCATCACTTGTTCGATAGAGTGGCGAGTTGCTCCAGGAGCTCGTTCGAAGGAGCGTAGACCTTCCAGCCCAAAACCTTCCAGAAGTACGTAGTTTTCAAACTCGATAAAGCGTGGCCAGAACAATTCAGAGTAACCGACAGCAAGCGAAAAACTTCCGGTGTTTGCCGTCCATTCCATGAGGCCTATGCCTCTGCCGTTGTTCCACGTCATTAATTCCGACTTCATGCTTTCTGGAATGTCAGACATTATCGCTCCGGACCAAGATCGTACTGCGAGTTACACCATATAACTGCATGCGAGGAAATATGTCGTCCGGTTGGGCCGACAACCGTCTTCCGCATCGCACCGATAACGGTCGTCATTTATCGTGGTCATACTCTACCCAAGTGATCCAGGATTTTGACCCGTTTTCCGGGGCTTCCACGGAAGCCGTCCGTGGAAGATCGGCTTTGGTGATCTACCGTTGTCACGCTGAAGCCACGCAAAACCCCGTACCCTGAAAACCAAACGGTCAGTTTGCGGAAGTTTGCCATCTCGATCCCGTGGCGTTGACAAAGACAAGGTAATTCTAGCTGATATTTCTTGACGGCATCCATAAAGGATTTTGTGACTGATCCACCCGACACTCTTCCAGTCAGAAAATCAACGTCGATATAGCCTTCTGGCGCAGCAGCAACCTCAGCATAGACATTCATCGTATAGACGCCGATCATGAATCCCATCCCGGACGCCATGGAGTCAGCGATATTATGTCCTATCGCTCTTAACTCACCGAATTTCGCCATCAATAGATTCCTGGATCACGACCAGCAGGTTGTTCTTTGAGCGACCTTATCAAATGCGATGATGTCTGCAATGGGCCGAGAGCGGCTTGTCGCGTAGAAGAATTGGCAGGCGGCGCCTTCTAAATTTCATGGTCGGCGAGCATTCTGAGCTCAACAGCGATTGATAGTGGCCAAACCAATTTGCCGGCTCGGAGGTCTCAACGGCGGAGTTATCCAGCAGGACCCTCATCAGCGCGACACGGCTTGGCAAAAAGCTGTTGCTCGCGAGGCGGTCAGGCGCTGTCGGCTCAAAGCTGCGAAAATGGACACAGTTTCTCCGGGCGCCGACGTACGCCGAGCGCGCTCAGCAGCGGGTCAGCTTTCAGCAGCGAGAGAAAGTTGAAAAGGCTCACTGCGCGTTCCTTTCTGTGAGGTCTTTGACCATCAATATCCACTCTCCCAATTCGTCTGTGCTAGAGAGTGGGGCCGAGTTGAGCCTCGATGCTCTTTAGCACTCGTTGGCCGGCCAGCGAGAGCGGGAGCTGCGCCTCGTTGATCATATACATCAGATGGTGAAACGCGATGCCGGCCTCGTTGTGTTGCAGATAGTCCATGACGACCGCTGAGCCCTCTTTAAGACCAACTTGTGCTAATGCATGACCGTCATCAATCACCCCGACTTTCTCATGGGCCTCATTCATAAGATGTTTGACTTCGTCGAGCACCAGACGAAAGCTCTCTTCCAATTCAGATCTCATCACACCTTTAGCCCCTTGTCATCGACCATGCTTGGATTCGATGATGACATATTCTTATTGCTCGTTTGGGATTAGTGCATCAAATGACCAATCGCGCCGCGCGAGCATTCTTTCGTTCGGCATTGTTGTAATAGCTCGCCGCCTGCGTCACTGACTTATGCAGGGATTGCTGCATCGCCTCCTGTAGCGGTATGCCACGATTGGCCGCTTCAGTGAGATAGCCCGATCGCAGCCCATGCGCTGAAAATGCCTCCGGATCCAGACCAGCCTGCTTGCAACGCGTCTTCAGCACGAAATTGACCGACTGCGGGGTCAGCGCCCGCCGGTCGATATTGCCCCATTGGTCGATCCTACGGAAGATTGGCCCGGTCTCGATCGAGGCTCCTTCAATCCACCGCTTCAGGGCTTCAACCGGTCGACCGATCAGAATGGCATGGGCCTGGTCTTCGGCCGTCGTCGTTTTGGTTCGACCGAGATTGATGGTGAGGCAGGGCAGGAGCGGGGAGGCGGCGTTTCTTGGGTCTGCATGCACCGGCTCTTCGTCGACCAGATCCTCGACGCGAAGGCTGGCAATTTCGGAGCGTCGGCGGCCTCCGGAGGCGAAGGCGCTCAGCAACAGAGCGCGGTCACGAATATCAACCAGGCGATCGCTGGCGCAGGTGGCGAGTAATTTTGCTAGGATATCGCCGGTGACCGCTTTCTTGCTTTTCCGCTGCCTTGGTCGTGTATTTGCTCGAACGGCGAGCCTGAGAGCAGATTTTATAGACGGGGCGGTGAAAGGTCCCGTCAGGCCGCGCCAGCGGGTCAGGATCGACCAGGAGGTCAATCGCCGGCGCACCGTATCCGGCGCGTGCGGGCCGTCAGCCCTGAGCAGCCCCTGAAGACGCAATCCGATCTCGACCTCTGCCGGCATGCCGTGGCTCGGATCCTCGGCCCGTTCGACGGGATCCCAGAGATGATGGGCGACGAATTTAAGGAGCAGTGCCTCTGGCGCCGGCCAGGGCAGGGGAGCGTCGGTGGCAAGCCCGCACCAGCCCTCGAGATAGCCGAGATCGGAGGCAAGTGCGCGCAGCGTGTTGTCGCCCATGCCTTCCTTGGCCAGATGCTTGAGGGTTGCGACGTCCTCGTCGGTCAGCAGCGTTGCCAGCTGATCGCGGCGGGCGAATGGCAGGATGGCGTTGAGCGCATCGAGTTCTTCGGCGCGGGCCAGCACCGGATCGGCGGGCGAGGGGAGGGGTTTCGGCTTCGGCAAGATCGTCTCCGGCGCTGTGATTTGCTCCGACTTTAATGGTTTTGCACCTCGAAATCCATCACTATCGATACTTGATACTTATCGATGGTTATAACCTCGATCCACAATCATACCATGTGGCGAACCGCAATTTTCAGATAGAGTTCTTTTAGTAAATCATTTAACATGATTTCAATGGCTTACGATCTCGCGAAAATCGATATGACAGCGCTAATGAGGCCGGCTTTCGACGCCGGTGTCGCTCTGGCGCGTCTCGACGAGCGGATCGCTCGTTCACCAGTCGGCCAAGGATGGATCGAACGGTCGCACTTCGCCGACGCGTGCGCCTCGCTGTGGATCGACGGCGAACTTGTTCACCTCGAGGACCTGGTTTTGCATGACGCCGCTCGCGACATCCGCACGCCCACCCACGAACTCACCATCGCCCGCGACGTGTTGCGCACCCGCCGGCGCATCGCCGCGCAGTCTCCGGACTGGGCCTTGTCCGCAGAGGGTATCCGGTCTTTGCGACAGACGTCGGACATCAATTCGGTCGGCGCCGAGGCTGCGGAGCCAGCCAGCGTCATGCCGCCCGCGGCTGCCATCGATCGGGAAGGGGACGGCGAAAGCGCGCACGATGGTGAGAACCTGCCCGGAGTCGACTATGCCGCCATCGATGCGGTGCTCGCCCGGTCGAAAGCGGCGATCGAAAACGCAACAGGGCCTAGCCGCGCCGGCGCGGCGGAAAAAGACTCTCTCGTCTATGATCTCGACTGGGACGAGGATGCCCGGCTCGAGGAATGGCGCCGCGGGTGTTGTCACGTTAACCGGCTCGCGGTTGCCTGCGTGTTGGGTTGGGCGTAAATTTCGGCAATGCAGACAGCAGATATCAGCTTCAAGCGTCACCGCTTTCCGGCGCAGATTGTTGCTCACGCAGTTTGGCTTTACCTACGTTTTAACCTCAGCCTGCGTGAAGTTGAGGAAATGCTGCTCGAGCGTGGGATCACCGTTTCCTATGAGACGGTCCGTCGTTGGATAGCCAAGTTCGGACCCCAGATCGCTCGCAATCTGGGGCGGCGACAGGCGCGCCCCGGCGATATTTGGTATCTGGATGAAGTCGGGGTGAAATGCGCTGGAACCAAGTTCTGGCTCTGGCGCGCGGTTGATCAGCATGGCACCGTTCTCGAAGAAATCTTGCAGAAGCGCCGCGACAAAAGGGCGGCCAAGCGCCTGCTGGTCTCGTTGATGAAGCGATATGGCTTTGCTCCCAAACGGATAATAACCGATAAGCTTCGCTCATATGGCGCGGCAAAGGCGGAAGTGGCACCCGGCCTCGACCATTGGTCGCACAAGGGCCTCAACAATCGGGCCGAGAACAGCCATCTACCGTTTCGAAAACGGGAACGAACCATGCAAGGCCACCGATCGCCAGGGGCGTTGCAACGGTTCGTCTCCATGCACTCCGCTACCCGCAATTGCTTTTCAGTTCCATCCCGCCGCCGCGCCGCACAAACAATTCACTATCATCGGCTCGAAGCTTTCGATGCATGGGAAATTGCGGCCTGCCTCGCTTGAAAATCCAGGGACCTCAAGCCCTTATCGGCCTCGCCAACTTAACGTGACAACACCCCCAGCACACTTGAAGACGTTGGCCGCCGCAATCGCTGACGCCAGTCAATCACTACCCGGTTTGGTGCGTGATATCGGCAACTGTTGGTTTTCACGCGGAACTGAGCCGGTGCAATTTATAGGCTGCAAGCGACCCGTCTGCCTATAGATCCTCATTTTCTGTGTTGGCCGAGATCCGCTCCAATTCTATAGCATCTCGAGAGAGCCACTGATGGGCCGAAATTGCGGCTCGAAGCTCTGGAAGCGTGCGATTGCCTTCTCTGAACAAGGTGACGATGGTGGCCGCCG
>NZ_JAELTU010000021.1 GCF_016429015.1 Rhizobium sp. ASV20
TCCTCGATCCGATTGCCAACCTCTCTCATATCCCGCGACACGACGTCCTATCCATCGATCATCGCCGGCTACGGACAGGCGTGATGGACCCATGGCATCAGATCGCACGCCGTCGTCCCGCCTCAATGGACGCGCTAATCTCCGCTCTTGTCTTCGTCGCGTTGGTTTGACGGTGCGCAAGCCTGATATCGGCCATTCGCAGCGTGGCTGCGTCATCTCGATTGCGACAGCGGGTCGATATGACTTCAGCCGGTGCGAAATTCGCTATGCGTTGATCATGCAGCGACGGAACTGTCGTAGTTGCGACTTCATGTTGTCGTCGGCCCAGAACAGTGACAGCTGGTGCCGGCCTAGTTCCGGCAGCGATGGTTTCAGCACCAGATCGGGCGGTAGCAGTGCGGTATCGGCCGAAAGCAGGCAAGCGCCGATGCCAGCAGACGTCAGCGCCATTTGCGACTGGATATTGGTGACTTCGGTCTCAACGATACGGGGCTCGATTCCAAGGGAGCGCAGACAGCCGAGTTGGTGATCGTAATGAGCGCGATGATAGTCGCGTGGCACGAGCACGATATCGAGTGCAGCGATATGTTCCGGCAAAAGGGCCGGCAGTCCGGCGAAGGGATGTGATTTCTGCAGGCAAAACAAAAGTGGCGCCTCCCAGGCGACAAGGCTTGCCATGCGGGGGGCAAGGCGCACCGGAGTGGGCATGGTCATGAAGCCTGCATCGAGTTCACCGTCATTCAGGAGCTGGCTCATGTCCTCGGCCGATACCTCGATCAGGCGCGGCATATTGCCTGCCGCAGTCGCGATGAACCGGCGGAGCGTCGCCGAGATGACAGGATACGTCGTATAATTGGGGATGCCTATGGAAAGCGCTTCGCCATGATGGTGTGATGAGATTTCGGAAACAGCGTCACCAAGCTGCTTCATGATGCGTCGCAATCGGCTTTGCAGCTCTCGCCCATCTGTGGTCAGTACAAAACGCCTTGTGGTGCGATCGATCAGCTTGACGCCAAGTTCGTCCTCCAGCTGGGAAATCTGTTGGGAGAGTGTTGGCTGGCTGATGGCAAGCGCCGCTGCAGCCCGGGTGAAACCGCCGTGGCGCTCCAATTCCATGAAATAGATCAATTGCCGCAGACTGAGCCGTCTCAGGCGCTGCAGCATGGCGGGAGTAATCATCGGACTAGTCACTTTGTGTCTCCGGCGAAGGCGCCTGATTTATAGAGAACATCTATGAAGCGGGTGTGAAAACGATCGAACTGTCACGATGCGGTTATCGTAGCCCCATAGAGGCCGCCTGCGTAACAGAGGATGCAAGCTTGACTGCGACAAACAGATCATTGACGGTGTTGGGCTCGTCGGGAGGGTTCCCGATCGCGGGCTTCGCCTGCTCAGGCTATCTTGCTCGCGTGGCAGGGCAGAGCCTGCTGCTCGATTGCGGACCTGGCATTGCATGTGCGCTGATCGGCACCGATGCGAAGGCCGGCATCGACGGCATAGCCATCAGTCATCTGCATCCAGACCATGTGCTCGATCTCATCCCGCTCGGTTACGCGCTGATGACGGAATGGCTGACGGAGGGTCGTACCTTGCGTGTGCCGCTCTATGTGCCGTCGGGTGGCCTGGAATTCTTGCAGAGGTTTTCTGATCTCTTCGACCATCGCAACTGGCGTTTCGAAGAAGAAGGGGGGAGTGCCGGATACCGGGCACTTGGCGCGGCTCTCGCGCGCGGCCATGACTGGCTGCTGACGGTTTTTGATGTGCATGAGTATGAGCCTGGTGAGGATATCGCCTTTGGCGCGACGACCATCGCGACCCTTCCGGTCGATCACCGCGTTCCGACGGCGGCGATGCGCGTCGCGCTCGAAGGAGTGGATTTCGTCTATTCCGCCGACACTCGCTTTCTGCCAGCACTTGGCCAATTTGCCGCCGGCACGGACCTCTTCCTCATCGACGCGCATTTTTCAGGCCCGAAAGCTCCAGGCGGCCTGCATATGACGCCGGCAGATGCCGGACGACTGGCGGCGATCGCCAACGCAAAGAGACTGGTCCTGTGCCATCTCGGCGCGCCGCAAGATGGCGCCTCGGCACGGCAGGCAGCGGCCGCTCATTTCGACGGCGAAATCCACGTGGCATTCGACACGCGGGAGTACCGGCTATGACGCAGTCAAACGCCCATCCTCTGACGCCGATCGCCGCGCCGGCGCCTGGTATCGGCGAACGCGCCGCACCCTTTGTGCTGGTAGGGCCGATGCTGGCGCTGCTATTCGCTTTCACCATTCTGCCCTGCCTGTTGACGCTCATCCTGGCCTTCTTCGAAACGGATATTCTTGCCGGCACCATCAGGTTCGTCGGCTCTTCGAATTTCACCAAGGCCTTTGCGCGGGGCGATCTGGTCAACAGCATCGGCGTTACGCTGCTCTACATGGCATTGACCGTGCCCACTTCAATGATCTTCGGTCTGCTGGTTGCGCTCGGCATCAACAGTCTTGGACATGGTCGAGTATTCTGGCGTGCTGTCTACTTTCTGCCCGTCGCGGCAACACTGGTCGCCATGTCGATCGTCTGGCGCTGGATGTTCGTTGGCCGTCGCGGCGTGATCGACCACATGCTCGGGCCTATGACCGGCATTACCGACTGGCTGAATTCGCCGGCGCTCGCACTGCCTGCTGTGGCTGTCGTCGGCAACTGGCAGCAGATCGGGTTCATCGCCATTCTCTATCTCGCCGCGCTGGCTGCGGTTCCGCGCCATCAGCTGGAGGCGGCGCGTGTCGACGGCGCCAATGGCTGGCATCGCTTCTGGCATGTCACCTGGCCAGCCATTGGTCCCACAACCGTTTTTGCCGGTATCATCACATCGGTCAACGCCATGCGTGTTTTCGACAGCGTCTCGACCATGACCGGTGGAGGCCCTTCACGTCATTCGCAAACGCTGGCGCATCTTATGTGGGAACGCGGCATATACTTCTTCGATATTGGCGGCGGCTCCGTCGTCACCCTGGTGCTGGTGGCGCTGGCGCTGATCGCCACCTTCCTCCAGCGCGTCTTGACGGCTCGGCTCGAAAAGGCAGGTTCCCGATGATCCTTACCTCCTCTCGCAGCCGCTATTTCGTGCAACAGGGCACCATTCATCTGGCCCTTGCCGTTGGCGCCGTGTTCATGCTGCTGCCGTTCTGGCTGATGCTGCGCACATCCTTCACGCCGCCCGACGATATTTTCCGCGGCAACCTGCTCGCCCTGCCTGCTTTTACACTGGAAAATTATGTGCGCGTCTTCGAGGACGTACCGATCCTGCGCTACTATTTCAACGGTATCATCGTGGTTGTCGCGATCTTTATCGGGCAGGTCGCCGTCTGCGTGCCCGCGGCCTATGCATTGTCCCGGCTTCGGTTCGCGGGGCAGGCTCTAAGCCTCTGGCTGGTGCTCGCAGCCATGATGGTGCCCTATCAGGTCACGGCTATTCCGGTCTATGTGCTGCTGTCGCAGTTTGGCCTGGTCAACAGCTACGGCGCGCTCATCCTGCCCTTCCTCAGTTCTGCATTCAGCGTCTTCCTGCTGCGGCAGTTCTTCCTGTCGATCCCGCAATCGGTGTTCGAATCGGCGAGGCTCGACGGTGCATCGCCCTTCCGCATCCTTTGGCACATCCTCTTTCCAATGGCACGGCCAGCGATCACGACGTTCGGCATTTTCAGCTTCGTGTCGCATTGGAACGACTACTTCTGGCCGTCTTTCGTGCTGCGCAATGACACTGCTGCAACCGTGCCCTTCGGCATCGTCCGTTTCCTCGATCAAGAGCTCGGATCGGAATACGGGCCGCAGATGGCGGCCGCCACTCTTACCGTTCTTCCCTTGCTGGTCGGCTTCCTGCTGGCGCAGCGGCAATTCATTGCCGGCATGTCGATGACGTCCGGCCAGGTTGACTGAAGATCCTTTTTCACTCTGGAGTTTTATCAATGATCCGCCTGATCTCGGCCACTGCCATCGCCACCATTTCACTCGCACTTATTCCGGCATTCCCCGCCGTGGCTTCAGACCTTCGCTTCGTCTCGGGTCAGGAGAAGCAGAACGGTGCGGTGCTGAAGCAGATTTTCGAAACCTATAACGGCACAAAGCCGTCCTCTGCAGTAAAGCTTGAGCTCGACAACAAGTCAGACCTCGACACGACCCAGAAGGTGCTTGCGGATATCGTTGCTGGGACGACGCCTGACGCGGTGCGTGTCACGGGAGCGGTGCTGCGCCCCTACGTCGATTCCGGCCGTGCACAGCCGCTCGACGATTGCCTGGCGTCAGCGCCGGATCTTGCCGCACAGCTGGACAAGGGGTTGCTCGACGATTTCCGTGTCAACGGCAAACTGTACGCCATGCCGTGGTATGTCACTTTGCCCGCATTGTTTATCAACATCGATGCTTTCAAGGCAGCCGGTCTCGATCCGGCAAAGCCGCCAAGAAATTGGACGGAACTGGAAGCGGCTGCGGCCAAACTCAGCGACAAGGCCAACAACAAATTCGGCGTGTTGATGTATATGCCCAACACCTACATGTTTGAGGGCCAGCTCGCCTCAGCGGGCGGCGCCATGATCGGTGCGGACGGCAAGTCTGCTGTTGGCGGCAAACCCGGCGTCGATGTGATGGACTATATGCGCGGCCTGGTCGAGAAAGGCTATATGCCGGCCGTTTCGCCCGGCACCTTCTGGGGAGAGGCGGGCCGCATGTTTCAGGCCGGCGAGGTGGCGATGTTGCTGAGCTCTTCCTCCGGCTATACCAGCCTGGTTTCTAAGGCTTCGTTCAAAGTGGCGCTGGCGCCGATGCCGGCAAAGGATGGAGCTGCAGCCGTGACCATGGCGTCGGGCAACGGCTTCGTCATGCTGGCGACCGACCCGGGTCGCAAGGAGGCGACCTGCAAGGCGTTGTTGTCGCTTGTCAGGCCCGAAAGCGTGGCACTGACCGTAAAGGCGACGGCATCCTCGCCTGTCAACATGACCGCAGCCGGAAAACCGGAGTTGCTTGGCGATTTCTACAGTCAAAACCCTGAGCTCAAGGTCATCAACACGCAGAAGAGCCGGAATTGGTACACCCTGCCGGGCAAGGCCAATAACGAGTTTCAATCCAACTTCGGCGACATCCAATACGAAATCCTGACGGGTGCGACCGCTGCAAAGGACGGCATGAAGCGCCTATCGGGTATCATGGACGATCTTAACGGCGCGAAGTGAGAACACGTTCATGACCATTGCCATGACAGCGAGGGCAACAACTGCCCTTGCGCCGCAGGCCGTTACCGTCCATGGCCTGACGAAAGCCTGGGCAGGCGCCCAGCGCCCGGTCTTCGACCGCCTTGATGTCAATTGTCCGGCAGGTGGCGTCACCGTGATCGTTGGCCCTTCCGGCTGCGGCAAGACCACGTTGCTACGCTGCCTGTGCGGGCTTGAAACGGCGACCTCCGGCACCATTCGTTTCGGCGAGCGCGATGTTACCCATATCGATCCGCAGCGCCGCGGGGTGGCGATGGTCTTTCAAAACTATGCGCTTTATCCCGCCAAGACGGTGTTCGAGAATATCGCCTTCCCGCTGCGAATGGCCGGCGTCACGCGGGTAGAAATCGAGAAACGTGTGCTCGCGGCCGCACAGCTTGCCCGCATAGACGCGCTGCTGGAACGTCTCCCGGCGCAGCTTTCCGGCGGCCAGCGTCAACGCGTCGGCATCGCCCGCGCCATCGTGCGCGGACCGGGCGTGCTTCTGATGGATGAGCCACTGTCCAATCTCGACACGAAATTGCGCATCGAGATGCGCGCCGAGCTTGCAGCCTTGCAACGGGAAATTGGTGCCACGACCATCTATGTCACACATGACCAGACGGAGGCGCTTGCGCTTGCCGACCATCTGGTCGTGATGCGTGATGGGCATATCGAGCAACAGGGCAGGCCGGAAGCGATCTTTTTGCAGCCAGCCAACAGCTTCGTCGCCGATTTCCTCGGCTCCATGAACCTGGCGCCGGTCGAGATCGCGGAAAACGGCGTGAATATTGGCGGCGACCAAGCGATCCACCTGCCGAGGCCCACGGATCTGCCAGGAAAGTTCATCCTCGGTTTTCGTGCCGAGGATGTCACGCTTGGCGTGCGGGGCGAGGGGCTGCGCCTCACGGCCTTTGTTCGGCGCTCCGAATTGATGGGCGTCGAACGGCTCATCCATCTGGACTGCGGCAGCTGGCGCTTTCGCGCGCGTCTTGCCGAGGCGTTGGAACCCGGCAGTACGGTGGAGCTTTTCGTTGCCGCCGAGCGCCTTCACTATTTCGACACCGATGGTCGCCGCATGGAGATTGGGAATTGATAGACAAGCACGTTATCTGGGACTGGAATGGCACCCTTCTCGACGACTTTACGATCACCGCGCGGATCACCATCGACGCGCTTGGCGATCTCGGCTGCCCGGGAGTAACGGAGGACGATATCCGCCATCACTATCAGCGGCCACTCGCCAGGTATTTCGACGCTCTCCTCGGTCGCACAGCCTTGTCTCACGAATTGAAGCATCTCGGCGACAGCTATGTCACGCGTTACGATGCCGCGATGCGTGCCCAGCCATTGGCCATCGACGCCATTCACGCGCTTGAGGCCATCGCCCCTTTTGCCAGCCAGTCATTGCTGTCGATGGCGCCGCATCCGCAGATCGAAACGCTGATCGCACATCACCATCTCGGCGGGCATTTCAGCCTCATCCAGGGCTTTGCCGGCACTGGACATCCCTCGAAACGTGAAAGCCTCATCGCTCACTGTGAGGCGCTCGGCGTTGCGACCGGCCGCTGCTGGATGATCGGTGACACTGTCGACGATTTCGATGCAGCAAGCCCGCTTGGTATCCGCACCGTTCTGGTGACTACGGGCATGCAGGCGCGCGCGGCACTGATGGCGACCGGCGCACCCGTCGTCGACACATTGACCGACGCTTCCCGATTGATCCTCGAAAGCAGATAGAAACAGATGGAAATGCCGCATAAAGACTTGATCGCCAGGCTCGAAGCCGAATTCATGGCCCATGACGATGGCAGTGATGCAAGCCATGACATCAATCATGCCCGACGAGTGATGCGCGTCGCGCTGCAGATTGCGGCCACCGAAGGCGGCGGCGACGAAGGCATCATCATCGCTGCAGCCTATCTGCATGATTGGGTGAACCTGCCGAAGAACGACCCCAACCGGTCACGCGCCTCCGAGCGTTCGGCCGAGGCCGCAAGGCCGATCCTGGCTTCGCTCGGCTTTGCGCCGGACCGGATCGAGGCCACCTGTCACGCCATTCTGACGCACAGCTTCTCAGCCAATATTCCGCCGCGGACGCTGGAGGCGCGGGCACTTCAGGATGCAGACCGGCTGGAGGCCTTGGGGGCTATCGGCCTGGCACGGGTTTTCTCGATTGCCGGCCAGCTTGGCTCTTCGCTGTTTGACGGAGAGGATCCATTTGCCGAGAGCCGCCCGTTGGACGATCGCCGTTTTGCGGTCGACCATTTTGAGGTCAAGCTCTTGCGTCTGCCTGAAACCATGAAGACGGCGGCTGGCCGCGACATGGCCGAGGAACGTGCCGAGGTGATGCGGAGTTTCCTGCGCAGCTTGGCGTCTGAGCTCGGGAGTGACACGCGATGGGAAAAAGCGCGGTAATGGCGTGCGCTCCCGATCCCGGCAACACGTGCGAATACTTCCGTTATCACTCGACAACGTGATAGCTCCGCTTAAGGGAGCGGAAGATGGCGCCGGCTTGTCCGCGAAGAACGTCAAAGATCGCGATATCAAGCTCCTATTTGGAGCAGGTCCAACTGACGATATGGCAGCCGCGATCGTTTTCCCGGCAATTTGCAAGAGCAGTATACTGAGCCTCGTCGCGCCTCCCGCTCCAGCCATAGCCAAATCCCCTCCTGTCTCCGACCGCAAGAGCTCCACAGGCATTGCGGAAATATACAACGACACGGCAATCATCTGCATAGGAGGAGCAGTTGGAAAGCGCCTCGTCCTCGGCATCAGCTCGAGTCGAAAAGTTGTGGGACGAGCCGTAAGATCCTGTGCCTCGTGAGTAGGCTAGAGCGCCGAATTCCGCAGCAGAGGCAACGCCTGCAGCCATGGTCAATACCAGTGTCGCGGTCATTGCAGTCAATTTCAAAGGTGTCATGTTCATATCCTAACGGGGCTGGAAAGGAGGTTGCTAAAGTTAACAGGGAGGCATCTCTGTCGGAAGGCGGCTCATAGAAGGTCGATTGCGGATTTGTCTCTCCGCCCGCACGTAGCTCAAATAACGCGCGGTCTCATATCAGGCTTGGCTTCACCATCACTATCCAGCTCCTGGATAGTGTCTGTCGCATCATGATCATGCGCAAAGGCGATGTCTTCGCTGCCATCCCCCCTTCAAGACCACCTCGACGACCAGCTCACAGCCCTTGGGCGAACGATCTTCTACGGCTAAGGCGCAATGGGCAAGGGTTATAGGCCAAATCCGGCGCGTGCGCGGCTCTCGCAAGCCCTGTCCCATCCAGCAACCTGCTTCGTTTGATGGTGAATGTGCAACTTGCATTTCTCAAGTCGTCCAAAGGGTCTCACGTCCAGGATTTGAGTTTCCGGCCGGATTTGTCTGTGAAGGCCCCAACGATAATCACTATGAGGTCGACCAGTGTCCACAACCCCAAACAACCGAGTGTCAGGAGATGAAGAATGCCGGTTCCGATCTTGCCGACATAGAATCGATGCAGGCCGAAAATGCCGAACAAGAAACATAGAAGGAATGTTGGTAGGATTTTTTTTTCTGACTCGATCAGAGCTTCCGATTGGCTTGTCACAACTTGCTCCTTGCTTTCATCGAACACAAGCGAAAAGGGCTCTTTTAAGAGGATGGCTTATGGCTTGGCGCATTGGGTGGTCGGAATTGTCTGTTTGGTCGGTGCCGGGCACGTGGCTACGAGGCCCGCTGCAATAGCTTACTGGATCAGATCAAGGTCACCCATTATCGCATCAAACTTCGGCGTGTGGCCTTGTCGCCCTTAAGTCAGCCTCGATAGCTTGTTGCGAGAAACCTGTCGTCCAACGCGAGCGGCGACCTTATATCCTAGGCCCCTGCCGGATTGGAGCTGTCGAAGGTTATATCGGCTGTTGTTGACGCACGAAAGTCGATTCTCTACAATTGGATTGAAAGCTCATTGAGCAACATGCAGGCTTTGTTGATGAACGTCTTTATAAGTTCCCCTGCAGCAAATTCGAGGTTAATGGGACGACAACTCCGATCGCAGCCTAAGTCCTTCCGCCAGTGGATCTGACTTAGGTACCTGCGTCGAGTGCCTGATTGCCGCAATCATATGAATTGGACGGATTCTCTAAGGATATATCGTCCGAACTTGTAGTGCTCTTTGCCATGGGAGAGGCTGACGACAGCGTAATCGTGATTATCGCGGGAATGATCAGCATCTCATCTTGTCTCCGGATCGCCGTTGTCCGAGTAATATATTCCTTTGGATTGGGTCTGGGCCTAGTGTGTAGGTCGGTGCCCACATCGCGTCAACGGACTATTTTTGGGTGCATTTTTACGCTTGGTCGTAAAGACGTCGCTTGCGCAAGCAAGTTTCAGTGGTGGGCGGCGCTGAACTTAATCAGTGCGTGTATGCGACGCGCGGGATCATTGTGGCATCTCGCAGAGCGGTCGATATGATCGTGGCCGCTAAGCAAGAAAAAGACCTGTAGCAAGCTGACATAATGTTCGCAGCGCTCGATGTATCAAACGCGTCGATGGTCTTGCTGACGTCGTGAAGGATGCATGAGAGAGAGGAGAGAGTTGGCATTCTTCCATTCGAGCTGGAATGGGATATATGGCTCGAAAGGAAAAGGTGTCTGCCGCGGCCTTATTCCGAGATCTTGATATAAATCATGAGATTGAAGCCGATGAACGTACGGAAGGCTATCGATCTTCATCACGAAGTAACCGGTTTGTTGATTTGCTTGATGGCTCAAACCCGTTTTGTGTTTCGTTGTGGCTTGATGGCATAGTCGAGCCGTAGAGCCTTTCACGGTGTTAGACACGTCCGGCCCGGGTGGTGCAAAATTGAAATCCGGGTCAAGACCTCGTGAAACTCAGCGCAGAGGGCCTGAAAAGGCTTTCCACATGCGACTTGTGATATGCTGGCCGCTGGTTCGGTTCGCTTCAAGAGCAGACAACAAACCCGTGATCAGGTGACGCTTTCGGTCGATCAAATCTCGTCGCGTCGTAAGGCTGGATAGGTTACGGTGCCATCGGGTTCCACCATGGCGCCAGGCGTCATGCGCGCAGGCTCGATTCGATTTGCGCCCGTGATGTGGAACACCGTCTCGCCGCGAGCGAGGAGATAGTCGGCGATGATGCGGCGATGACATCGCCACCAGACGGCCTCCGCACACATGATGGCTGACCGCTGTTTGTGCCCTCCCTTAAGCAAATGCTGGAAGCCTTCCTGAAATTGAGCAGTCAGCGCGTAGTCGGCGTAGTTGTGGAAGCTCGCATTCGTCCACAGGCCGTTCGTTGTCGCTGGGAATGCTTTGGCGCCGCGGCGAAGGCCGCCGAGAGCTGCAATATGCTCGTAAGAAATCTGCATCTCCGTCAAAGTGGCCGACAGCGCATTCATATTGAACTGCGGATTGGCTCGAGACATCGGAATTTTCCGAACATCGACGAGGCGCTTCACCTCCGCCTCTCGCAAGAGCTCCACGAAAGCCGCAAGGCTGCGGTTGGAGTGGCCGATTGTGAAAAATGGCAATTGCATCGCAGCGTGCATCATGCGTAGTCGAGGGCGTCGCCTTTATGGGCGGCGACGTGATCGGTCTTGTCGCTCTTGATTTCGTATTGCGGCTCATCCTTGCTGGCGCGATGTGTGTGTCCCTTGTAGTCGAAGTCGTTGGTATGGATGGCGATGATCGTCCCCGACACCCGACCGGCTTCGGAATTCCAACTGACATGATCGCCAATCGCAAATCGTTTCGTCATTTTCCTGACCTCCTGTTCAAACAAGAACAAATGTCGATGATGCAGTCGCACTGGCGCGTGATTGGCTAAGGGGTGGCAATTTGAACGTGTAAAATGCGCCATCTCGACCTTTCGGCTTGCGCGAAGGACCGTCGCGAGACACTCCGACTTTGGCGTGGCGCATTGGGCGCGTCGCTATTGTTTGGCCAGTTTCAGTTGGCAGGGCCACCGTCCTGTGGAGGATATTCGGCTTTCGCGTCTCGACGACCGCTTGGTGAAAATTCGGATCAAAGCCTAGCCCGAATGGATTGAGCTTGTTGACGCCATATCTTTCTCGCGAACGCAATAATTGCTTTTCGGTCTCGGTAAGAGCCCTCAAACGGCGTTCCTGTGACGCCGCCTTTTCTGCGTCGAACTGATGCAGCCGATCGGGTGGGTTCAACGCGTCTCGAGGCTCCGCGTCGGATCCTCCATCTTGAGTGATATGCTGTTCGGGTGATCCAGTCGGAGAATGAAAGTCCTTCGAGGTCGTGCCTGGATTCGAATTGCTTTGCTTCTTGTCGTTGCGCATCAAACCATCCTGTCACCAGTTCTCGCTGGCCTTGAAAGTCGCCGCGAACGCCTCCGGTGCTTATCTCGCTTATGGTATCACGCCGAGCCGACAAGCAAAGTGGATCCGCCTTGTGCCTTGAAAAATCAGGTCGACCACCAGCAGAGACCCGAGGAGCCACACGCTGGTGAGCGGCCAACCAAGTTGCTATTGCTGATTCCGAGATATTCCAATTTGATGGTCATCTTGCGAAGACCGTCACACCGAAGATAAAGATGGAGCTCGAGTCCGGGAGAGTTCAGCTATCTGCTATCTTTGCGCGTAGCGACAAGCTCTATGTCTTCGATTGCGGCCTTCGTTACTTTACTTTTGACAGCCAAGCATGGGGCCAGCGCGACATACCGACGGAGCTGTCGGAGCGGTCGTTTAAAGCGGGTAAATAGAGGCGATGCCCCTTGACATGGATGAGCTGATGGTTCGTGGAATAGGAATGTTGCATTCACCGTCTCCGCTTCTGGAGAACAGATCAATTGTGATCCAGGCATTCCGCGTGACCACGTCACAATCCACAAGTGGCAAAAGAAATCACTTCCGCAGAGCGGGTTAGCGGGTATACCCAGAGTGCAGGCAACAAACCCCGGAGCGCCGTTGTGACAGAACCACTTTTCCATTTTCAGACTCGCTGGAAAGAAGAGCTCGTCGTCACGGGAAGTGGAGGCTCTTTCGTTCTCGAGCTGCCGATGGGCGTTTTGTCCGCCTGTCTTCCGAGCGAAGATGAATGGATGGAACGTGCGCCAGAATGGGCCCGGGGTCTCTGGCCGGAATTGAGGCGTGAGCTGGAGGCGTGGTGCCAGGCGCATAAGGCCGATCTCTACATCATCGCGACGGCTAGCGTTTATCCGCTTTGATAGCAACTCAGCCTGAGATCGTCTGCGGAAAGGCTATCGGTCACGTCAGCAAGGGCATCAGATCCACCCCGTCGCCGGGAAAGATGGTGATATGCGGGTGATCTTCGAACAGGCGTGCTGCTGCTGCGCTCTGAGCTTCCACCACCACGTAGCCGCAGAGTGAGTTCACGGCATTGACGATCCCGTCCTTGGTCATACGTGTCGTCCTGCCCACCATTCCGCCACGATCAAGGATGGACGATGCGTTCCTTTCCTCCCATGCCGCCCATTCTTTGATGCCGATGGCGTCTACTGCATCCTGCTCGGCTTTTGGCAAGCTGCGAAACGCCACCAGGTCCTCGGGTTGCATGGTGTAAACGGCAAGAAAGCGGGGCATCGGTACCATCCTCCGTATCTCATGAAGGTTGCCAACTTACACCTTCGCTTCGGAAAGCACACTCCAATAGCTGGTGAAGATTTATTTCTGCTGGCTCAGCGACCAACCTGTCGGCTCGCGCCGCATGGCATCATCGGATCGACTGACCAACAGCCGCGGATGTGTCGTTGGCGGTCATCGAAATCCGGGGCATCCCCGACGGTATTGGCCGATCATCCACCTGACAGCAACATGTTCTCCATGCAACCTCGATATTGTCGGTACAATAGTGATCGCGCATAAAAAGGTCACTTAGCTACTTACTCGCGCCAATAGTTTTTAAAAAAGGCAATATCATGACAGGAACCCTATACCAAAGTATCGGTTGCCTACATTCGTTTGTGAATTAGATCATGGGGTGTTCCGGATACTCGTGGTTTGGATATCCGCTCATATTCGATGCACTTCCATGTAGTTTATGACATGAATCGGACACGATGAGGCTAAACTACGATATTTGAGTTCACCAATCTAATTCAACAATTGAGTACATAGGTGCAATTATGATGCTATTTATGAAGCATGTATATTGTTATGATAAAACCTATCATATGCGCGATATTATCGGCATAAAGAATATTGATCTTTTTCGAAGCGTGTCGAAATGCAAATCTTTGTCGCATGCAATGTCATACCAGGAACAATATGAAGATGTTTCGGTAGAAAAATCATAAATCTCAAAGCGATAGAGATACCAGGAAGTTAGGTATCGATCACACTGCGAGACAAGGACTAATCATCGAACGAACGCATATCGACCGGGAGCTCATCTCATCCGGCGACGACAACCTGCGCGCCTAAAAGTGATGCCGGTGGTCGCAATGGCAACTTTCGAGCAGGCTCCCAATGCAGGCAATACTGCCCAGCTCGTCGTTTTTTCATGTGGTTGCGCAGGCTTGGAGCCTTCAGCCGACCAGGAGAGGACAATGAAAGATCAGATATCTGACACCTCCCTCACATCTCTAGCGCGGGACGCCCTGGCCGCGAGCGCGAGGCTGGAGCCCAGTCGTGGGAAATTCGACCACGATCCGATATCCGTGGCGGCGAAACTGGATGCTGCACATGGCGGCGCGAGCGCGCTGCCCGACCCAGATCTCATCAACATCGCATTCGGTCTGGATATAGCCTACCTGCCCCATGCAGGCGTTGTCGTTGCTTCGATAATTGCGAACGCACAAGGGGCAAGATTCCAATTTCTGATCCTACATGACGGCATGGGCGAAAAGGACCGTACGGAGTTTGAACTCTGCGGGCCGGGCCATACGTTTGTCTGGTTGGAAATCAACGAACCGGCCGTACTTGGCATGCCGGGAAAGCGGCATATCAGTCGCGCCGGATATTTTCGTCTCATGATCGATGAACTCGCTCCGGCCACCGTCGACAGGATCCTCTACCTTGACGCCGACCTTGTCGTCAAAGCCGACATCCGTGAACTCTACCACGCGGATCTTGACGCCTTTGCGATTGGTGCGGTCACCGATGTCGGCATGGACGATCGTGCGTTTGCGGATCGCTTCGGCCTACCGCACGAGCACCTTGGCTATTTCAACTCCGGCATCCTCCTGCTCGACCTTGACAGAATTCGTCGTGACGGCGACTTCCAGAAAGTCATCGAGCTTTTGCAGGACCGCGAGGAGGACATGGAGTACGGCGATCAATGCGCACTGAACGTCGTCTTCTGGCAACGTTGGCAGCGGCTCGATATTCTGTGGAACGTCCAGCGACGAATGCTGATGCCACAAGAAGAGAAGCCATGTTTCGCCACGGCTGCCGAGATGAAGACAGGCAGGCGACCCAAGATCATTCATTTCACCGAACACAACAAACCCTGGTCGATAGATGGCTGGCACCCGTTGATATCGACCTATTACGACTACCTCAGAAAAACCCCATACAATGACTATGTCCGAGAAATCGCGAAAGTTACTTTCTTGAAAGAGCTGAGACGTCGGATCAAGACACGGCTGAACTGGTGGCGACTTCAACCTTGATGGAGATGGCAACTCTGCAAATCTGGTCACATCGTCCATCCGCGTGCCCGCAAGAGGCATGCCTCCCTGAACGCCAAAAAGGGAAGTGCCATGCCCGATAGCTCAATCGCGTCAGCGCTGCGAAACGCGTTCGTTTGGAACACGATCAATGCAATATTCTCGCAGGCGGCAGGCTTCATCATCTTCCTCATTCTGGCGCACATGCTCAATCCGGCAATTTTCGGCGCGGTCGCCTTGTCGGCGGTCGTGGCCGACTTCGTTGCGATTGACGGACGCTATGCCGGTATGGATGCAGTCCTGCAGAGAGGATCGTTTGACCGGAAAAGCCTCAATGCAGCATTTCTCGCTCTTTCGGTGATCGCAGCCCCAATCGCTGCTATTCTCTTTGTCGCCGGGCCGCTGCTCGCAAACTGGCAGAATGTGCCTCTGGTCGGTTACTACATGCCAATTTTTGGCGTACTGCTTCTCGCCACGCCCTGGCTTTCGGTGATGGACGCCCTGATCATGCGAGATCTGGGCTTCAAGACATTTGCGAAGCGAAACATGCTGTCGACCGTCATCGGCGGCATCGGCGGCATCGCAGTGGCTTTCTCACCGCTCGCAATCTGGGCGTTGCCGGTCCAGCGCGTGACCTCGACGCTTTTCGTATTGGTTTTTGAGTTCCTGCATACACGCTGGATTCCGGGGGTGAGGACGGACCGTGAAGCCAGACAAGATCTCTTTCGGAGGCTTATTCCGCTGTGGTTGATCGCCGCGATAAATCTATCAATGCAGCGCGCTACGGTCCTTGTCTTTGGTATCAGATTCGACAGTGCCACCGTCGGCCTGTTTCGTGCCGCCGATCGCATCAGCGAATCTGTGCAGAATCCGATCATCAGCCCGCTTTTTGCCTTGTGGTTTCCGCTGATGAGCAAAGTTCGCGGCAATGATCGGGCGGAAGCAGACGTTTTCACCGCAATTATTCGAACCTCAGCCTTCGTCGCATTTCCCACCTTCGCGGGCCTGATCGTTGTTGCAGACGATATGACGAGTGCACTACTGCCACAGTCTTATGCAGGCGTCGCTCCGATATTGCGCGCGGTTGCGATCACATCGCTCATGATACCCATCGCGTGGTTTAATCCGATCGCGATGAATGCGCTTGGCATGAATAAGCGATCCTTGCACTATTCCGCGATTGTCGCCGTAACGTGCATCGGCGCGCTTGTAGCCATTCCCACTCGCTCGCCGCAACTGGCGGTCCTGATCATGGCCGCGCCGACACTATTCTTCGGCTTCTACGGAAACTTCGTTCTGCTTCGGCGGCTGCGAATATCGCCGTTGGCTCATTATCTAGGGTTGCTTCCCGCCGCTCTGGCTGCGGCGGCGATGGCAGCGATGACCGGCTATGTTCACGTGGCCTTTCTCGGTCATTTCATCCCAATTGAACGTCTGGGAATGACCATTGCCTTGGGCGTGGCCATTTACTTCGGGTTGCTTGCAACGTTTAGCCGGCGGTGGATGGCAGAGCGTATTCATTTGCTGGTGGGGCGAAGCGCCTGACTGCCATACGTGAAGTCGGGGGATCGACGTGGGGCGTCCGGGCGCGCGCTAGGGATTCGCCGCTGTCAAACAAACAAGCGTTGATTTGGTTGGCCGACCCGTATTGCAGACAGCGACGACGTCGGTGCGCAAGCCGCCGGTGACGCAGGATGCACAATGGTTGAACCGGATGACGAGATCGGTGGATTCGATGGTTGCGGCTTGTCTCTTGTCAACGGAACCATTTCCGACGATTGCGACATGTCTCATGCGAGTAGAACATCCAGAGCGGAGTGAAAACTGTGCGGGTACGGCCAGTCAAGGCTCCCCACCCGCAAGTTAAAATGATTGCGGGAGACGAGCGGGCCTGGCTGAGCGCCCTCGTCCTTTGCCTCTTGATGTTGCAGGCTCAAATTGCGTTTGTATTTCAAATCCCGTCAAAATAGTTTATTTCGTAACAAGCGGCAGTTGTCGGAGGAATGGCGATAGCGCCCCGTTGCCCGCGCAAGACACGGAGATACGCCCAGGCAATCTCTCAGGCGCATCCCAGATGCGTGATAGGCCGAAATCTTTCGCACGCTCCGACCGGATCCCTCGTGTCGACCGCCGATCATCTCGTGGATCACCAAGCAATCTTGCGCCGTACCGGTGCAAACGGCGCTGGTGCGCCCGTTAGCGCAACGACATCGCCGGCCTTCGCGGCGATATTCCTCGCAGCCCAATTATTCGATGCTCTATCCATTCGGTCCGACTGTGGATAAGATAGCCCGATAAATGAAACTCGCGCACTGATGCGTCGGATCGGGGAAATCGACTGTCTCGGCGTCCGGCTCGCTGAGTGGACGCCCTGCGCACGTATGCCGCCTACCAATTGCGAGCCGATAGCGAAGCTCTGCGAGATCTTGATTGCGGCGCGAAAACTCGAGCGCTGATATTTTCATTGAGCTTGCGGCCTTGTCGTGGATGCCGCGCCTACCGAAGCCCGCGAAATGACCTCAGTCTGAAGGACTATCCGCCGGGCTGATGTCACTGACCCGTCCAATCGTTCGATTAGCAATTTCGCGACGGCCTCCCCAAGACGATAGACGGGCTGGCTGACGACCGTCACCGGCGGAGACGTGACTGCGGTCCAGTCGGCATCGTGGAACGATATCAAGGACAAGTCGTCCGGGATTGAAAGACCCATCATCCGCGCGATCTTGAAGACCTCCAGGCCAATGAGGCTATCGGAAGCGATGATCGCTGTTGGACGATCCTGTGCCTTCAGCATTTGCGCCGATATCTGACGTGCTCGCTCAGGTGTGGAGGCGCCCATGGTGACCCACTGCTCCATGGGTGGAAGGCCAGCTTTTCGACAGACGTCCAGGTAGCCTTCAACTCGCCTGCGCACAGACCCCGTGTTGATGTCGCTCAATTGCCGGAAGTGGTGGTCGCTTGTGTCGCACGCCGTCAGATAGGCGATGTGGCGATGCCCAAGATCAATCAACTGACGGGTGATACCTTCTGCGGCATGGCGATCGTCGACGATTGCCGTGTCGACGTCGAAGTCGTCAATGCCGCGGTCAAGGAGAGCGAGAGGCCGTCCGGAGCGCGCAACGTCGCGAAGATGCTCCACATCGCTTTCCTTTGCTGGCGAAACAATCAGCCCGTCGACGCGCTTTGCCAGCAGTGTTTTCACCGCGGCCTTCTCTGCCGAGACGTCTTCTCCCGAGTTGGTAAGGATCACCGTGAAACCCGCATGCCTTGCGACGTCAGTGATGCCTCGAACAGCAAGACTAAAAAACGGGTTTTCGATATCACCCACCACGACCCCAATGGTTCCGGAGCGACCGGTCGTCATGCTGCGAGCCAGTTCGTTCGGTCGGTAGTCCAAGGTACGGGCAGCCGCGGTTACGGCCTCTCGTACTCGGTCGCTGACAGTTCCGTATCCGCCTAAAACCCGCGCTGCGGTTGCTTTCGAGACTCCGGCCTCTCGAGCGACGTCGGCAACGGTTGCAGAGGTTTTCGGGCGCGTCGTTGGGTCCATGAATGCAGCTTTACAAGAGATATTGACGAGTTGCAAATGCGAAGATATCAATTGATAAAACCAAAAGAGACCGGTCTCAATCAATAAAGAGACCGGTCTCGTGAAATAACTGCGCTTGACACTAGCATGCGACTGCATGGGCCGGACGGCCGCTTAGGCGACCGTCCGGATGGGACCCCTGCGACTGAAAAATCGCGAACGAAACCGCCAGAGGAGAATGAAGAAATGAATTTACCCAGCCTGATTGGTTCCAAGCTCAACCGAATTCGCGCTGCATTGATCGGCGTCGCGATCGGCCTCGCGACAGGCGTTGTCCCTGCTCCCGCGGCCGAGAATCCATATAACCTCATTGATCCGAGCGTTATCAGCGTCGGGACGATGGGCGATTCCAAGCCTTACACCTTCACCACCGCAGACGGTAAGTTTACCGGCTTTGATATCGAGCTTTTCCTGAACGTTGCCTCGCGCATGGGTTTTCCGAGCGACAAGGTCACGTTTACCGGCCAAGAGTTCTCGGCACTGTTGCCATCGGTAGCCAATCAGCGATTTGATGTCGCCGTCGCCGCAATTGGAACGACCGAGGCACGTAAGAAGACAGTCGATTTCTCGGATGGCTATCTCGCCGGCTATCTTTCGGTTCTGACCTCGGACACGTCTATCAAGGACGCGAATGGCCTCAAGGGCAAGCGTCTGGGCGTTGTTCAAGGCACGCTCCAGGAGGTTTATGCCACCAAGAATTTCGCAGGCACGGATCTCGTCAAGTTCCCCGACAATAATTCGGCCGTCGCGGCATTGAACAACGGCACTATCGACGCGCATTTCCTCGACTATGAAGCCGCGAAACAATATGGCGAGCGATACAAGTCTCTGAAAATCGCGGTCAACATACCCTCGTTTGACGCACCTGCGGGTTTCGTGGTCCACAAGGGCAACGACGCCTTGCGACTGGCGCTGAACAAGGCACTGCACGAAGCCATGCAGGACGGTACCTGGAAGACGCTTTATGAGAAGTGGTTCCCCGGTTCGCCGATGCCCGATCAATATCTTCCCAAGAAGTGAGGCAACGCCGCCGCCCGGCGTGCCGGACGGCGGCAATTCACCGCCTGAGAGTTTCAAGGGGAATTGAATGGATTGGCTTGAAAACCTCCGTCGCAGCTTTCTTGACTGGGATGCGATGGCCGAAGTCCTACCGAGCATGATCACGGTCGGATTGAAAAATACACTGATCCTGGCAGCGGCTTCCACCGTGCTCGGCGTCATCATCGGGATGATACTGGCCGTGATGGGCATCTCGCAGTCCCGCTGGCTGCGTCTGCCGGCGCGTATTTATACCGACATCTTTCGCGGCTTGCCGGCGATCGTGACAATTCTCATCATTGGCCAAGGTTTTGCGCGCATTGGTCGCGAACTATTCGGTCCATCGCCTTTTCCCCTCGGGATCATCGCGCTCAGCTTGATCGCCGGAGCCTATATCGGCGAAATCTTTCGATCCGGCATTCAGAGCGTCGAGCGAGGCCAGCTGGAAGCCTGCCGGGCGCTCAGCATGAGCTACGGGCAGGGGATGCGGCTGATCATCATCCCGCAGGGCGTCCGGCGCGTCCTTCCAGCGCTCGTCAATCAATTCATCGGCAACGTCAAGGATTCGAGCCTTGTCTATTTCCTTGGCCTTCTGGCATCCGAGCGCGAAATCTTCCGCGTCGGCCAGGATCAGGCCGTCGTCACCGGAAACCTGTCGCCGCTCCTGCTTGCTGGCATTTTCTATCTGGTGATCACCGTTCCGCTGACGCACCTCGTCAACTTCATCGATGCTCGCCTGCGCCTCGGCCGTCAGGGCCGTAGCAGCGGTACGACAAGCGGTCTTGTCGAGGTCGGCGAACTCGCCGCCGCATCGATTGATCCGGCAACCGGTGAGACTAAGGCTGCGCGCTTCAAGGGAGGCGCGGTAAGAATCCGCGATCTCAGCATGGCCTATGGCGATCTCGAGGTGCTGAAAGGGATTGACCTCGACATCGGACGCGGCACGGTGACCTGCATCATCGGTCCTTCCGGCTCGGGCAAGTCGACATTGCTGCGTTGCCTCAACCGTCTCGTGGAGCCGAAGCGGGGCGACATCGCACTCGACGGCGAAAGCATTCTGTTGATGAAGCCGGAGAACCTGCGACGTCGCGTCGGCATGGTGTTCCAGCACTTCAACCTGTTTCCAGATCATACCGCGCTTGAAAACGTCATGCTTTCGCTGACGAAGATCAAGAAGATGCCAAAGCGCGAAGCTCGCCGTATCGCCGAGGCCCGCCTGGCGGAGGTGGGGCTTGCCGGGCGCCAGGATCATCGCCCTGCAGGCCTCTCCGGCGGCCAGCAGCAGCGCGTCGCCATCGCCCGCGCTCTCGCCATGGATCCGGAAGTCGTCCTCTTCGACGAAGTGACAAGCGCGCTCGATCCGGAGCTGGTCAAGGGCGTACTTGATCTGATGGCCAATCTCGGGCGCCAGGGCATGACCATGGCGGTCGTAACCCACGAGATGGGCTTTGCCCGCAAGGTTGCCGACCAGGTCATCTTCATGGATGAAGGTCGCATCGTCGAGGCCGGCCCGCCGGATCAGATTTTCGACAATCCGCAAAGTGATCGGCTGAAGCGCTTCCTCGCGGAAGTCCTGTGATCGGAGAGACCCGCGACATGACACCAACAATTAGATGGGGTGTGCTTGGCTGCGCCGGGATCGCCATCGATGCGGTGATACCCGCGATCCAGTCGAGCAGGCTCGGCCGGGTTGCGGCCATCGCCTCCCGCGACATCAAGAAGGCACGGCATACCGCAGCCGCCTTTGATATCCCCACGGCCTATGGAAGCTATGAGGAACTGCTTGCAGATCCGAACATCGATGCGATCTATAATCCGTTGCCGAACCACCTCCATGTGCCGCTGACACGTCAAGCCCTGGAACAGGGCAAGCCGGTTCTCTGTGAAAAGCCGATCGCGCTGAATGCACAGGAAGCCGAGGAACTCTCGGCGGCCGCGAAAAGAACCGGTTTGCCCGTCGCCGAAGCCTTCATGGTCCGCCACCATCCGCAGTGGACGATGGCAAGCTCGCTCGCCGAGACAGGACATATCGGCGATGTCCGGGCAATTCAGGCGATATTTTCCTATTATCTGGAAGACCCGAACAACGTGCGCAATCAGGCGTCGATCGGCGGCGGTGCGTTGCTCGACGTCGGCTGCTACGCGGTCAACATCGCCCGTTTGCTGTTTGCTGCGGAGCCTTTAAGAGCAATCGCCGCGATTGAACGCGACCCGGCCTTTGAGACCGACCGGCTGACCAGCGGTCTCATGGAGTTTCCCGGTGGCCGACAACTGATCTTTACGTGTGCGACGCAGCTTGTGTTGACGCAGAAGGTCACCGTTCTCGGCACGCGGGGCCGCATGGAGCTTGAGATCCCATTCAACGCGCCGCCAGACGAGCAAACGACCATCGTGATCGACAACGGCGAAGATCTTGCAGGCAACGGGCGCCGGGAGATTGTCATCGACGCGGTCGACCAATATCGCGAGCAGGCCGATGCCTTCGCTGCGACCATTCTGACCGGTGTGCCGCTCGTTACAGACCTCAACGATGCGATTGCCAACATGAAGGCGCTCGACGCTCTCTTTCGCTCAACGACGACGGGACGCTGGGAAGCTCCCTGAACGATCATCTAAGACAAGTTGGAAAGGCACGTTCATGAACGACAACATCATCACCTCAGCCGCTATCCTCGGTGCAGGCATTTTCGGGGTTTCGACTGGCCTGCAACTCGCCCGGCGTGGTGTCAAGGTCACGATTATCAACGATGGCCCGCCCGCCAATGGCGCCTCGGGCCGGTCATTGTCCTGGCTTAACTCGGCACGCATGCGTTCGAACCCCTATCATCTCCTGCGCGTCGCAGGCATTGATCGGTATCGGACGCTGGCGGCACGCCACCCCGGTGTGGAATGGCTGCGCTTCGACGGAGGACTGACCTGGGACGCAGAGGGTGAGGCCAACGATATCGCGCGCGTCTTCGACTACGAGGTTGCGATCGGCTATGACGCACAGCATGTCGAAGCTCGCAAGGTTGCTGCCACGACGCCAGGCGTAGATACCGCTGCCATTACCTCGTCCGGAGCGATTTTCAATCCAGGTGAGGGATGGGTCGATCTGCCTTTGCTCATCGGCCATCTGCTGCAGGAATTTACCGAACTCGGCGGGCAGATGGTCACGGATGAGGGCAAGGGCAGGGTTCTTGTTGAAGGCGGTCGCGCCGTCGGGATCGAGACAGCCAAGGGCAAGCGCTACGAGGCCGATGCCGTGCTCCTCGCCACTGGCCCTCAAGTGCCGAAAATGGCGGCCGAGGCCGGTCAGACGATCGGGGACGACACGCCGATCGCACTTCTGGTGCAGACGAAACCTCTCGGCCATCCTCTGGCCGCCGTGCTGAACACGCCGCGCGTCGCCGTTCGCCCCGCGCCAGGGGGGGGCTTGTCAATCGATGCCGACTGGGCAGCCGATCAGGGCGTGACGATCGGGCCGGACGGGACATATGACGTCGACCACTCGGTGGTCGAGGCACTGCTGAACGAGGCCTCGAAAGTGCTGGATGGCAATCCGAAGATCGAAGTCGCTTCGATCGGTGTTGGCGGAAAGCCGATTCCGGGCGACGGCGAGCCAGTTCTTGGTGCCCTGAAAGCGATCCCGCGCTATTATGTAGCCTTCAGCCACAGTGGCGCGACACTTGGCCTGATTGTTGGTGAGTTGCTTGCCTACGAGATCGCAACAGGTGCAGAACATCCGATGCTTGCGACCTTCCGCCCCGAACGTTTTACTCAGGGCCGCTGATCGACTTCACGATCGCACGCGGGATCGGCTCGGCGGGGTTCGATTTCTGTGCGGCGAGCTGCCAACAGCGCGCCGCATTTGCGGGGTTGCCGGGCAGGAAAGGCTTAGGCCACGACGTCAACTGGCAGAGCTTTAGGGTCGACAAGGGCAATCGCGTCACCTTTGCAGGACCCGGTAGCGTGAAGGACGTTCCCGCGGGGAGTTCGCGACCAACGCGACTTGTGGCAAGAGTTTTCGCGCAATCTGATTGCGTCCGTTTGCCTCAAGGATGCGGACCATCTCCGCCTCATCGGGCGTCCTCGGCCCTTTGAAACCGCCTGTACGGAATTTGCGACTGGCTTGCTGCCTGCGCACTCTCGCGAAGCCGGGCGCCACTAAGCGACGCCCAGGTATTCGCGCATGGCTGGCTTGCGAGTCACTTGGCCCAGCGGCCCTCATATTTGAATTCACGAGCAGTCTTGAGTTGCTCTTTCGTGGCGGACATCGTCGCCGACCACTTCTTGTCGCCTTCATTGTAGGTGACTTTGACGGCGCCAGGAGAGACGATCACGTATCGCTCGCCCATGCCGAGAAATCCGCCGACCGAAACGATGTATCCGCTGAGCTGGCCACTGGAGATGATCAGATCCTTGATCTCGCCGATAGTCTCCTTGTCGCCATTCTGGATGTTCAGGCCCACGAGATTGTAGCTCAAGACATCGGTCGGTTTGGCACTGAGAAATGTGTCGGCGATCGTCGTTGTAGCGGTGGCGGCCTGCGCGCTCGCAGCCGATGCAAGCGCTGCAGTTGTGGCCAGGGCAATAAACAAACGGCGCATATATATTCTCCTAAATAACTGATTATATGGAGTAAATCCACACTTTGATAATGAGCGAGCGGCCGAAAGGTTTCATTGTCTCTGGGATTTTTTCGCGAATTCTTATTCTCGACGCGATGGACATTAAGAGACGCTGGGTTCCCGCTGGGTCTGCAGCGGTGAGCTGCAGGCGCTACCGGCGAGGCATCATTTCGCTGATCTTGGCAGCGAGAGCCTCCACTGCGAAAGGCTTGCTGATCATGTCCATGTTGGTTCCGAGGAAACCCGCCTTGGTCGCGGCATTCTCGGCATAACCGGTCACGAACAGAATCGGCAGCGTTGGCCTGTGTTGCCGCGCGATTTCCGCGAGCTGCCGGCCGTTCATGCCGGGAAGCCCAACATCCGAGACCATAAGATCGATTGTGCGCATACCCGAAAGAAGCGGGATCGCGACGTCCGCATCGCCAGCCTCGATCGCGTGATAGCGCAGGTCTGACAGGACTTCGCAGACAAGGAGCCGTACCGCTTCGTCATCTTCCACGACAAGTACGGTCTGCCCGCGCCCTTCCGGGACACTGTCCGCCAGTTCCACCTGTTCTATTGCGGCCTTTCCCTCCGCCGCCGGCAGATAGAGGCGGATCAATGTGCCCTGGCCGGGCTTGCTACGTATACTGACCGTGCCGCCCGACTGCTGGGCAAATCCGTATATCATCGACAATCCGAGGCCGGTACCTTGTCCGATCGGCTTCGTCGTGAAGAAGGGCTCAAACACCTTTTCGAGCACTTCCGGCGGCATTCCAACTCCCGTGTCGAGCACATGAAGAACGACATAGGGGCCAGGCTGGAGCCGCAGATCATTATGCGCCTCAACGGTCTCACGCGACGCTCCGATCGTCAGCTTTCCGCCGTCGGGCATTGCATCCCTCGCATTGATCGCGAGGTTGAGAAGAGCACTTTCGAGCTGGTTGGCGTCGGCAACGACACTACCGACGTCGCCATCCACCCGGGTGTCGACGATAATGGATTCCGGCAAGGTCCGTTCCAAGAGCTCCCTTGTCGCCTCCAACTGTAAGCGCACCTCCATCGGCTTTGCGTCCAGGGTCTGCCGGCGTGAAAAGGCAAGGAGGCGGGCGATGAGCGCCGCCGCTCTGTGCGCCGCCTCCGTCGCAGCGTCCATGAACCGGTCGACATCTGCAACATTACCACTTGCGATGCGCCGCTTCGCGAGATTGATACCGCCGATGATCCCGGTCAGCATGTTGTTGAAGTCGTGGGCAATGCCACCTGTTAGTTGTCCCACCGCTTCCATCTTTTGCGCCTGTCGCAGGGCTTCCTCGGCTCGTGTCCGCGCGGCCATTTCCTCCTCCAGCTCGACGGTTCGCCGGGCGACGCGCTCTTCGAGGGTTCGATTGAGATCGTCCAGCGCTTGCCGTTCCAATCGCAATGCGGCTTCGGACTCCGCGAGCGCCTTTTCTGTTCCTTTTCGCTGGCTGATGTCGGTTACCGTACCGATGAAGCGGATCGGCCTCCCATCGCTGAAGACGGACCCACCTTTTGCGGCGATCCAGCGCTCGACGCCGTCCGTGATGCCGACCGTTCGGTACTCGATTTCGACGCTCCCGGTCCCGCCGGGCTGAAGAGCCGCACGGACGGCTTGGTCCGATCGTTCGCGATCGTCGGGATGCAGCCCGGCCAGAAAGCTGCCGTCATAGGTGATGTCCGCATCGACAGGCAGTCCAAACATCGTCTTACATCGTTCGTCCCATTCGAGACGACCGGTGAGGGGATCGAAATCCCAGATACCGATTCCGCCCGTCGTCGTCGCCAGTCGAAGCCGCGTCTCACTCTCGTCCAGGTCAACGAGCCGATCGCGCATTTGAAATTGCTTCTCACGCAGCCGCATCGCGGAGGCAATCGCACTGAAGAGCGAAGCCTTACCTAACGGTCGCTCCAGGACGACGCTATTGCTGGCCAGATCAAAAAGGGCAAGCTTTGAGAGGTGCTCGTTCGGGGTCCGCCCGAACCTTTGCGCCGCAAGCAGGACAAATGGCACATCGGACCAGGACGGCTGTGCAACGAGCGCGGCCTTCAGGATCGCGACATCCCTTGCGAGCGCCTCTTCGGTCAAGAGGATCGCACCGACGGTCTCGTCTATCCGGCCGGCAATCGCCACGATGTCGGGGCATATGATGGCCTCATATCCCTCGGCACGCAGAAGCTTCGCGATACTGTCAGCATCCCGACCGAAGGGCGCACTGATCAGTATCCGATGCCCTTCGCTTTCCCTGTCAACTGTCACTACGGCGATCTTCCATCAGAGGCCCCTTCTCTCCGAGATATTCCGGTGTCCCCATGAGAATGCCTCTGAAGTGGGTGAGCGGTTCGCCGACGCGCACACCGCCGCTATCAATGCGCAACTCGCGGATCGTGTCCTCATGCGCCCCACCGCGGTTCTTCAAAACCGAGATGGCCTTGCGCACGCGTCCACCGGCCTCGAAGAAGCGCATCAGAACGACAGTGTCGGCGATGTAGGAGATGTTGAGGTTCGAGGCCATCGATCCGACCAGGCCGGTCTGGGGATTAATCAGAAAGGTAACGACACCCTTCTGGCTGAGGTAGGACAAAAGCTCGTGCATCTGAAGGATAAGATGCTGCTCCTGCGGCATGGCCGCCATATAACCATTGAGACTGTCGATGACGATCATCTTGGCGCCGCGAACTTCGACTTCATGCCGAACCTTCGCGGTGAATTCTCCCGGCGAGATCTCGGCGGGATCATTCTGCTCTATGACGAGGACTCCACTGTCAATATGCGGTCCAAGATCGAGACTGAATTGGCGAGCGCGGGTAAGCAGTGTCCCGATGCGCTCATCGAACTCGTAAATCGTGCAGGGTTCTCCCCGCTCGCAGGCGGCAAAGACATATTGCAGCGCGATCGTCGTCTTGCCGCATCCCGCCGGCCCCGTGAGGAGCGTATTCGTTCCACGCCGCGGCCCACCGCTCAGCAGGTCATCAAGTTCGGCGACGCCGCTTGCTATCGCGTCACCGGAGAAGCTGGAATGGTAGGACGATGCGATGAGCCGCGGATAGATCTCCAATCCGCCGGTGCGGATGGTAAAATCATGATAGCTTGCTATGAAATCGACGCCGCGCAGCTTTTGCACCTGCAGGCGCCGACGGGCGGCACCGAAATCGAGTGTCAGGCGCTCAAGCGTTATAACGCCGTGGCAGAGGCTATGAAGATGCGCGTCACGCTCGTCCGCGCTGCCGGTCATGTCATCGATCAGGATCACAGTCGTGTCGCGTCCGGAGAAGAACTGCTTCAGGGCCAGCACCTGACGACGATAGCGCAGCGGATCCTGGGCGAGCAGGCGCATTTCGGACAGGCTGTCGAACACGACGCGCTTAGGCTTGACCCTCTCGACTTCCTCCTGGATCAGGCGAATGGTCTCACCGAGTTCAAGCTCCCAGGGATGAAGGATGCTCTGTTCGCGCCCGTCACCGAATATCTCGGAGGCCGAGTTGAACTCGAAGACATCGAATTCGTCGACATCCCATCCATGGGAGGAGGCAACGGCGGTCAGTTCCTCCTTCGTTTCCGACAGCGTGATATAAAGCGCCCTGTCGCCCCGGCGCGCGCCTTCCAGTAGAAACTGCAGCGCAAGTGTGGTCTTACCCGAGCCCGGCGCGCCCTCGACGAGATACAGTCGTCTTGGCGGAAAGCCACCCTTCAGAATAAAATCGAGACCCTCATTCCCGGATGAAATTGTCGTCGGCACCATTCTATCCTAATTTTGTCCGGCGGTTACATGTCACTTCAACAAGATAAACACATTGTCCTGCTTTGCAGGCTTGAAGCAGGCGTGGGCGCTCACCTCACTTGCTGTTGTATGAAGCGAGCGACGGTCGAGATAACGCCGCTGGGCGGCTATCGGTTCCAACATAATCCCTGTCGGGTAACGCCGTGGCCGATGCCCTATGTCGATTTCTCAACGCAGGCGACGAGACACCCGGCGATTTTTTCTAGAAGGCTGATCGCAATTCTCGTCGGACGCCGCACGGTAGTGGCAAACGCCGCGACCTCGCCTTGCCGATACGAGGCTCCCCGGGCCAATACTTTGGCGGCTTGCAAGTCTTCGCGGAACCGCTTCTTGCGGTTCCCGTTTTGTGGTTGACGGAATTGCTAGATGACGTCGCCAACAGGAAAGGCAAGTGCAATGAATCCTCCCCGCCAAGCTCATCCCGTGCGTCCGCTTTACGTCGATAGGGACGGCATCGGCCAATATAGGAGCGCATATACGGTCGATGATCTTGCCGCGCTCCTGCTGAACGACGGCTGGCCTCATTCAAAGCGAGCATCGATCCAGTTTCATCGCGCAGTCGCGGCCTTGATCGATGCGTTGGAGAGCCGATGCGATGCAGAGACTGCCAGGCGAGAATTCGTCGCTGCAGCTCATGCCAATGGCCTCCATATCTTGCCTGACGACGCCACAAAGCCCGCGCGTTGAAACGGTCGCCGGCTCCGGACGCTCTAGAGCGTCCCAAATAAGATCGTGTCGGATGGGAGCGCATAAAAAACGGCCCGGTTTGGACGGGCCGAAGACTCCTCACGCCTCCACAGAAGGCGATGAGCAAATCTGCTGAGGTTGAGACACGAATGTGACCGACCGGCGTCATGGCCAAGTGGCCATGACGTCTGGTTGTCGTCAACGGCAATTTTCTCTCAAGCTGAGGCTGGCTGGCAAAGGCTGACAAAGACGGGCGGAACCATTCTAACTCCAGAGCGTTATTAAGCGGTTTCACCGTGGGCAATTGCATTGCCGCACCGGCACACACCGTCTTTGAAAGTGGAAAGGAACGGAAGTCGCTTCGCGCACGTCGGATCTTCCTCTGCAGCGACGGTAAATGGAACGAACACGCCGCGATTTGATCGATTTTGGCAAGTCGCCGGATCGCATGCCTTTCCGGTCTGGCGCAATTGCGAGGGGGAAACGAGCAGCTGGATCCGGACGGAAGACGCAAGGAGAGTAAGCCTTCAATGATGGACAATGGCGCCGGTGCCGGGGGGAGAGGAATGAGCTTGGACGGTCTTAGAGTATTTCTTGCCGAGGACGAGAGCCTTATCGCCATGTCGATCGAGGACATGCTTGCAGATCTCGGCTGTAACGTGGTGGTGGCGGCTGACAATATCGGCGACGCGGTTGACAAGGCGGGGGCCGCTGGTTTCGACTGCGCCATACTGGATGTAAATTTACGCGGCAAGGAAGTCTTTCCGGTCGCCGAGATCCTCTCGCAACAGGGAATTCCTTTCATCTTTTCGAGTGGCTATGGCCGCTCGATGCTTCCTGATCAATTCCGCACGCGACCGACGGTGTCGAAACCCTTCGATATGAAGGATCTGTCGGCTGCCCTTGAAGAGGCGCTCAACCCGGTGTCAACCGGAACGCTGGGCAACTGACCAATGCGCGACGGAGTTGATGTAGACGATAAAACGACCAGGTCGAATGGGGTGACGGAACATCGGACCGCGCCGGTCGGACCCAATTTTCTAGCGGGTGGCGGTGAAATGGGTGCACTCATCCGCGCGCATGACTGGACGACCAGTCCGCTCGGATCGCCCGAGACATGGCCGCAGAGCCTGAAGACCGCTGTCCGCATCATGCTCACCTCACGCCAGCCGATCTGGATCGGTTGGGGCAAGCAGCTGATCTATCTCTACAATGATCCATATCGATCGATCATTGGCGGAAAGCATCCCTGGGCGCTGGCAAGGCCGACCGAAGAAGTCTGGCGCGAGATCTGGGGCAATATCGAGCCGATGCTCACGACGGCGATGGGAGGCGTCGAGGGTACCTATGTCGAGGAACAGCTCCTGATCATGGAGCGGCATGGCTATGCCGAAGAAACCTATTACACTTTTTCCTATAGTCCTATTCCCGACGACGATGGCACGCCCGGCGGCATTATCTGCGCCAACACGGACGATACGCAGCGCGTCATTGGTGAACGCCAGTTAAAGTCGCTTCGAGAACTTGCCGCTCACACCGCAAGCGCCCGAACATGGGAGGAGGCATGCGAGAGCAGCGTTCATTCTCTCGCCGCCAATAGGCACGACCTTACCTTTGTTTTGCTCTATATGGTCCCGCCAGGCGGGGACCAGGCCACGCTGGTTGCCGCCTCCGGGGTGACAATCGGCAAGCAGGAAGCGCCGGCCTCGCATGCGATTGAAAAGTCCGGTCCTTGGCCGCTTGGCGCTGTCCTGCTCAAGCACAATCCGGTTCTGGTCGCAGATGTCGCCGAAATCTTCCGGGAAACGGCGCCGTTTGGCCATTGGGACCGTCCAACGACGAATGCGGTCGCCCTTGCCGTGTCTCCCTCGGGAGAGTCGGGCCGATCCGGCGTCTTGATCGTCGGTCTCAATCCTTATCGCATGTTCGACGACAGCTATAGTGGCTTCCTCGAACTGGCTGCGGGTCAGATCGGCGCCGCAATCGCCAATGCGGACGCCTATGAAGAAGAGCGCCGGCGCGCCGAAGCTCTGGCAGAGCTCGATCGTGCGAAGACGGCCTTCTTTTCGAATGTCAGTCATGAGTTTCGCACTCCTCTCACCCTCATGCTTGGCCCCCTTGAGGACATGCTGGCGGGACATGGTTCGACGGCGGATATGAGACAGCAGGCCGAGCTGGCACATCGCAACGGCACCCGGCTATTGCGGCTCGTCAACAGCCTGCTCGATTTCTCGCGGATCGAGTCAGGTCGCGTGCGTGCCGTCTACCAGCCAACTGATCTGGCCGCTTACTGCGCCGAGATTGCCTCCAGTTTCCGATCGGCGATTGAGCGAACGGGGATGACGCTTACGCTCCACTGCAATACCTTGCGTGAGGCCGTTCTCGTCGACCGAGAGATGTGGGAGACAATCCTCCTCAATCTTCTCTCAAACGCATTCAAGTTCACCCTCACCGGCGAGATTACCGTATCGGTCGAAACATCCCGCAACGGGCAATCTGCCATCATAGCCGTGCGCGATACGGGGATCGGTATCCCTGAAGACGAGATGCCGAAGCTCTTCGAGCGCTTCCATCGGGTCGCGGGCGCACGCGGCCGCAGTTTCGAGGGTAGCGGCATCGGCTTGGCGCTCGTGCAGGAGCTTGTAAAGCTGCACGGTGGGCAAATCCGCGCGCAAAGCATTCCCGGCGCCGGCACGATGTTCGAAGTCTCGCTGCCATTTGGTCACGCCCACCTGCCACGGGAGCAGATCGCCTTCGACGCGAACAGTCCGCCGGAGGTGCGCAAGGCTCCGGAATTTGTCGAGGAAGCCCTGCGTTGGCTGCCTGGTGCCACTGCCGAGATCGACATGCAAACCGAGCCTGTAAGCGCGGGTCTCGCAACTCTCGTCAGCCAACGTGAAAGCCGGCAGACACACGGCAAACGCGTCCTGCTTGCCGATGACAATACCGACATGCTGGCCTATGTCTCGCGTCTCCTCAAGGCCCAAGGCTATTCTGTCGATGTCGCGACCGATGGGGAGACCGCGCTCGTGATGGCCCAGGCAGCGCCGCCCGATTTGATCCTGTCGGATGTCATGATGCCGGGGCTGGACGGCTTCGGACTTCTAAAACGCGTTCGCGCAGAACCGGTGCTTGCGCAAATCCCCGTACTCATTCTGTCAGCCAGAGCAGGCGAGGAGGCGAAAGTCGAGGGACTTGAAGCCGGCGCCGACGATTATCTGATCAAGCCGTTCTCCGCCCGCGAACTCTTGGCCCGTGTGCATTCCAACATTCAGATGGCGGAGATCAGGCGCGAGGCAAGTCGAGCCGTTCATCGAAGCGAGCAACGCTATCTGATGACGCAGGACCGGCTGTCGCTCGCACTCTCCACGGGTCGCGTTGCAATATTCGAATGGGCGGTCGACAGTGACCGCCTGGCCATACGAGGTCCCCTCGTCGAGGTGTTCGGTGTTCCGGAGGCTGACGCGGAGGCGGGCTTACCGCTCGATGCCTTTCTCGGCAAGATCGATCCGCGCGACCTCGAACAGGTACTTTCGCTGCTTGGCCAAAGCGTGGAGACGGGTGCGCCATATGAGGCGGAGTATCGCGTGCTTGGCTCCGGGCAGGAGCGCGTCGTTGTGGCGCGCGGCAGGGTCGAAATGGACGTCGAAGGTCACAAGCGAGTTGTGGGCGTCGTCATCGATATCAGCGAGGAAAAAGCCGCTCACGCCGCATTGAAGGAACAAAGCAGGGCTCTTTCGATCGTCAATCGCGCCGCGATCGCCATTTCGGGGGACCTTGACCAGACGAGGCTGGTCCAGGCAATCACGGATGCCGCCGTGGAACTTGTGGGCGCCGAATTCGGCGCCTTCTTCTACAATGTGATCGATGAGCGAGGCGAGAGGTACACGCTCTATACGCTGTCGGGCGCGCCGCAGGATTCATTTGCCAGTTTCCCGATGCCCAGAAATACCGAGGTATTCGGTCCAACCTTTACAGGCACGGCGGTTGTTCGCTCGGCCGATATCACCAAAGATCCGCGCTACGGACGAGCCGCGCCGCATTATGGAATGCCAAAAGGTCATCTGCCCGTCAGAAGTTATCTGGCCGCCCCGGTAAAGGCACGAAACGGTGAAGTGTTGGGCGGTTTGTTTTTCGGACATTCGCAGCCTGACATGTTCGATCAGATGGCGGAGGAGGGCGTTGTGGGGCTGGCGAGCCAGGCGGCCATCGCCATCGACAATGCCCGCCTGTTCCAATCAGCCGAGCGCGAGCTGGCTCAAAGGCGATTGGCAGAGGAGGAGCTTCATGCCCTCAACCTCAATCTTGAGGCACGCGTCGCCGACGAAATGGCCAGACGTGCATCGGTCGAAGATGCGTTGAGACAGGCGCAGAAGATGGAGGCGGTTGGCCAATTGACGGGCGGTGTGGCCCACGACTTCAACAACCTGCTAACGGTCATTATCGGCGGTCTCGATACGATCAAAAGGAGTAAGCCAGGCGACCATGCGCGAGTTTCCCGCGCCGCCGACATGGCTTTGCAGGGCGCGCAACGGGCCGCAAACCTCACCGGCCGTCTTCTCGCATTCTCAAGGCGCCAGCCTTTGGCTCCAAAACCCGTTGAGCTTAACGGGCTGGTACGCGAGATGACCGAGCTTCTGCACAGGACACTCGGCGAACAGGTCGAACTTGAGGGCGTGCTTGCGCCGCGTCTTTGGACGGTCGAGGTCGACCAGAACCAGTTGGAAAGCGCGATCCTCAACCTTGCGGTGAACGCCCGCGATGCGATGCAGGATGGCGGCAAGCTGACGATTGAAACCGCGAATACGGCGCTTGACGAAAGCTACGCCGCGATCGATGCTGAGGTCATCCCCGGTCAATATGTCATGATCGCGATCAGCGACACAGGGGCAGGCATGGCCAAGGACGTCCTTGCGCGCGCCTTTGAACCTTTCTTTACGACGAAGGAGATTGGCCGTGGTACCGGCCTTGGCCTCAGCATGGTCTATGGCTTCGTCAAACAATCCGGTGGCCATGTGACAATTTACAGTGAGGAGGGTCAGGGTACGACGGCCAAGCTCTACTTCCCACGCTATATTGGCTCGTCGGAGGTTCAATTGGGTGACGAAACACCCACGATCCCCACGGGCAGCGAGGGTGAAGTCATTCTCGTCGTAGAAGATAATCATGAGGTGCGGACCTATAGCACAATGGTCCTCTCGGAACTTGGTTATGTTGTTCTCGAGGCACCAGAGGCTGAGGCTGCACTGACAATCCTGCGCACCGACCAGCGCATCGATCTTCTGTTTACCGACGTCGTGCTGCCGGGTCGCACCGGACGAATGCTGGCAGATGCCGCCATGGAGGTGCGGCCGGGGTTGAAAGTGTTGTTCACGACGGGCTATTCCCGCAACGCAATCGTCCACCAAGGGCGTCTGGATGCCGGGGTCCAGCTCATTACCAAGCCCTTTACCTTCGAACAGCTTGCTGCTCGAGTAAGGGACGTTCTCGATTCTGCGCGCTGACGGTCTCGGGGATGACTGGCGGCGAGACGCTCGGCTGCGGCGGAAACATGCGTCTTGGGTTGAGGTCCAAATTCCCGTGCATCCGTCCGCGTCCGATGCGATCGCTACTGCGACAACGCCGCTCCGCCTAGCTTGAAAGGAGCTGAAACGACGGCACCGACGCCGTTCAGCACGAGCGCTCCCGTGCCGGCGACGGGATTGGTCCGTCCCTGGCTGCGCAGTTGCGGATAGACAGCGGCCAGAGCAGCAAACCTGTCGTGATTGGATCCACTCATCGAAGGAAGACTGGAGATGTCGATGATCATCAGATTGTCGCGGGCGGCCAGCTGCCGCGTCCGGGGATCGTTGATGTCGAGAGCTCCTGCAGTCGCTGCAGAGCCTGCGAGCCTTCTCGATAAGGCGAGTGCGAGGTCGTCCTTGGCTGCGAGTATGACAATAGGCCTGCGCAAGCGGTCGGTCATGGCGAGTTGTCTGCCGAGAAGGTCGATGTCGATATCAGGGGCCGCCAGGATGAGCTCATCTATCCGCGATAGGGTGTCGTTCTGCTTCGTCAGCGACAACTGCCTGATCGTCTCCACGGCGAGCCATGCACCCATACTGTGGGCTAGGATATCTGTTCGGACTCCACCCCTTGCGAGATCGCTAAGGACGGACGCGAAATCGTCACGGGAAAATGCCGCCGCGTCTCGGTCGGCGATATATCCGGTCAAAGAAGCTTGCGAGGGCCAATCGAACAGAATTGGCGCGCCATCGAGCGCTGCGTCGGACGACATTTGTGCCAGCCTGAACAGCGCTTCCTGATAGCTGTAATTATATCCGTGGACGAAAACACCCGCAGGTTTGTCCCGATTGTTTCGCCGGGCCAGTATAACGAACTCGTCCCGCGTCAAACTGCGGTTTCCGACGACCGCAAATGTGTTTGCCGGGTCTGGCTTACCGTTCGGCCATTCGATTTGAGGCGGCTTATGGTGAGGCGGGATCGAGACGATGACCTCGGCATATCGAAGGCGCTCGGATCGGCCCGACGTGAATGCGCCCTCGACTTCATGTCCGGGCGTTCGGTTCGTCGCAACCAGGATGGAGACGGTCCTTGTTCCTGTTTGTGGCTTGACCAGGGCAAGGACCTGCGATCCGGGCCGGGCGCAAGCCGCGAGTAGTACCAGCAGGAAGAGGGCCAAAATCTGACGCAAGACAAACCTCGATATCGATAGCTGACGGACAACTTAGGGAGTTTAGCGGTCTTGTGAATGGAGCTTTGGAACGCTGGAAGTAAATTCGGCGCCATGTGACGAGGATGTCACGGCTGCATATGGAACGGCGCGCGCCGCAATTTATGGCCGTGTTTCGACCGCCAAGCACACGGTCACGCCGGGCTTACAGCTTTCCGCGGCGACCTGCACCTTCAACTCGCGTGGATCGATGGTCCTGACCATCGCCCAATCTGCAAACGGGAATCCCGGATCTTGGGTCGAGATGAGCATCAATCGCACCGGTTCCCGGTGGCGTCTCCACGGGTCAGCGACGCCGATCGGTTGCTATTTGGACACAATGGTAAACAACCGAGTTGTCATAATTCATTATTTGTTAGGTTCGCATATTGCCTGACGCCTTATGGTTGATATTTCTGCCTTGCTTGTAACATGCGAAGGAGATTCCGGAATGCGGAAATGGGCGGTGGTTTTACCCTTGGTTGTCATCAGTGCCTGTGCCAGGCCGTCAGACGGACCAAGCGCCCTCAATATTCGCAATGCCACGATGCCAGACACGCAGCGAAAGATCCCGGTCGTTCCGCTCTCCCAGGCTCCAATGGGCGCGCAGGTTGCGGTGCCATCCTACCTGCCGACCGATCAGGGGCTTGCTCGCTTCCGCTCAGGCGGCTTTTCGGATGCACGGCTGCGTCCCGGCGACGTGTTCGACGTCACCGTGCTCGACACGGGCGAGGATGGATTGCTGTCCGCCACACAAAGCAAGTCGCTCAATCTCGGCCGCTTTACCGTCGACTCGCGTGGTTTTGTGACCATGCCCTACGTCGGCAAGCAGCGTGTCATTGATTCCAGCCCGGAGGCTCTGCAATCCCAGATTGTCACGGCGCTCAAAGGTTCATCCGTCAACCCTCAGGCCGTCGTGACGGTCGTTGACAAGCCGTCCAGTGCGGTTACGGTCGATGGCAAGGTGCGCTCCGCTGGCCGTTTCCCGTTGACGGCCCGCAAGGAGCGAGTGCTCGATGTCATTGCTCTTGCCGGCGGTGCATCGTCTTCACCGGGTAATACGACGGTGACGCTGACCCGTGGATCGCAAAGGGGGACGGCGCCCTTGGATCGTATCCAGCAAGACGACAGGCAGAATATTCGTCTCCTGCCGGGTGACCAGGTATTCGTCAACGGCGCTTCCCAGAGTTTTACCGCCCTCGGTGCGTTCAAGAGTGTTGGCGAATTCCCGCTCGAACCCGGCCAAACCACGTTGGCGCAGGCGCTAGCCCGCGCAGGCGGCCTGCTTGACGATCGAGCAGACTCCCGCAATTTCTATCTTTTCCGGAACCAGAAAGCCTATTCGCAGGTTGCGCCAATGACTGCCAAGGGGGGCAGCGTTCCGACCATCGTTTCGGTCAGGCCCATTATCTACAGCGTCAATCTGAAGGAAGTCTCCAACTTCGTGCTGATGCAGCAGTTCAAGATGCAGGATGGGGATACGATTTACGCCAGTAACGCAGACATGGTCGATGCCGCCAAGTTGTTGACCGTCTATCAAAAGAGCGTGCCGACCGCAGCGGCACCGCAGCCAGGAAGCTCGGTCGCAAACTGATTTGAATAGGAGCGAGGCTTTACTCGATCAAGGCAAGCGCGGCCACCGCACTCGGCGGCCTCTGACAAGGGTCGGGTGCACTGAGCCGTTGCGCGAGGAAGTCGAGCGGCTCGATCGCGTCATCATCGCTGCTGCAATGCTCGACAAGCATCTTCAGGACACGTCCGGCTGCGTAGAGATCAGCGCTGAATTGCATGGTCGCATCGGCGGAAACCTCCGGTGCGATAAACCCTGGCGTCCCCGCCTTGGCGATATCGAGATCATTGGGTCGGATTGTGCAAGGCACCATCGTACCAAAATCGGCGATCTTCAGCTGCGCATCATCGTCGAGCAATAGGTTGGCCGGCGAAATATCGCCGTGGACATAGCCGGCATCATGGATCGCGCCCAGGCCGAGGAGCAGGGATTTGGCGATGGCCCTAACATTCGTCGCCGCAACAGAACCCTCGGCCAGCCGCTGCGCCAGGGATGGTCCAACCCATTCCATGATGATCGCCGGGCGCCCGTCGGATAATCGGATGGCACACTGGGTCACGACAAGATTGCCGTTTGACACCGTCATGCCTATGCGGGCTTCTCGTAGCAAAAGCGCTCTTGCTGTTGCCGCATTGGTCCGGTCGCGCACAATTGTTTTCATGGCGTGGAGAGTTCCGAGATCACGATGACGCAGTCGGCTGATTTCCGTCCGCTCAGTGTGGTGCACCACCGCTTCAACGAGAAAGGTGTTCCCAAGGAAGTCTGCGTCGTCGCTCGGCCAACGCGATAATCGCCGATCCAGCGCGTCACGCAGTTGATCGATCAGGAGATCGCGGACCTCAGCCGGTCGTTCCGTCTCGCCGTCGCGGACAAGAAGATCGAGCAGCTCGGCAAATCGGCATGCGATCCTCCTCATATCCTCCGTGCTTGGACTTCTGTTCATGATATGCCGACGACGATGACGCTGACATTGTCACGGCAGTTGGCGATGAGGGCTTCCTGGATCAGTGCCTCGGCCGTCTGTTCAAGCGCCGTCTCGATCACGACCTCGGCAACCATGCGATCGGTCAGGATACGCGAGAGGGGACCGCTGGCAAGCAGAAGGCGGTCACCAGGCTGTAGCTGTTCACGAACAGTGTCCACGGCAAAGTGTTCCTTCAACCCCAACCCTCGTCCGAGCCTCCTGCGAAGACCGATGTCGAGATGGTCCTGGGTCAACATCCGCATCATGCCTTCGCGCAAAAGATAACTGCGGGCATCTCCAGCCCAAATGGCTGCAAATTCGCCATCCAACAGCGCCGCTGCAATGACGCTGGCCGCAGGTGCCTCCTTCTCCGGATTCGCGTTCTTGGCGCGCAGGATTGCGTGAGCATGGCTAAGCTTGCTCTTAATGTCCTGCACCAATGCCTGAAGCGTCTCACGCCGAGGAATGGCGGCGAGGATCCCTGTTGTTATCCGGCTGGCTTCGATGGCATCGATACCGTCTCCGACACCATCGGCAATTGCGAAGATCTGCGCTGCGTTGTTCACAAGCACGCAATCGGCGTTCAAGGAGAACCGTGTGCCTGGATGACTCGCCTGGCTGTGCGAAATCGTCCACGTCGGGCGGTCTAGCGCTGCCGTTCGCCTCGTCTCGATCGCAGCAGTCGCTACGGGGCGCAAGGGCGGCTCCGCGGTTGCGGGCGTGTCGAGGGCGTCTCTCGTAACAAGCTTCACGAAATCATCTGGCATTGGGGCTGCCATGGTACGGAAGCCGCTGCCGCGTCGCGTGCCAGGATTGATGCGCCACCAGAGTGAGGCCGGACTGTCGTCAGTGGACACCGCCATACGCTTGTCAACGAATGGCGGCCGAAGCCGTTTGATACCTTCGATGAAATGTTGCATGTCGAAATCGGTCTTGTGCGAGGTTTCCGCCAAGGCTTCAGCGGCCTGAAACCAGCCGTCATCTTCACAAAGATCGCGCAATTCTCCGGAGAAGTGCTGCAATTGGACGGCGATAATCAAGGGGAAGCTTCGCCCGACGCGATCGCGGCTGGGAAGAAGAACGCCTGCTATGGTAGATGGAGCCCAAATTCCTTTGCCGACGACAAAACGCCAGGCCTTCGTTGCATGAAACAAGCGACGCCAGTCCGATCCCAACCGAGCCTCAAGCGCGATCAGGCCATTTTGGACCCACCGGTCGAGTTCGCTTTTAAGACGCGAGCCGAGTGCCGACGAGATGAAATCACCATGGGTCGGCAACTTTCCGAAAAAGCCGATTGGATCGGCTTGCATCGATGATTGCGTACGGGCGAGCGGTTCGTTCATCGCGGGACCGTCAGAATTGCGCCGGACAGCTGAAGTCGGACAATGCCGGAAGCCGGAAGGGGTTGAGCACAGATCCGAACTGTACGTCGAATTCCGCTGTCTGACCCTTGTCTTCGAATTTGGCGCGGAAAAGATCGGGGGCCTGAACCGTGACCTGGGCAGCATCGAACAAGCGGAAGGGTGACCAGTCTCCACTTTGCGTGATGGCCGGCTGCAGGTCTCCGGGGAAAAATCTGACCTTTGATTGGTTCTCGGCGCCAGCCGGCGGCCAGGCGATGGATTTCGGCACGACCTGGCCATGATTGTAAAGAACGTGCTCGCCGACAATATCGACCATCACCGCATTGGCGGTATCCGACAAGGAGACTGGCTTGATATTGATCGCTATCGCCGGCTTTTCGCTTCCTGCGGGGAAGAAGGCATGCTCGATCTTGCTGGCATTTTCGAACTGCGCGATTGCCTGGCTCGGAATGCTGTCGCCACCGAAGGTCCCACGCCAACCCCAGGGCTGGGCACTGGTATCGACAAATGCTTCCAGGCGATTCTTGAAAAAGCTTTGAAACAGCCCCTGCGGTCCGAACAGACGGACGAAGTCCGCCATGGCTATATCCTGACGGGAGGACCGATCGAACGGGTATCGTCCAGTGACGATGCGAGCACATAGATCGGCGCCTTCGCTTGCCCAGAGATCATTGACATGAACGCGCGCAGCCTTGACCGCCAGTGAGCCAATATCGGTCGCGACCGCAACCATCCATGCGTCTGCCGGGGCCGGGAGCCCACGCGCCTGCTGCACAAGATCCTGGTTGGCGTTGGCAAGTTGACCGCCGGCGTCAAAAACGCGGGCGACATCTGCCGTCGAGTTTGCAGCGCGAGAGAGCTGGCCGTAGATGTTCTGCAGGATTGGTTGCAGGCTCTGGATCTGCGACCGCGGCTTTCCGCTGCCATCGCTTGCCTGACCGTCTTGAGATACTGCCGGTGTGTTGGCGGTATTCGCCTCGAGTGCGGCCCGCAACGAACCATAGGGATCCGGCGCATTCGCAGCGCTTGCCGTAAGAGCCGACGTCACAGCGTCCGGAGCATCGCCAAGCGACGCCACGTCGCCACCCGCCACCGGCCGCAGATCCGTCGCTGCTGCAATGGACTTCAGCATGATTTCAACGGGGTTCGGACCTGTAGCAAGGATACGTGTTGTTTCTGTTGCGTCGGCAAGGTTGCTCGACGGACGTATCTGGAGGTCTGCGAGGAGTGTGGTCCATCTTTGCTGGAATGCGTCGAAATAGAGCTGAAGCACCGCCTGGGAAATTGCATCAGTGGTCATTGTCTGCGAGGGGGCGCTGCCATCACCGCGCACCCATTGCTCCTTGAGCGCCTCTGTCGCGGCAGCGGCAACCATCGGAAGGACCACATCGCGATAACCTCTACCAGTGTAGATTCCTGGAATGCCATCGCGCAGGCTCGCCTTGGATTTGCGCTGGAAGATCTGGGAGCCGAGCGGGCCCAATGCGTCCGCAGGAAGCCAGGGAGCAAGCTGGCGAGCCTGTCGGGAGTGGGTCACGATATCATAGGCGCGCGCCGCCAGGCTTTGGTTGTGGATCGCGTCCCGAGCCTTGGCGATCAGATTGGTGTCGAGCTCGATTGCCGGCAGGCTGCCGCGGGCCATCGCGTCGACATGGGTGAGAAGTGCCTTGCGCGCCGCAGAGCGTCCTTCGCCAGGATAGAGCGCTGCAAATAAATCCTCAGATTGCTGCGAGACGAAATCCCTGTCGATCGGCCCCAGGCCGCCGAGCATTCCGTAGAGTTTCAAGGCGTCGAACGTCCGTGGCACATCCGATGTCTGTCCGAGCTCTTTGTGGAGCGCAACCAGCATGCGCGGAAGCAAAAGCGTGTTCAAGGCTCGCCGATAGGCGACGCGCTGACGACTGGCGATCTTGTCTTCCTGGTCGAGGCCGAAACTGATCGGCCAGACGCGCGCCTCGTCAAAGCCCCCGGTGACGGCGCGCAGGCTATCGAGTGCCGGGAGCACACGCAGGAAATCGGCGTCGGCGACATCTCGCACCGGAATGCCTGCCACCAGCTTTTCGTAAGTGTCGATACGCCGCTCGGCTGCTGCGATCGCACGTGAATTCTGCAGGTAGCTCATTGTCCAGCCGGTAAAGACAATGGCGAGGGCGAGAGTGGCTGCACCATAGGCAATTCGTCTGATCATGGCTTGCCGGCCTGACAGGCGCCTATCGCGAGCAACCAGTGAGGCTTCGCCAAAGATCACTTCCTTGAAGAGACGCGACAGGAAATAGCTGCGACGCGCGCGCGGGGTATCGATCTCCCGACTTTGTGTTCCGGACGCGAAATAGACGCCGCGCACCAGTGGGGCCTCGACAAGACTGGAGGATGAGCAAAGCTCTGTCAGCAGCTCCTGCAGGCGTTCGCCCAATGATGCAAGTTCGGCCGGGAAGCGGAACATGCGGCCGCGAACCTCGACGTTCGGCTCCTGCTGCAGGCGCTCGATCAGCATGGCATCGACCCGCTGTTGCAGGAGCGCAAACTCCTCCATGAAGCGTTCGGGCAGACGCTGCCCCTTGTAGCTTTCTTCGAGATCGAATGTCGTGCCCCAGACCTGCTCGCGATCAGTCTTGCCCAGGCCATCGAAGAATTCGACAAAGCCGGTCAGAAGATCGGCCTTTGTCAGGACGATGTAAACGGGGACGCGTGCATGCAGGAATTCGTCAAGCTCGGCAAGGCGCTTGCGAATGGAGCGCACCTCTTCGAGCTGTGCCTCGTGCTCGCGACCCAGAAGGTCTCCAATCGAGAGCGTGACGAGGGCGCCATTGATCGGTTGCGAGCGGCGATATTTCCGCAAAAGTCCGAGGAAGCCCTCCCACCCGGCCTTTGCCGCGCCATTCAGGTCATCCTGCGTTGTGTAGCGGCCGGCAGTGTCGATGAGGATTGCCTCGTCCGCGAACCACCAATTGCAGTTGCGCGTGCCGCCGGCTCCCTGGACGGAGCTGCTTCCCATGGCATCGCCAAGCGGGAACTTCAACCCGGAATTGGTGAGAGCCGTCGTCTTTCCTGATCCTGGCGCGCCGAAAATGACATACCAGGGGAGCTCATAGATGTAACCGAAGCGCTTCTTGCTGATCCGGCGCAGCAGCAGCAAGGCTTCCTTCAAGCGGCCATGGATTTCACCCACTTCCGCCTGCTGGCTGGCCGCGTCATCGGCAAGGCCTTCCAGGAGTGCTGCGTCGCGTCTTCGGGCGCGCAGTGTCGAGATCAGAAGGTAGGCCAGCCAGATTGCTATGACCGCCCCGATCGCCATCATGCGGACGCTGGCGCTGGTCAGCGGCCTGAAGCTGCCATAACCGGCCATCGAGCCATAGAACCAGATGACCACGCAGATTGCCACGACCCAGATCAGTGATAGGAAACGCTGCCCCAGAAGGCCGGCATAGGCCGAGACATAGGACCGAAGCGTATAAAACGCGCCAAGCGGGTTCATCGGGCTCCCCCTGTCGTCGTGTCGGATTTCGCCGGCGGGCTGCCGACCTGAGCCGGGGGTGTCGCCTGCGGATTAAGCGCGGCATCATCGAGGTGCTGTGTCGGGTCAGTCAGAACCAGGATCTCGGTTCGGCGATTTGCCTCGCGTCCCTCCTGAGTGTCGTTACTTGCGAGCGGATCGCTGTCGGCGCGTCCCTCGGTCAGGATGGCATCCTTGCCGGTATAGGCGGCAAGGATATCGCCGACGGCGCGGGCACGCGCCTCCGAAAGGTGCCAGTTTGACGGAAATTGTGCGGTGCGGATCGGCACATTGTCGGTATAGCCAACGACAACGGCACGGAATTTTTCCGAAGCCAATGCCCCACCGATGCGCTGGAGGAGATCGCGAAACTTCGCGCTGACTTCGGCGCTTCCCGTGTCGAAGAGGCCGGAATTGTTGATGCGGACCAACAGTCGTCCATTCGAATTCGAAAGCGTGACCAGTTTGCGGTCGACCTCCGGCTGCAGGAAGGCGAGCAGGTTGTCGAGGGGGGTGGGCTCCGGCTTGATCGCTGGTAGCGGTGCCTCCAGCTGTTTTTTCGCCGGCGGAGGTGCCTGAGCGACGATTTCCCTAGGCTTTGGCGTGTCGATCAGAACACTCGGCGTATCGCGCGGCGGCAGGTTGGCAAGGCGATCGAAAGTCACGTCCGATGCATTGTTGAGCGAGAGCGTGAAGAACATGTAGCCAAGGGCAAACAGAAGCGCGAGCATGGACAGGATCGTCCAAAGTGCAACCGCCGTGCGCAACGGCTTGTGGCGCGCGGAAACACCGCGCCAATGCGGCGACAACTCGCGCTCGAAGACACCGTATTGGCCGAGCAGGGTCTTGTAGAGACCCTCGCGGATCCGTCCGAGTTCCAGCGATCCGCGCGGCGAAACGCGTGTGCGGCCTTCGAAGGCCAGTGACAGGCAAAGATAGATGAGAAGCAGCAGATCCTTGTTGGCACCCGGGCTCTGCTGGAAATGATCGAGGAGATCGAAGACCCGATCGCCACCGGTGACATCCATATGAAAGGTCGAGACCAGGCCCGAGCGCGCCCAGCCGGCCCGCACCCCCCAATATTTGCTCAGAACCACGTCATCGACAGTTGCACAGATGACATAATGCGCTGCGCGCGCCCGCTCCAGACTGATCCTGGCACTTGCAAGATCACGTTCATAGCGCCCGACCGCCTCGATCGTCACCCGTCTGAGCTCGGCGATGTCGGGCTGTTCTTCGGTATTGCGCAAACTATGGGCGAGATTGAGCAGCGGCGCTGCCGAGCGGATGATCGTTGGAACGTCGTCACCGCCGAAACGAAAGCCGCGGATGAGTGTATCGACGGACCAGCCACCGCTCGTCTCTCCAGTCTCGCGATCCGGCGGCCGGTCCAGCTCCGCGTCCAGAATATCGGCCATCTTGCGCGCGGTGTCGTTCTTGCGCGCGCCGTCTTCGGTCAGTTCGATGATCGTTGGCAGCTCGTGCCAGGGTGTCGAGCGGGGTGTGTTCATTCTCTAAGCGCCCACAGTTCCATCTCCAGGCCGGGGAAGTCGCCCGCAAGATGCAGCGCAATCGCGCCGGAGGTATCAAGCTGTTTCCAAAGAGGATTTTTTGTATCGAGCTCGAAATAAATCGTGCCGGATCGGTAGGGCAGCTGCCGCGGTAGGACAGGCAGCGGCCTGACGGGGATGCCCGGCAATGCGACATTAACAAGCTCTGCGATGCGCTCCACGGGGCCGATTTTGATCTGGGCAGGCAGCTTTCGGCGCACATCCTCGGCCGACATCTCCGCGCGGACGGCAAGCACGAAGCCCGCGTCCTTGAGAAGCGAGCGATCATTGATCGTACCGACACGAACATCGTGGCGCCGCTCGACGAGTTCTATCGCGACGGCCGCTTGCTCAAGAACCGCCGATAGAGACGCGCGAAGATCATTAAACACAGCCGCAAAAGTCGCCTTCAGATCATCGTGGCGATAGGGCGGAAAGTCGCTGGCACGTTTGCGGTCGGTCGTGAAGGTCGCAAGCTCGCCGGCGAGCTGGATGCATTCTTCGTAGAACGTCATCGGATGCAGGCGCGAAGCATTTGCAGCGATATGGCGCAGCATGGGGTCGGCGCGATTGAGGATATGCAGCAGAAAATAATCCCCCACTTCCGCGGTGCCGCGTACCGTGGGGTCGCCGATGCGTTCGGCGATCGCCTCGGCCCGGTGGCGGACGATGCCGAGCAATTCGGTGATGAGTTCGTTCAGCCGCGCTTCGGCGGCGCAATTCAGCGAAGGGGCGATGTAGTCCGGATCGAGAATGACCGACCGGTCGGAACGAACCTCAATGATGCGCGCAAGGCCAATCAGATCGTAGCCGGAGAGTTCGTCGCCGGTCTTCAGGTAACGCAGGCTTAAGCGGCCGACATCAATCGGCGCCATGAAGTCGGTCTCCAGGTTCGCGTCCGGCGCCTCATATTGAGAGGCGGTGATACGAACACTGTTGCGCATGGCGCTGCCGTTCATGGCGACGTCGGCTCTGCCGGGCTGACGTGTCGGCAATGCCAGATAGATGATGGCGTTCTTCGTTGAATCGTCAAGCTCCAGTGGAGGCGGCAGATCCGCATCGATCGGCGCTTCAAACGGCGTGCCGTCGGGCAGTATGCCGCGCAGATTCGACAGCGCGAATTGGCCGATCGCAAGCGCGCTGCGATCCATGCCGATCTCTGCAATACCCCAGGGGTAGGGTGCCAGCCCCCGCGCAGTCGTTCGGACCAGCCGCTCTGTCCAGCGGTCGGCCTGCTGAAAATGCTGCACGCGAAGGAACATGCCCTCGCTCCAAGCCACGCGATTTTCGTTCTTCATCGGGTGTTGCCCGTCCTCTTTGCCAAACTGGTGGTATCGTCGTCGTCGCGGCCGTCGGCCGCGGCGTTGAATGCCTCCGCGAGCAGATCGCGGACAGAAATGCTTTTGCCGTCCCTTTCGAACTGCGCGCGGTAGGCCTTCCAGTAATCGCGGTTACCGCGCCAAAGCGCCTTGCGTTGGGACGCGTCGACGTGCGCTTCGACCATGCGGGGTTCGAACATCCGGTTGGCCTCGCGAACAAGGCCTTCAAGGCCGGCATTCAGCGTGGCTTGCCTCGAAATCAGCGATCGGAGACGGTCGGCGAGTTGCTCCGTCCGTTCGCGGCTGAACAGCGAAGCGGATGAGTGACGCCGGTTGTCTTCAATTCCGAAAACGGAAGCTTCGTCGTCAAGTGTCTGCTCCAATGCCGAGACGAGTGCTTCAAGCTGTCGCAGCGGATCGAATTGCAGCGCAAGACTCGTATCTTCCGCGCCTTGATCCGCATCATCGGCAGCCCGCATGTCATTGCCCGGCATGATCGATTTCGCAGCCTCGGTGACCTGCGATCCGGAACTGCGGGCAACGGCGACGGACATATGTGTCGCTGCGCCATGTTCCAGTTGGCTGCCCAGCTCGAATTCTGAGTTCCAGTCGTCCGGAAGGACCGGCTTGATGCCGTTGACATCGGGCGGCCCATTCCAGCCGATATCGATGTTCTGGCTTGGGGATCTGCTGTTTTTGGTGGCTTGCGGCAGCCCGCCGAGCCAGTCGTCGCCGTTGCGTTCACCCAACACGCCGGTCGCGGTGCTGCCGCCGGGCGCAATGTCGGCGAGGATCGACGAGATCGTCATGGTCTCATCGCCGAGACGCAAGTCGTCTGCCGGGTCATCGATATCCCGGTCGGCCTCCCCGGTGATGACGACGTTGAAGGCGATAGTGCCGAACGCGATCTTGGATTTATCTGCAAGCCTTGCCGTTTCGCCTTCCAGAATGGTTATACCGTCCACGCGGGTGCCATTGGCACTCTGGTCGCGTAGGAGGAAGCCGGCACGATCGCGTTCGATCACGCAATGAACCTTTGAGATCGACCGCTGTTGATCGTTAACGTGCCAGTCGCAATCCGGCGAGCGCCCAAGCGTGCGCCTGCCACGCTCGAAGAACCATCCCCTGCTGGAGCCTTCCCCAGATGTTTGCCGCAGTTCAAGCCGCATGGAGGCCTCCCGGATCGGACTGGCCCTGCGCCTTACGCGGCTCGGCGATGATGGCGTCGCCGCTGTCGCAATCCGCCGCGGCAACGCGTGCCCAGCTGTTCCATCCAAGTCTTGGCGGATCACCGGTTTCACCGAGCTGGCAGAAGGGGATATGCTCTTTCTTCAGAACCACTTGGATGTCGAAATCGAGCGACGGATCGACATAAAGCCGCGTCAGGGCAAACAGCGCATCGATATTGGCGTTGCCGGGGGAAAGAGACCGGTAATCCTCATAGTCGACTGGCCCGACAACGACGCGGAAGCCGCCGCCGAAATCATGGACTGCGGCACCCGCCGTTGAGTTGATGCCGAGCTGCACGCCTTGCGGCTGCCCCATGCGGCTGCGCTCGCTCTCGGGAATGGTAAGCCATCTGCCCCTGAACAGTTCGATCGCAACCGGCAGACCGCTGAACTCCTGCAGCATGGCCTGCAGGTTGACCGCATTGCGGGTCTTCGCCGCAAAGAAGCCGGAAAACCGGAGGATCAGCTCGTCGTCAGGGCGAGCTCTTTCCTTTAACCGCGCCGTACCAAAGCCGGCCAGCGAGAACAGCACCTTGATGAAGGTGTTGCCGTTCCTGTCCGGGCTCCATCGCAGCCGTCGGGCAAGGCGATATTTCTCGCTTGCGTCGACGAAGAGCTCGGCGAGGCGGCTTGTGAAGAGATCAAAGAAGCTGGAGAGACCCTGCGCCCGATTGCGCTGTTCGCGGATGACCAGCTCGTTGTAGCTCGGCGGCATTGCGCCGAGCGGGCCGAGCAGGCCAGCCATGCTGGCCGTGACCGATCCTGTTCCGTCCTTCCTCGTGAAGTGGCTGACGGCGAGCGGAGCCGGCGAAACGCCGACAGGCGAGGACACCGTCAGATGATCGTCGGCTGCATGCTGAGCAACGCGAAATGCCGTCGACGGTTCGAAGCGACCGGGGTCACGTTCGAGCAGGGCTGCAAGCATGTCGCTATCACTTGGCCGGAACTGGTCCATCGGCGTCGCTCAGCCTTTATTATAACAACGGCCGTTCGGCGGCGCGGGCCGGCCAGACGGCGATGGGTTTCGATTGCCCCTTCATCGAGATGGAGAGGCGGGTGAAACTGTTGATCGAGGTGTAAAGCCCGAAGAAACGATCAAGAACGCTGGCGAAAAGATAGGCTGTGGGTCTGTCGATTGAGGCCGGATCGAATTCCAGGCTTATCTCCGTGCCGGTTACCATGCCGCCATTGCCAAGCCGGGCCATCGAACTCTTGGCCTCGACCCGAACGAGGGCATCTGCAAGCTGCCTGGTCTCACGACTGTCCCTGAACGCATAAAGTGCCAATATGTCCTTCAGCGCGGCACCATCATTGTCGAAGATGGACAGATGATTGAGCTGAAGATGCGACATCAGCCGCCAATTGCGCTCCTGCTGTTCATTCATCCGAACCGAGGAGGTTGGCGCCATCAAGGCTTCGACTGTCCCGACCGCCTCGCTGCCGGATGCCAGTTGCAGATAGGGATGCCCGCCGCCAAACGGGAGCTGCTCGGGCAAGTCACGATTGAGGCACAGGGCGTCGATGCTGGCGATCTTGTCGACGGGACCGCTGGCGCGCCGCGCACGATCGACGAAGGTGACGTCCATGTCCGATGTGCGGTCGTCTGTATCGAAACGGCGGGCGCATTGCCAAAATACGGAGGAGGCTCCCCCCTTCAAACTGCGACCGAAAAAGGGCTGAGCCAACTCCTCATCCCCGCCGCGCCCCGAGACGACCACTTTCTCGATCGCGTAGATCTCGCGTGTCTTTTGTCGACGGGCATCCGGTAATACGCGATATTCGGTTCGCGTGCCGTCGAGCGCAATCGGCTCGCAGGTCTGACGAAAGAGGTTGACGATCGGACAGGCATTCAAAACGAAGTCACGAGCTGAAATGCTTCGCTCCAACTTGGCATTGGTTTCATCGAGATATACGAAGATCTCGAGCGTTTCGCCGCGCCAGGCCCTTAGTCCAACGATATCGATGAAGAGGAACTTCTGCGGCAGAGCGAAGAATTCCGTCAGCAATCGGTAGCCGGCAAAGCTTGAGTTTGGATAAGGCAGGATCGCCTCATCTGGCTCGAACCCGACCGGGCGCAGCGCGCTTTTCGGCAGCATCAGCGGCATGCGATCGTCCGCATGATGAGCAAGCGCAACGCCAAGCGTGTGATTGACGAGAAGCTCGTGCACGGCAACGGCCTGCTGCCAGGAGGAGCCAATGTGAAGCCGCAACTTGTCCAAGCCCATCTCGCTGAACGGCGTGTTGGTGTCGCGCGCCCGGATCGACAGACGCAGGCAACCGGCGGCACCGGCGTGGGGAGATGGCGGCGCACTGATTGGATGACCGGCCAGGGAAGCCGAAACGATCTCGATCGGCGCCACCTGGGTATCCTGGGTCGTGCGGAAACGGCAGCTCTCGCCGCCGATCGGCTCTGCGAAGATTTCGGTGTGACGTGGCACCGTCTGGACGGATGCCAGCGTGCCGCTCGGCGCAAAGCGCACGATGCTCATCGATGGCAGCGGCGCCAGATAGTGCGGATAGAGCGTTTCCAGCAACCCGTCCGTCAGCTCCGGAAATTCATCGTCGAGCTTCTGGCGCACGCGGGCCGCCGAATAGGCAAAGCTCTGGATGAGGCGCTCGACATGCGGATCATCGGCGACCTCGCCCGTGACGCGTAGACGGCCGGCGATTTTTGGAAATGCGTCGGCAAAACGCGCCGCACGCCGGCGGATGGCAGCCAGTTCGTCATTATACCGCTGCAAAAAGCCGTCAGCCATTGTTGGCCTCCACCAGGAAGCGCTGGGTCGAGGGATCGATCGTCGATTCAAAGCTGATCGGCGGCATGCCCTCATGCACGCGGAAGGTTGCGTGGATGCGCATCCGCAGGGCGCGCTCTCCGTTTCCGCGGCTTTTGAGAATGTTGACCTGAACGTCGGAAAGTCGCGTTTCGAACAACGCGATGCGCCGCTCGATCAAACGGGCGAGACGGCTCTTTGCTTCATCGGTGACAAGGTTGGCCGAGACCATGCCATCGACGCCGAAAGATACCAATGCATCGCCCAATTCGTCGTAGATCGAGGGTGGCGCGGTCGGGCGGCGGCGCGTATTGAGCAGCGCCTCAAGGTCGCGGCGAATGCATTCGCGCAGTTCGCGCAGCTGTTCGGCCTGTGTCAGCGGCGGATCCTGCAGGCGATCGGGGTTCTCGTCAATCAGTCGATCGATGATCGACCTGGCGACGATCCTTTCCCTCGGCCTGTAGCGCTCCAGCGGATCAACCATGGGCGGCGCGCCTCGTCTCGCCGGCGCCCGAGGCGACTGCGAGGGATTGCAAGTCATGGAAGGAAACCAGGTCGTCGCCCGCAAGGAAGCACTTCTGGCCGCGGCCGGTCGTAATGCCCGTCGCTTCGTCGACCCATTCGCTTTCGCGGCCAAGCAACAGCTTGGCACCTGTCGAGCCGTGATAGATCGCAGGCAGGAGTACCGGCGCGCTTGCGCCATCCACGAGTTCGAGCTCGGCCCTGCGAAAGGCGAGATCGCGGGGGCGTGCTATCGGCTCAACGCGAACCGCTGCAATCCTGGAAAAGTCGACCCACAAATAGGAGCCGCCACTCATGATGACCTCGAGAGCGTGCGGAATGCGATCATCAAGATCGCGAAGATCTGAAACGAGCTTGCCATTCCAGCTCATCGACTGCTCGCCCCTGATCTCGTCGAGAGACTGTAGTGCCGCGGCCGTATGTGCGGAGTGGTCGCGGTGTGCGATCGCCAGTTTCAGGGCCGCCTGATCGAGGATTGTCGGTCCGTTCGGGAAATCCGGTGCGGCCGCCGCGTCAAACCAGGCCGAACGCGCTGCCATCGCGCGCAGCTGATTGCGCAGCATGGCGAAGCCCATCATATCTTCCGGCGCAAACGTCGTCGCAAGATTGCATTGCGCATCGGCACGAGCGTAATCGCCGGCGAGGATCAAGAGATCAATGAGGACATGCCTGCCGTCCTTGTCGGTCGGCGCCGCCTTGACATGCGCCTTCGCCTGCTCAATCGCATCATCGAGCGCATTCTCGCCGAGGGCTTCTGCGATCTTCGAGGAAAGTGTCATGCAGACATCCTTTGTGGCGTTGTGGGGGAGCCGGAGAATGCATAGGTCGCATTCGCCGTCTCGGCGATGAGATGAAAACTTGTCGATACGTCATCGAGCTGGAAGTGCGGCTGCAGCCTTACAGTGCAGGCGAAGATGCCGGGCCTGCCGGGGATTTCATCGACGCTGATGCCGGCCGAGCGTAGCGGATAGCGCGTTCTGAGCGAGAGGTCGGCGTCGTCATTGCCGAGCGTATAGCCCGACAGCCAACCATTCAGCTTGCGTTCGATGGAGATCGTGTCAGCAAGCTTGCCGATCTCGTCGCGCATGATGACCTTGAGATAATGCGAGAAGCGCGAGGCGCACAGCACATATTGCAGCATTGCGGCGATACGGGCATTTTGGCGCGCGTGTTCGCTCGAATAGTGGGGGGGAGCATGCAGCGACTGATTGGAGTTGAAGATCGCGGAGGAGGAGAGGTAGGTCGTTGCGATCGGCACGATGCCGAGTTCGCAAAGCTGCTGCTCCTGGCCGCTGGTCAGCCGTATTTCGACAGGTGCCTGCTCCGACAGTCCGTTGCTCTCGATGGAGAGATCATAAGGCGCAAGCTCCTCGGCACTGAGCAGGCCGCCGTCGATTGCATCCTGCGTCACGCCCCGGATATCCGCGAACCAACCGGTCTCGATGAAGTTTCGAATGACAACCATGGCGAAAGCAAACGCGCCGTTGCCCCAGAGCAAGGTGCTTCCGTCCGCGGCGATGCTCTCTCGAAATGGGAACAGATCGTCCCGGTCCCGGGAGAATGCCTCATAGGGCGAACGCATCAATATCCGAGGAGCAACCAGTCCCAGAAATCGCGAATCCTCGCGGGATCGCAGGCCGTTCCAGCGAATGCGGTTTGGATCATAGGCGAGCGACGAGAAATCCTGCACGCGGGAAAGCTCGGCGAAATCCTGCAATCCGATTGCCTGGGGTGCGGCAGCTGCCACGAAGGGACAGAAGGCGGCCGCCGACGCCATGCCGATCTGTGCCAGTGCCCCGACGGTGTCGCCGCCGGCCGGATCCTGCGGTGACAGCTGGTAGTCCCCGATCAGAAGACCGAAAGGCTCGCCGCCGGGCATGCCGAACTCGCGGCTATAGACCAGCTCAAAGAGATGGCTCTGATCGAATTCCGTCGTCCGCTCGAGACTGCGCGTCAATTGCGGCCAGCTGACGCTGAGGATCTTGACCTTCACCTCTTCCGATCGGCCGGTGTGGCGCATCAGCATGGCAAGGCCACGCCAGCGCGCTTCCATCGCCTGGAAGTCGGGATGGTGCAAAATCACGTTGACCTGCTTGTTCAGCGCATCGTCTATCATGGCGATCGCGCGATGCACCTGACGCGGCCAGGCAGCTCTCGGTTCCATCATTGTCGCGGTCATGGGGATGATCGAAGGCGCGCGGCGGGATGTCCGCCGCGCCACCCCTCCTAGTTCTTGCTCGGGATGCGGGCGACCATTCTGAGCGACGTGGTCAACTCTTCCATCTGCAGCCACGGCCGCATCCAGGCAACGGCATTGTAGGAGCCCGGTTTGCCTGGTACTTCCTGGACGGTCACCTTGGCGTCGCGCAATGGATACTTGGCCCGAGATTCTTCGCCAGCATCATCATTGGCGTTCACATAGTTGGCGATCCAGCGGTTCAACCAGTTTTCGCAATCCTGCGCTTCCATGAAGGAGCCGATCTTGTCGCGCCCCATGACCTTCAGATAATGCGCGAAACGTGAGGTGGCCATCATATAGGGCAGGCGGGCGGAAACCGCCGCGTTCGCCGTTGCTTCCGGCTTGTCGTAGACCTTCGGCTTATGGGTCGTCTGAGCGCCAAAGAATACGGCATAGTCGGTGTTCTTGTAGTGGCAGAGCGGCAAGAAGCCGAGCTTGCCGAGTTCGGCGTCGCGACGGTCGGTGATGCCAACTTCGGTCGGGCACTTGAGGTCGAGATCGCCATCGTCGCTCGAGAAGATGTGCATTGGCAGGTTCTCGACCTTGCCGCCATTTTCAGCGCCGCGAATGGCCGTGCACCAGCCACTTTGCGCAAAGGCATCCGTCAGCCTTGTTCCCATCACGTAGGATGCGTTCATCCAGCAATAGGAGTCGTGACCGAGCTCTCCGGTCTTGGAATGCTCCGTTTCGTCGAAGGCAAACTCGTCGATAGGGTTGGTTTTCGGGCCGTAGGGCATGCGGGCGAGGACGCGCGGAAGCGCAAGCGTGACGAAGCGTGAGTCTTCGCTGTCGCGCAGGCTGCGCCACTTGGCGTATTCGACCGTTTCGAAGATCTTTTCAAGATCGCGCGGACGGGCAAGCTCTCGATAATCGTCGAAGCCGAACATACGCGGGCTCGCGGCTGAAATGAACGGTGCAAAGGCTGCAGCTGCAATCGAGGAGATGCCCTGTAAAGTCTGCACATCGTCGAAGGAGTTATCGAATTCATAGTCGCCGATGATGGCGCCCATTGGCTCGCCGCCCGGCGTGCCAAACTCGTCTTCATAGATCGATTTGAAGAGCCGTGATTGGTCGAATTCAACGGCCTTTGCCAAGTCCTTGGAAACGTCGCGCTTGGATGCGTTCAGCACGCGGATCTTCAGGTTGACGCTCGTCTCGCTGTTCTTGACCAAATATTGCAGGCCGCGCCAGCTACCTTCTAACTTGGCAAATTCCGGCGACTGCATGATCGCGGCGAGCTGGCGCGAAATCTTGCTGTCGAGTTCGGCGATTGCCTTGTTGAGAGTGACAGTCAGATTGCGATCATAGGTGACGGTGCCTTTGAGAGCCTGGTCTGTCAGGGTTTTCAACAGGTCCTGTGCCCGGTCCGGTGCGGTCTGGCGGGTTGCGGCGACGATCTGCGACAGCAGATTTTCCTCAGGCGCGAACCCCGCCTCTGTCGTCTTCAATTGGCTTTCAGCGCTCATTTTTCGATCCTTGCGGAAGATGCGGGCGACAGAGGCGAAGCTTGCAGCCTGCCTCTATCGACGGCTTGAAACGGGACTGGGCGACCGCCTTTGCTGGCCGCCGATGACGATCAGCTTGCGACGGGTTTTTCGGTAAGACCGAGTTCGGACACGAGCTTGGAGAGGTCGGCCTTGTTCTGCAGGACATCCTCGAGCAGTCGCTCAAGCTCTTCGGAACGATCGGCCTTGCTCATGAGGTCGCGCAGCTGGTTGCGGGCATCGAGCAGCGCCTTGAGTGCCGGCACCTGATTGACGACCGAGCCAGGCTCGAAATCCTGCATGCTCTCAAATTTCAGCGAGACCGGAAGCTGCGAGCCGTCGCCTTCCAGTGTATTCTCGACCGACACGGTCAATCCTGGTGTCATACGACGCATGACGTCGTCGAAATTGTCGCGGTCGATCTGGACGAACTTGCGTTCGCCGAACGGCTTCAGCGGTTGGCTCGGATTGCCGGAGAAATCGCCAAGCACGCCGACGACAAAGGGCAATTCCTTGACAACCATCGCGCCTTCGGTCTCGACTTCGTACTTGATGTGCACTCTCGGCTTGCGCACTCGCTCCAGTTTTTCATGAACACTCGCCATAAAACGTCTCCTTCGATGCCAGCGGCAAATTCGCTTTTCACATGTGGCGCAACTCGATTTCGGAAAGGGTGAGTTGCAAAACTTCCCGGTGGTGGTTGTGTTTTTCAGCCACCTTTGTTCGATTTCGGTTGAATTCCTGCTGCTGTCAGGACTGCGTTGCGGGCCTGCTGTTCAGGCAGCAGCTCAGCCAAAAGTTCCGAGAAATCCATTCGACCGCGCCGGACCATCGTCTCGATCGACATCGAGATTGGGGAATGTGGTTCGGTGCGCCGAAAATAGCGCGCGACAGCAAGAAGCAATTCGAAGGCCTCTTCGCGAGAGCCAATTGCATCGGTGCTGACTGATTTTGGATGGCCATTTTGAGGCTGTTCGATCGCGGAGGCGTCCTGGAGAGCCTGTGTAGCAGCTTCGCCCGTCGCATGTTCGAGGCCGGCCACGGCGCGAAGCGCGAGTGCTGCCTCCTGCAAGACATTGTGGGTATTGGAGCTCGGCGGCGCCATCTGCCCGCAGCGCTCATTCAGAATGGTTACGAGCCGATCGAAAGCCGTAATGCAACCAGTGACCGTCGCGAGATGTGCGGTCATTGCGGCAGTCCCCGCTTCCAGCGCTGCCTGGTTTAGCTCCTCACGGCGCTTTGTCTCGTTAGGGCGTTGCGAAAGTTGGAAATCCCAAAGCGAGAGCTGGCCGAATTTTTTCGTAGGAACAAGCGGCGAAAGCCTGATTGCCTGAATGATCGTGCCTTCGCCGCCGATCCCGTTGAGACCTGAAAGCGGCGCGAGGCGCTCCTCGATATCATCCGTTCCGACGGAGTGAAATTTCTCCCAGTGCTTGTCTAAAAGCGACGCTATTGCCTGGTAGACATCCCGCAACCCTTCAAAGCCACGAAGACGTAATTCCGCCTCTGCCAACCACGCTAATACTTCGAGGTCCTTACTATTTGAAGAAATAATATGCAATCCTAGATTGCTAACATCTGACCAAAGTGGCGAAAGACTAATATTCTCACCCGGCGATATACCTCGTTCTGCAGCACGAGCCTGGTTTCTCGCATCCTTTATTCTATAGTATATTTCAACCATAGAAGTATTGTTGCGGATATTTTCTCCGCAGGGAGCCTCTATCTCAAATGGAGTTTCTATGTCGCGAACGCTTAGCAGGGTATTAACTCCGCATCATGAACTACATTGGGCAGAGCGGGAATAGTTAGGTCGATATATTCAGTTGTCAACCGTGTCTATTCTGTAACGAATTTATGACGATTCCAGTTTTGGCCGATCAGAAAAAAATTATGTTTCGGTCTGGACGCCTTGAATTGACCGCCCTAGTTGTTGCCGCGTTGTGAGGATGCAGCCGGGCGAACTCAAAGGAGGAAACTTCTGCGTGTCAAATATCGATCTCAACCGTCTGATCAGAACGCTTGAGCCCGAATTGCGGGTCGGTCTTGAAGCTGCGGCATCGCTCGCTGCACGTGACCGGCATACCAGTGTGGATGTCGCACATTGGATAGTATCGCTGTTGGCTGCGCCGGAAGTTTGCTCCGTTTTTGAAGAACTTAGCGTGTCACCTCAGATGCTTCGCGCCGAGCTTGAAAACGCCGTTGGCGAATTGCCGAGAGGTGATGGCAATGGGTTGGTGCTCTCCCAAAGCCTACTGGGTCTGATGCGCGAGGCATGGCTTGTTGCCACGCTTCAATGTGGTCGCAATAGCATCTCGCTTGTCGACATTCTGACGGCGCTGACCGACGACCAGGGTCTGCGGATCATGGCGCGAGGTATCGCGCCTTCGCTCCGAAATCTTGATCGCAATGCTCTTGAGGCGCGGTTGAACACAACTCTTGCCGGCCCAAGCGATGCTGCTTCATTGCCTCAGAGCTCCGACGCCGTCCTTCCGGCTGGCGAAAATGAGTTCTTGCGCCTCTATACCCGCGACATGACAGCGGATGCGCGCGCTGGTCGGATAGATCCGGTCATTGGACGTGACCGGGAACTGCGCCAGGTCATCGATATTTTGATGCGCCGCCGGCAGAACAATCCCATTCTTGTCGGCGAAGCTGGTGTTGGCAAGACGGCCGTCGCCGAAGCCCTTGCGCTTGAGATTGCTGAGGGCAGCGTGCCGGATGTGCTGAAACCGGTGCGGATTCTTCTTCTCGACCTCAGTCTGCTGCAGGCCGGTGCGGGCGTGAAAGGTGAATTCGAGCGTCGCTTGCATGGGGTTGTGGCGGCCGTGCGAGCGTCGGTCGAGCCAATCATCCTCTTCATCGATGAGGCGCATGGCCTGATCGGCGCAGGCGGGCAAACCGGACATGGCGATGCCGCCAACATTTTAAAGCCGGCGCTGGCGCGCGGCGAGTTGAGGACGATCGCAGCGACGACATGGAGCGAGTACAAGCGCTACATCGAAAAGGATGCCGCGCTGACGCGGCGCTTCCAGGCTGTGCAGGTGCTTGAACCCGACGAGGAGACGGCAATTCGCATGTTGCGCGGTGTTGCCGAAAGCTTCAAGGCGCATCACAAGGTACGCATTCGCGACGAAGCACTGGTGGCTGCCGTTCGACTCTCTGCGCGCTATATCCCGGCGCGACATTTGCCCGACAAGGCAATCAGCCTCATCGATACCGCCGCCGCCGCTGTCTCCCTTGCCCGCCAGACCGTGCCCGAGGCGTTGAAGGGTTTGCGTAGCGAGAAGACGATGCTGGAGGTCGAGGCTGCGGCGCTCGCGCTCGAGCCGCCGACGCCCGATATTGTCGCACGCCTTGCAATCATCGGGAATGAAACGTGCGAAGTGGCGACTGAGATCGACCGGCTGCAGGGCAAGCTCGACACAGAAATCCGGTTGTCCACCGAGGCGGATCGCCTTGAAGCTGCGCTATCAGCGCCGGATGTCGTGCAAGCGCAAGAGGGGATGCATTCGCCTACGGGCAATGTCGCACGCTTTCCACCGACCGGGTCGTCCCTCGATGCCGCCCGTGCTGCCTTGATGCAAGCCGAACGTTGTCTTGCCGATGTTGCCGGCGAAACGCCTCTGGTCCCTCGCGTGGTGGACAAGGACGTGATCGCCGGGATCGTTGCGCGCTGGACCGGCATTCCGGTCGGCAAGCTGCTGACGGATCAGGTCGATACCGTCAAGCTGCTCGATGCGAGGCTCAAGGAACGGGTGCTTGGGCAGGATGCGGCGATTGCGCGCATCGCGGCCGCGATGCGGTCGGCACGAGCTGGCCTGTCTGATCCGCGCCGTCCGCCCGCCGTCTTTCTGTTCGTCGGCATGTCGGGGACCGGCAAGACCGAGACCGCGCTGTCTCTAGCCGATCTTCTTTATGGTGGCAGCCAGTACCTGACGACAATCAACATGTCCGAGTTCAAGGAGGAGCATAAGGTCTCGCTGCTGCTCGGATCGCCGCCCGGCTATGTCGGTTACGGCGAGGGTGGCGTGCTAACCGAGGCGGTCCGTCGCCGACCCTATGGCGTTTTGCTGCTTGACGAGATCGATAAAGCGCATCCGGGCGTACAGGAGGTGTTCTATCAGGTCTTCGACAAGGGAACGCTGCGCGACGGCGAGGGGCGCGATATCGACTTCAAGAACACGACGATCGTCATGACGGCCAATACCGGTTCCGAACTGCTGGCGGCTCTTGCTGCAGATCCTGAGACGATGCCGGAAGGCGAAGCACTGGAAACCCTGCTGCTTCCCGAGTTGCAAAAACAGTTCAAGCCGGCCTTCGTTGGTCGGACTATTGTTCTTCCATTCATGCCGCTCGACGGCGAGACGCTGAGCGGTATTGTCGATATTCAGATCGGCCGTATTCGTGATCGCGTCGCAAGTTCCTACGCGACAGAGGTTTCATTGTCGCAGGAGGCGCGCGATGCGTTGGTTAGTCGCGCCACGGCGAGCGAAATGGGCGCGCGCGCCATCGAGACCATGATCGCGCGCGATCTGTTGCCCGAACTGTCGACCTTCTTTCTCGACGCCGTTGCGGCGAAACGCAAGATTGCCGGCATCACCATTGATTTTGACGATCGTCGCTTCCTCATCGTGGAAAAGTCGGTCGACGACAATGAATTCTCCGGCCTCGAACAGGATGGCACGGCGAATGAAGCAGCCCCGGACGAACACAGCGCCCGGATGCGGCATTAGACGGAAAGGTAAACCCGCCTTGCAGCGACAAGGCGTCAATCCCAACAGGAGAGTTGCGAGCATGCCGATTTATCTGCAGATCGACGGAATTCAGGGCGATGCCACCCATGAACAGCACAAGAAGTGGATGGACATTGAAGTCATCCACTGGAACGTTTCGCGCAACATGAAGACCTCTGCCGGTTCCGCAGCGAACCGCGAAGCTTCCGAGCCCACTGTTTCGGAAGTCATATTAACCAAGGTCAGCGATTCCTCGTCGACCAAGCTGTTCCAGGAAGCGTGCTCGGGCCGCACTGGCAAGCAGGCAGTCATTCACCTGGTCACGACCGGCAATCCGGGCGACACTTATATTGAATACACGCTCACCAACACGCTGATCGCCAGCTATTCAGTCGACTCCAATGGCGATCGTCCGGTCGAGACGATCAAGCTCAACTTCACCAAGATGGAAGTGAAGTACACGCCTTACGACGACTCGCAGGCTCCGCAGTCGCCGATGATCGCATCGTACGACCTGGCAACGACCAAGGCCGCCTGAGGATAACTCGGCTCCGGCGCGCCACGATCACGCGCGTCGGAGCAGAGTTTGATGCCGGATCGCCGCTAAGGCGGTGGTTTTCACGTTTCTGACAACGTTTTTCATCGAGGTCGCCATGGTAGATTTTTCTGTTTCATCGCCGGTGTTGAAAATGGAGCCGGTGAAGCAGACCGACCTTCCGCCGATTAGGCGCGCAGGGCGCGGTCCTTCCTATGATTACTTCTCGTGGCCAAGCGGCCCGCGCGAATATGCCGCCCGCAACCAAGCTGCGGGTGCTTTCGCATCTGGTCTCCGATCGGTTATGGAAAAAGCGAACGAGATGTCGTTGACGCACTGGCTAACGGTGTGGCTACGAGACAATGAGTCCCACATCATCCGGGAGATGGACATCAACCATCATTCGGCCTTCGTGGCTCAGTTCAACTATACGGTGACGGATGGCGAGGCGCGGACCTATATGGTTCGAGGTGCCTATTTCCTGGGAACGGTCGCATCGCGCGCCGACATCGGCAAGATCCTGACGCCTGAAGTGCTCTATGGTCCCAGCATTCGGGAAACCGTGCCGAACGGTACGTTGTACCAGATCGCCTATCTCGTTGGTGGTCGCAGGCAGGCGGTAGGCAGTACCGGCAAGTCAGGTTCCACAAGCTCACTGGTAGGATAAGACGCCGATGAACGACCAACCTTCGGTCAATGATTTCATCCAGGCGACGCGAAATCTTCGGGTCGCCTCACCGCTTGGCGCGGATCAGCTCCTGCCAGAGCGGGTAACGATCACCGAAGGTGTCTCGTCGCTGTTCGACATCCGGCTTTCCGTGCGTGCCAAGCGCGAGGTCATCAGGCCGGAGGAGTTAATCGGCCGGCTCGTCGATGTCTCACTGGAGGTTCAACAGGCGGAGGACGGGAGCGATGGCGTTCGACGGCCGTTCAACGGTCTCGTCACCTCCCTTCAGGAGGGGCCGCCAATCACGCGTGGCCTGCGTTCCTATTCGATGGTGCTGAAGCCGCAGATGTGGCTTCTGTCGCAACGTTCGGATTGCCGCATATGGATGGACAAGACCAGCATCGACATCGTCGAGATGCTCTTTTCCGAACACGGGATTCCGGCTCCGGATGTTTCGGGTGTCGTGACGCCGCCACCGCCGCAGCACTATTCGGTGCAATGGAACGAAACGGATCTGGACTACCTCACCCGTCGTTTCGAGGAGGACGGACTCTTTTATTGGTTTTCCCATGACCAGGGCAGCCACCGGCTGCATGTTGCAGATGGTGCAAACTCCTGGGCAGGCCCCTCTCCCTCCGCCCAGGGCGAGGGCAGGGTGCGTCTTGCTCAGGGCTCGACGGACCGAAATCACATCAGTGAGTGGATGAAGCACTATGCCTATGTTCCCGGGCAGCGCGCCGGTGCCGACTGGAACTTCGAGACACCGCAGATGGTGCCAGGCACGACGACGCCCTCGCTGGTGCAGATGCCGGGTGCGATGAAGCGCGAGCTCTACGAATATCCGGCGCGTATTTCATCCGTGGCCGAAGCCGAGAGAGCGCAGAAGCTGCGCATGCAGGCAAGTGAAGCCGACCATAATCGTGTCGTTGGCCAGTCATCATCGCGCATCCTCGAGGCCGGTCGTCGTTTCACGCCTTACGAAGTGGCCCATCCCGACCATGTCTATGAGGAGCATGTCATCATACGGGCGACCCACTCCGCCGTTGATCCATCCTACGAAACCAATATGGATCAGCCGGAATATACCAACGAATTCGAGGCTTTGCCGTCGCGCGTATCGATGACGCCGCATCGCAACACCGAGCGGCCGCGCATTCGTGGCACGCAGGTTGCGATCGTTGCCGGTCCTGCTGGAGAGGAAATCCATCCGGACCGCTACGGCCGTATCAAACTCTGGTATCCCTGGGATCGCCGCGCCAAGAAGGATGGTTCGGATACCTGCTGGGTGCGCGTAGCCCAGAACTGGGCCGGCGGTACATGGGGTGGCCAGATCATCCCGCGTATCGGCATGGAAGTCATGGTCGCCTTCATCGACGGCGATCCGGATCGCCCGCTGGTGACCGGCATGGTGCCGAACCCCGCCAATGGCGTGCCATATAGCTTGCCGGCACACAAGACAAAGTCCGTCATTCGAAGCAACACCTACAAGGGCGACGGGACGGGCTTCAACGAATATTCGACCGAGGATGCGACCGGGCGGGAAAATCAGTTCTTTCATGCTCAGAAAGACCAGACGATCAAGGTCAGGAACAATCAGACCAGCCGTGTCGATTCCAACGCCCTTCATTCCGTCGGAGCAAACCAGTCGTTGGAAGTCGGCGCCAATATGAGCCATCAGGTGGGTGGCGGATTGAACATGGTGGTCGGCGGCATCGGCGGTATCGCCAATGCTATCGCGGGTGGTTTGCTGGCAAATCTTGCCGCCAAGAGCGCAGGAATGCTGGGTCAGGCGATGGGCATCGTATCTGCGGCAATGTCCAACAGTTCGTCAGGCGGTGACAAGACGGCGGATGCGGCCCTGGCTTCCGTTGGGGGGCAATCCGCAGGCGCCGGTGAGAATTCCAGCATGTCTGCAGTCTCCGATGCGAGCGGTCATGCCGCCTTGATGGCCGCCTCTGCGCTCGGAGCGATGGCTCCATCCATGGACAGCGTGCGCAGCGGCATCAACGACGCCAAGGTTGGTGATCTGCGCAGCGAAGGTGGAGCGTCGATGAATGCGGCAGGGGTTGACCTTGGATCACAGGTCGGGTCGATGATTGGCCAAGGCGTCTTCAATACGCTCGTCAGCCGGATGCAGAACACGAGTGTTGGTATTGCGCAAACGGAACAGGTCGGCGTTGCCAAGGTCGTCACGGTCGGCGAGGTCTACAATCAATCGGTCGGCAACACCAAGAACGTCATGATCGGCAAGGAGTTGTTCATCGGCGTGGGTGGCGGTGTTGACAAAGACGGCAACGAACAGCCGCCAAAATCCATCCTTATCATGAAGGATGATGGGACGATCCTGCTTAAGGGCGTGAAGGTCTATATCGAAGGTGAGAGCCACGTGCAGGTCACCTCCGCGATGATCGACCATAATTGAGATCGAGCCATGCCGGAACTGCACAACCTCACGCCCTATCCGAATTTTCGCTATTACAGCCGCGATAGCCAGGATCGTGAATTTGGCGTCGTTGTCGTCAAGGCAACCTACGAGTTCGATCCTTCGGGCCGATTGGTGACGGCCGAGGAACAGGCGCCGATGGTGTTTACGGACAAATGCCACGGCGCCGTCAACCTGAGTTCGTTGTGGCATCCCTCCGATCTCGTGCCGCATAAGCCTGCAACCGATCTGATTATCAATGCCGTGGCTCGCACGCCGGACGGAAGGCCGCAGCCGACATGGGAATGCGGAATCGAAATCAACAGCACGGATGCAACCGTCTTTGTCAAAAAACTTCGTGTCACCGGCCCGCGCGAGTGGCGTCCGGTCTGGAAGCGCGCCTTAAATGCGGAGGAAGCGAAGAATTGGCCGCAATATCGAAAGCACTTCCGTCATTGGGAGCTTTCGGAGCCCGAACCGGTGTCGTCGTTGCCGCTGCATTATGAGTATGCCTATGGCGGCGAGGTTGCGTTGGGACGGGATGACGAAGGCAATCCGCGCTTCGACACCAGCCACTACAATCCGCTTGGCCGAGGCAAGATCGATCGGGACTGGACCGATCACACAGTCCCGGTTCCCGCGCCTCAGATCGAAAGCGTCGACGACCTAATCGCCGATCCCTATGCCGTTTACGTGGCTCAAGGTCTGGGTCCCATTCCGCCCGCCTGGCTCCCACGCCGCCCTCTGGGCGGGACCTATGATCAAAACTGGATCGACACCATCTGGCCAGCATGGCCAACTGATTATTCGTTTGCCTATCATAACTCTGCACATCCGGATCTGATCATCAGCCCCTATCTGGCCGGCGGAGAAGAGATTGTGCTGACAGGCCTTGCAGAAAGAGCGGAGCCGGTGCGCTTCCGTCTGCCGCGGGAGCAGCCATTTGTCGAGTTCACCGGTGAGCATAGCGAGCCGATACGCGCTTCAATGGCTCTCGATACCGTCTTCCTGGATATTGTCGGGCGGCATCAGCACGATTGGCGCGTCTTCCTCTCTTGGCGCGTCAACTTCCCACCTGACGTCTTTGACCGGGCAATCATTCAGCAGCAAATGTCGCCAGTCGGCACCAGTGCAACACGCCTTGCAGAGGAGGATGCCGCGTGAGCCTCGCGAACGTTTCAGCGCGGAAATGTGCGTCCAATGTCATCGTTTCCACATCCCCCGACGTCTGTTGGACACCGGTCGGTTCAAGCGTCGTTGCTGTCGCCTATTCGTCTGTGGCTTTTCTAGATACCGCGATCCGCTATTCGACGTCTGTCCGCAACAATGGCAAGTTCGACTTCCAGCTCAACTCCCGTTGTGCGACATCAACAGGTCACGAGCCGGGCGTCAAGAAAGGTGTCACCGTTCCGGGCTATCTTGGGCCAGCTCACGTCGATGTAGCGTCTACGTTTGTCTTTTCCGAAGGCTGGGCGACATGTAGTCATCGGGATTCCGCATGGGTCAACAGACCAGATCCGGGGCCTGTTGAGCCAGAGAAATCTGAGGGCGATATTCCAATCTTGCTCGCGGGCAATGGCGGCACGCCGGGTAACAATCAAGCCCAGAACAGCCAGTTCAGGGATGTGGTCAAGGCCCTGAGCCTGAACAAGAGGCAAGCTCGCATGCTTCATGACGAGATCTCTGGTCAGAACCTTGGCTATCACGAGATCATGGAAATCGGCATTGATATGTTTGGAAAGAACTGATGCTTGATCTGGATAAAGAAATTGGACTGCCTGCTCCGGCGGAAATCAAGAACACCTTTGGCAGCATGCTGGTGGTGGACTTGTCCGGCTCGCGGGGCAGAGCCGAGCTACTTCTCGACAATTGCCGCTGGGTGGTCGTGATCGACGGCAAAATGACCTCTTATGATCTCGACATCAGCTCCTCCGACCCGATCTCCGGCATGATTCCGGATCCGAATTTGCGTGCAGCGGAATTGTTTGCCGACCGGTATGTCCTGACATTCGGCGACCGCGACATGATCATATTCATGACGCATGCCTATCATCGCTTTCTGGAAAAGGGTGTCGAAAAAGCCAGTTCGGAATGGAATTCCTTGCCACAAGATCAGAAAGATAATTTTACGCTCCTGTTTCCCGATGACAGGGAGCCTGTCGGGGTGGAGTTTCGATCCTTCCTGGATCCCGCCAATTATTCTTGGGGGCCGGACTTCCTGCGCCGTGAAGGTGAGCTCGGTCGAGCGTAGTTCGCGCAGGCCGTAAAATCCTTTCGGCTGGTCCTATACTGAGCATCATGAACTCAAATCGTTGCGTCGCAACTGAAATGTAACGCATTGAACTCAGGGGCTTTTCGTGGCTGACGGTGGTGAGACAAGTTACAATCCGCGGACCGGCGACTACGTCGACAAAAATGGCGTCAGTACGAACGAGAGGCAGATCCCGCACACCAACAAGAGCGTCGTGCCGGCCAACGGTAAAGCGGTGCTCGTCGCTGGTGCGACAGCTGCGGAAGATGACGCGCATCGTGAAAAGCGAAAAGAGATCCTCGGCCGGTTAAGAGACATAAAGCGACATCTCGAAAACGAAACCGACGAACAATACAGTAAAAGGATGGAGGAGACTGCAAAGGCCCTGGCCGGCCCGGAGGCGATAACGTCTCCGGTCGAACCCATGTCACGGCAAGAACACCTTGCCATGATCGACAAAGATATCGAAAAATATGAGAACGGCTATCCCGTTTATACAACCAGGGACAATTTGATCGGTATCGCCAAAGCGCCTCTTCGCCTACTGCAAGGCGCTTGGAGCCTGGTTCAGGGTGCGGGTAATACGGTCGTTGATCTTGGCAAGGGTGCGGCCGCAGGCGACCTGATGCAGTCCTCTGATCCGGAGCTACAGGCCGAAGGCCAACGTATGGCCAAGGAGGCCGGCGACAACATAGCCAATCGTGGCAAGAACGCCGCCAAAGCCATTCTCTTTGCGCTTCCGCATATGGCGCAGCAAGCATCGGATGGAAATTGGGGAGAGCCGGTCGGTGACATGGCGGCCGGCTATGGTGCGGGAAAACTCGTTGGATTGGCAAGGGGCGCGTTGAAGGGCGCAGGGCCGGTGGCCACAGCGGCTGACGAAGGTGCTACCACGACATCGACGACGTCCACGACCGTCGGGGAGCCCGTATCTGTTGCCAACGGCGAGTACCTCGAGATCTGGCACGATTTTATGATCCCCGGAACACTAGCCTTTGATGGCGCTCGCTATATGGGCCTGAAGCTTGCGCTGCCCCAGAACTACGCCAACCCCCTCGGACCTTGCCAGATTTCCATGTTTGACGAGGTTTTCTCCAACCCCGAGCGCGGCAGGCTCCTGTTCCATGATGCCAACGGGAAAGTGGTCTCCTTCAATCGGCCATTCAACTTCCTGCCGTCCATCAACGCCGCCTATCCGCATCTTGAACTCAAGGCGCCATGGCTCAAGCAGTTGGTGCTGAAGGACCGCGGGATCGTCAAACAGTTCAAGCAATATGATGACGGTATCTATCGACTTGAGCAGATCGCGGACCTGAACGGTAACACCCTCTCGTTCGCTCGCTCGGAGGAGGGCCGGCTTCAACGTATCGATGGCCCCGACGGGCTTTCCTTGATTTTCGAGAACGATGCGCATGGCCGGCGCACCCTTATTACCTTGCTTGGCATCGATGGCTCTAAACTGGAGCTTGCGCGATACAGCTACGACGCCAGAGACAGGATGATCGAGGCGACATGCGCATTCGGCATGTCGCTGCGCTACAACTGGCAGGCCGATGCGGACCTCATCTCCTCCTGGCACAATCTCGCGCGCCAATCGGAGACCCGCTTCACCTACGACCAGACTGGACGCGTGATCCAAACGCACACAAATGGCATTTGGAACGGAGACCGATTCGAATATCGAGAGGGTGCAACACGGTACCTGCCCGGCGGAGACCAGCAGTCCGCGCAGATATTCGAATATGACGAAAACGAGAATGTCACGGCCGAGACCGATGCGCTTGGCGGAACGATTGCACACGTCTACGACCGATATGGCTTTCGCACATCGACCACCGACCAAAATGGCAATTCGGAGCGTGTCCGATATGACATCCACGGCAATGTGAAGGAAATCACCGACGCCGAGGGACGATCTACAATTTACGGCTGGGGCGACAATGGCGAGTTGATGATCGTCATCGATGGCGCCGGCAACCGCAAGACATACGAGCATGATGAAAAGGGCAATGTCGTTGCCGAGAAGGATGCCGAAGGCAACACGACCCATCTAACGCGCGATGAGCGAGGTCATATTGTCGAGACACGGTTTCCGAACGGTGCGGCCGAGCGACGAAGGTGGGATCGCTATAACCGACTTGAAAGCGTGACTGACGCGAAGGGCAATATGACCCGTCTCGAATATGATGCCTTCAACCGCGTGATCGCCACGATTGCGCCGAATGGTGACGTTACGCGGCAGGCCTATCAGTCGGCCGCCGGCGGCTTCGATACGGCAAGCGCCGTCATTCGGCCGGATGGCGTGCGTTCTTCGCGCTCGTTTGACGGCTCGGGCCAACTTGCCACTGTCTGCGATGGCGAGGGAAGAACCTGGACTTACCGTTACGGCGCTTTCGGTGTGCTGGAAGCGCTTACGGATCCAAAGGGTGGAGTTCTCAAGCTTTCGACCGATATCGAAGGTCGCGTGATCGCCGTTACCAATGCCGCTGGTCGCGTCTATGCATTCGAGCGGGATGCCGCCGGACGGGTCGTGCTGGAGGAAGATTTTGATGGCCGCGTGCGCCGATATACGCGCGATGCGGCAGGCCAGGTCACTGAGATGCTCAAACCGGACGGTGCGAGCCTTCGCTATGCCTATGATAAATCGGGCCTGCTGAAGCGCATCGAAAGCTTCGATGCCAAAGGCAACGCCGAAGACGTTACGCGCTTCTGGTACGATGGTCGCGCCCTGCTGATACGGGCCGAGAACAAGTCGGCGCTGATCGAATTTCGGCGCGACCGCAACGGCCGCATCATCAGCGAGACGCAGAACGGCAGGCATATACGCTCCAAGCTTGACGCCATGGGCAGTCGTATCCTGCGCGAGATCGTCGGTCCCGGTCAGACGCTCACCGAATATGCTCGCGACCCTTTGGGTCTCGTCGAGAAGCTGATCTCGAGTGAGGCGGAATTCTCCTTCCGCCATGACAGTCTCGGACGCGAGACCGGACGCCGCATAGGCGGCTTTCATCTTCAACAGCGTTTTGATCCCGCCAGCCAGTTGGTGGCGCAGGTTGCCGGACCGCAGAGCCAGAGCAGCCTGGATGTTTCACGCCTCGGCTGGAATGTGCCCGATGCACTATCGGAACGCTCGGCCATGCGTGCCAGCCATATCCGCCCAGGCCAAGTTCGCCGGACCTATGAATACGACCGCGCCTTTGCGCCTGTCACCATCGACGACAATCTCTGGGGACCGCGACGGCTAACCCATGACGACAATGGCCAGTTGACCGACTCGGAAGCGGGTTTCGGTTCTGAACGATTTCGCTATGACGAAGCCCGCAATCTGGTCGGGGCATCCTCTTCGATCGCCTCTGTCGCCGACGCGCCGACACCTTATGGCAAGGCTTTTGACGAAGCCTTCGGCTCTGTCATGCCGGCAGGAGTGCCGCAGGTCTGGAGTACGACAGCCGGCGGTGTTGTGCAGATCGCCCGCGGACCGAAGGGTGAGCGCATTCAGTTGACGCATGACGAATGCGGCCGGCTGGTCGAACGGCGTGTCGAGCGCGACGGTTTTCGACCCGAACGCTGGCGCTATCGCTGGGATGCGCATGATCGTCTGATCGGCGTCATGACGCTCGATGGCGAGGAATGGCTGTTCCGCTACGATCCCTTCGGCCGGCGTGTCTCCAAGGTGAGGCGGCTTTCCGGCGAGGAAAAGGAGCGGGCGGCAAGGCTGTTTCCGTCACTGGTCGGCACTAACGGCATTCCCACCGACGCCCGCCCTTCCAGAAGTCAGGACGAGCAAGCCGGGAGCGGCATTGGTAACGCCCCACCCGTGGTCGGAACCGCCTATTTGTGGGATGGAGACCATATGGTCGCCGAAGCGCCACTTCGGCTGGACGGCCATGTCGCCTGGGATAAGGCAACCCACTGGCACTTCGAAGAGGGTACGCACCGGCTGCTGGGCAGGCAGACCGCTTCGGGCGAGATGCTGGCGGTGGTCTGCGACCACCTCGGCACGCCAAAGGAGATGTTCGACCGCAGCGGCGATCTGGTCTGGGCCGCCGATTACCACGTCTGGGGCGCGGTGCGGTCAGAGCGAACCTATGGCACGCTGGCGCTCGCGCCCAATTATGAAAAGCCGAGTGCCGGCTCGTTTTGCCCCTGGCGGTTTCCCGGC
>NZ_JAELTU010000220.1 GCF_016429015.1 Rhizobium sp. ASV20
GACAGCAAACTGATCCTCACAAAAGCACTGCCCTCCAGCACGGCTAAAGGAAACGTTCCCCAGAATAACGCAATGCTCCCGCAATACAGCCTCCCGAGATTGCGCAAATCTTAGCGATCAAAGAAGGCATGCGGTACGTTGACGGTTAGTTCTGCCCGGACCGTCTGCCTCTCTCAGCCGAAGATGAATTCAAGCTCGCCTCAGAACATGGAGAAGGTCTTCTCGAAGCCGTCTCTATGCAGCGGCAGGCCACTTCCGGCAGGCACCAGCATTTCTATCAGACAATAATACCGGCCGTTCTCTCGGCAGCGGACACTTGGCGCTTCGGGATCGATGATAGTCAACGATCGATTGGGCTCATCTGCGGGAATGGGCTGCTCTGTCAGCACATCTCTATTTACCTGCCGTCCCCCGAATAATTGTCAGCCAAACCGAGAGATCTATTCTAGCAGATAAACTGTGGCAGCTTATGCCACTATTTCTCCGGCGTGAGGATGCAGCATTGCTCCGGCACGGGAGCAAGCACCGCAGCACTGCCTGCGGCTAACGGCTCCGACAGCGCGCCGTTGGCGACGATATCGCCAGCTGGCGTCGTGCACTGATATTGATAGGCACGTCCGAGATAGGTCCTTGTTCCGAGCACGGCAGACAGGCCGTTGCCCTCCCGCTGTACAGAGAGACCATCGGCACGGCAGCCGAGAACAAAACTGTCGGGAATAGGGCCGAAGTCATCCTGTGAGAGCGTGATCCGCGCGCCGCCAGTGCCTTCCGCCGTTACCAGGGCACCTTCCCGTTGGATAGCCTGCAACGGCAGCAGGTTCTCGAAACCGACGAAGCGGGCGACAAAACTGTTGGCGGGTTTGCGGTAAAGCACTTCGGGCGTATCGAGCTGCATGATGCGGCCGGCATTCATGATGGCGACGCGGTCGGAGATCGAGAAGGCTTCTTCCTGATCATGCGTTACGTAGAGCGACGTCGTGCCGTTGGCGCGCTGCAGCTGCCGGATTTCGACGCGCATGTCCACCCGGAGCTTGGCGTCGAGATTGGAAAGCGGCTCATCGAACATCAGCAACGGCGGCTCGATGACGAGCGCGCGCGCAAGGGCAACACGCTGCTTCTGGCCACCCGAAAGCGCGCCGGGCAAGCGATCGCCGAGGCCGGAAAGGCCGACACGCTCCAGCATGGCTCCAGCCTTCTGCTGGCGTTCCTGGGTCGCCATACGACGCTGCTTGAGACCGAAGGCGACATTCTCCAAGACGGTCAGATGCGGAAACAGCGCATAATTCTGGAACACCAGGCCGATATCCCTGGCATGCGCCGGTAGTGTCGTCAGGTCTCGATCGCCGAGCTTGATGCTACCGCTCGTCGGCTGCAGGAAGCCGGCGACAAGCCGGAGCGTCGTCGTCTTGCCACAGCCACTCGAGCCGAGCAACGACACCAGCTCACCGGCGCCGACAGAGAGCGAGAGATCCTGCAATACGGTTGTCTTGCCGTAATGAGCGCTGATGGAGTTGATGGAGAGCGATACGGTCACGGGCAGCTACTTTGTCAGGAAGGTGAGGCCAAGGGTTGCTTCGACCACCGCCATGACGGCGACGGTGACGAGCATCAGCAGTACGGAGACCGAGGCGATGGTCGGGTCGAAGAACTGCTCCATATGGGCGAGGATCTGGATGGGAAGGGTGGAGATGCCAGGCCCGGTCAGGAAGACAGAGACGGAGACATCGTTGATGGAGGTGATAAACGCAAGAATGAAGGCCGCGATGACGCCGGCACGGATATTCGGCAGCACGACGGTCAGGAAGGTCTTCAATGGCGGGCAACCGAGGCTGATGGCAGCCTCCTCGATCGAAAAATCAAAGCTTGCAAGGCTGGCGCTGACCACACGCACCGAATAGGGCAGCACAAGTAGCGCATGGCCGATCAGCAGGCTCGGAAAGATCGGCAACCCGAGCCCGATGGTGATCGACTTCATCAGCGAAAAGCCGAAGACGATTTCCGGAACAAGGATCGGCAGCACGAAGAGTGTCGAAAGCCAGCGCGGCAGCTCGACCCTGTAGCGGCTGATGGCATAGGCTGCGGGAATGCCGATCAGCAGGGAAAGTGCGGTTCCGAGGAAGGCAAGCTGCAGGCTGGTGATCGCCGTCGTGCGGAAGGCCTCGATCTGAAAAATGTTCGAGAACCAGCGCAGCGTCAGCCCCTGCGGCGGGAAGGTGAGGTAGGTCGTGTCGCTGAATGCAGCGCCGATGATGATGACGAGCGGCGCCAGCAGAAACAGGAAAATGCAGGCCGTGAAGGCGATGAGGGCGGGATGGACCGATCTTGTCATGATCACACCGCCATCGGATTGAGCCGCCGTGCGATACGGCTCATGATTGCCACGATCCCGATCGTCACCACGACCATGATGGCGGCGATTGTGGAAGCGCCGACCCAGTCGAAGGTGACCATCGCGCGCTGATAGAGGAAAGTGCCCATCATCATCTGCTTTTCGCCACCGAGCAACTGTGGGGTGGCATAGGAGGTGAAACTGCCGGTGAAGACCAGCACCGCGCCGACGATGAGGCCCGGCGTGGCAAGCGGCAGGATGACCTGCCGGAATGTCGCGGCCGGCGTCGCGCCGAGCGACGTTGCCGCCTGAATGAGATCTTGCGGTATGCCTTCAAGCACGCCGACGAGCGTCAGGATCATCAGCGGCACGAAGAGATAGACCATCGCGACGATCACCGAACCCTCGGTATAGAGCATGGAAAGCGGCTCGCTGATGACGCCGATCGACAGCAGCATGGTATTGAGAATGCCGTTCTTGCCGAGAATGATCAGCCAGGCGAAGGAGCGCACGACGACGCCGGTCAATAGCGGGAAGACGGCGGCGATGATCATCACGCTTTTGGCGCGGCCCGGCATCTGCGCGATGACATAGGCAGCGATGAAGCCGATAATCAAGGAGATTGCCGTTGTGATCAGCGCGATTTCGATCGTCCTGAAGAGCACCGTGCGGCGAAAGCCGCTGGTAAAGAAGGTGATGTAAGGAGAAAACAGGCCTTTGGGCTCACCGAATGTCGCCGCGATCGTGATGATCACCGGGACGAGCAGGAACAGTGTCACGGCAATAATTGCCGGCGCCGTCAAACCCCATTTTGCAAGATGCTTCATTGGAAGAATTCCACAAGAGTGCCGCAGGGCTGGCTGCGCTGCGGCACGCCCTCATTACATGCCGAAGATCTCGTTCCAGCGATCGATCCAGTCCGACTGCGCTTCGTTCAGCTTCTGGTAGTCGATGCGGCTGAGCTTGGCGATCATGTCGGCGCCATAGGTCCAGAGCTTGGCTTTCTCAGGCGAGAGCTCGACCTTGGTGGAGACCGGTGCATCGACGCCCTGTTCGGCTTCGGCCTGCTGGACATCCTTGGAGAGGATGAAGTTGATGAACTGGTGGGCGAGCTCGACGTTTTCCGAGCCCTTGGGAATGTTGACCGTGTTGAGGGTGGCGATATCGCCTTCCTTGAGGTCGGCCCAGCCCATGGTCGGTACTGCAGCGCGCATCGACGTCAGAACGAAGTCCTGCGCCAAAGCCACCTTGACCTCGCCCGTCGAGATCAGGTTCACCAGCTCGGAGCCGGTATTGTAGTTCTTGACGACGTTCGGCTTCAGCGCTTCGATAGCCTCGAAGGCCTTGTCGGCATCAGCGTAAGGATCGACGCCGGCATGCTTGCCGGCTTCAAGCACCGTCAGCGGCCCCGCAGTTGTCGTAATGCCCGGAAGCGAGACGGCACCTTTCAGGTCGTTGCGCCAGAGATCGTTCCACGAGGTGATCGGCGGATTAACCTTGGCCGTATCGTAGACGATGCCCACGCGGCCGATCGTGTAGGCGGGACCATAATTGCCCTGCGGCGCCCTGGCGATATCGTAGAGATCGGCCAGGTTCGGGATCTTGCTGCGATCGACTTCCTGGAAAAGGCCCTGCTGGATGCCCACCTGCGAGTAGCTGTCAGTCAGATAGATGACATCGACACCCTTGCCGCCGCGCAGTTTCAGCTTGTTGAGGCGGTCGGCATTGTTGCCGGTTTCGAACACTACATCGCAACCACAGATCTTCTTGAACGGCTCGATGATATTGGCCTGCATCTTCTCGCCATTGTAGCCCCACCATGAAACGGTGAGCGTCTTTGCCTGGGCGTAGGCCGGCAGAGCGGCGGTCGCAGCAACGATTGCAACGCCCGCGACACGAGCAAGAGAGAGGCCCTTCATTATCGATCCTTTAATCCGAGTAATTCCGCAGATGCTTCAAGCTTGCAGGATACTATTTTTCGAGCATCCGCTTTACAAGCCCAACAATTGAGCAACAGGCAGTTTTCGGCCTGGAAATCACGAGAGCGGGTATTGCTGCGCGCACAGGAGCGGGAATTGCAACTCATTGAGATGGTTTCGTTTCCTCTAAATCGGGCAAGTCGCTTTACACCGTGGACAGCCATCTCTACCCTCGGCTGATCTTATTCCCTGCAGGCATGCCAATCATGACATTTCCCAAAACAAATCTTCCCGACGACCTGCTCGTCAACGCCGCGGACGAGGTACTGATCCGCCAGGACCTCACGCTGACCGCGCTTGGTCGCCGCCCCGCCGATCGCTTGTTGCGCGTCGGCCGGTTGCTTGACGTGCACAGCCGCACATGGCTCGAAGATCAGGAAATCGTCATCAAGGGCAGGCGGATCGCCTATATCGGCCCGGCAGGCAGCTATACCGGCGAGGTCGGCGAACGCCTGCATGAGCCGCATCTTGCCGCGGTCCCGGGTTTCGGCGAGGCGCATAAACATATCGAAAGTTCGCATCTGACGCCGGAGTGGGAAGCTGCTCTCGTCATGCCGCATGGCGTGACATGGACCTGCGAGGCAAGCCACGAATTCTCCAATGTGAATGGCGCCCGCAATCTGGAGTTTTGGCTGGAAGCGCGTCGCCGTGGTTCGCCCATGAAGATATTCCCTCTTCCGGGCTCGGCCGTGCCACCGACTGCCTATGAGTGGGGCGGCGGTCATTTCGGCTATGACGAGCAGAAGGCCTTTCTCAAAGAGAGCTTGATGGTCGCTGGTCTCGACGAGGTCATGGATTGGCCGTCCGTCAGTAATCCGGAGAATCCGGCTTACGATAGGCTTTGGGGCATGATCCGCGCCACCTTCGAGCAGCGTGGCGTTGTCGAGGGACATGGTGCGGGCCTGCGCGATCTGGCTTCCATCAATGCTTTTGCCGGCGCTGGCCTTGCCTCCGATCACGAAGGCTGGTTCCTCGATGAGATATGGGAGAAGCTGACGCACGGTCTGTTCATCGAGCTTCGTCCGCATTCCCTGCCGGAAGTCATTCGCGGGCTGATCGAGAAAGGCCTGTCCGATTGGTCGCAGATTGCTTTCGTCACTGACGACCGTAGCGCTTCCGACACGTTGAAGATCGGTGCAACCGATCACAATGTCCGGCTTGCCATCGAGAACGGACTGGCGCCAGAGATCGCCATTCAATGCGTGACGATCAATCCGGCTCGCCATATGCGGCTCACGCCCTGGGTCGGTTCGATCGCCCCCGGTCGGTTCGCCGATATCGTGCTTCTGGACGACGTGAAAGCGCTATCGATCGCCAAGGTCTGGGCTGATGGGAAGCCGGCTTCCGAAGGTAAGAGCTTCGTCGGTATTCGTCCCGAGATCGACTGGCCGGATTGGGCGACGAAGACCGTCAGGATAGACAGAACGGTCTCGGCCGAAGATTTTCGTATCGCAGCGCCGTCGAATGCTGCCACGGCCAAAGCTGCGCTCTTGCGGCCGTTCCACTGGGCCGACGATTTCATCACCATGGATCTGCCGGTTCGCGATGGTGCCGTTCAGCGCGATGCCGACCGCAACGTTACCAAGTTCGCCATCGTCGACCGCTTTTCCGGCGAGGCCAAGGTGGGCCGAATGTTCTGGCTGGGCACCGGGCCACGCACGCCGGATACCGCGCTTGGCGCCACGCTCGGTCATGACAAGCATAATATCTGGGTCGTCGGCTCCTCGGATGAAGCCATGGCCATGGTCGTCAATGCGCTCAACGAGCAGCAGGGCGGCTGGGTACTGGTGTCGGGTGGAAAGGTCATTGCCCGCGTTCACTACGAAGTCGGTGGTCTTATGACCGCGAGGTCGGCGCAAGAACTGGATGCTGAAATGCAGAAGCTGTATGAGGCTGGCGCCGGCATTGACTGGATGTATGAGCCGACATTTTCGCCGCGCTGGTGGCCGGGCTTCCCCGAGCGGCTTTCCTTTGCGACACTCACCTGCGCTCCCTGGCGCTGGGTTCTGGTGGCGCCTTCGGAGCGGGCGCCAGAGGGCTTCGTCAATGTCGCGACTGGGGAAACTCATCCTGTCGTCTGGCAGGGATAGCCTTTCAATCCTACGGGATATCCCGCCTTGAAGCCTGAATTCATACTTGGGTCGGACGCAATCGGTATGCGTGCGTCGCTGATATGCCTGATGCCCCTTGACGATTGAGCGCGGGTTTATAATTATCCATTTGGTTACTTATGTCGTACGTTGACGGCGCGAAAGAGGTGGAGCGCACCTGCTTTTTCGAATTCGCTGCGGACATCGGAAACCAGGCGGAGGAGGCCGTGGTGATTGCCGTTGATGACGATATGCCACTTGTAACATTGGCATTTTCCACGCTGGGATGTGCGGATCTTGAACTGGATCAGGCGCTTGCCCTGGCGGCACGTCACGGCCTCGACGCTATCGAAATCCGTGCCCTTGGCGGCACAATCGATCTGCCCGCCTACTTCACCGAAAAGTTCGGTTCGCCGGCTGGCCTTGCCAATGCTCTGCAGAGTTCGACCGTAAGCGTCTGCGCTTTCGATACCTCGCTGCGTCTTGTCGGCGCGACATCCGAAACCAAGGAGGCGTTTCTGCGCTACCTCCCCTGGGCCGAAGCGGTCGGCGTTCGGTCGCTACGAGTTTTCGACGGCGGCGAAACCGGGGATGCGAGGGAACTCGACGAGGCCTTGTCGACACTACGATGGTGGAAGGAAACGGCTCGCCGAGAGGGATTCGGCGCGGAGATGACGATCGAGACCCATGATTGTCTGGTAACATCGGATGCCATCGTTCGCTTCCTGGAGGCCGCACCTGATTGCGCGCTGCTTTGGGACACGCATCATACCTGGCGCAAGGGCGGAGGGGATCCGACCGAAACCTGGAAACTGGTTCGGCGCAATACCCGGCACGTTCATGTGAAGGATAGCATTTCCAAAGCCGGGCCGAGATTGCCCTATAGCTATGTTTTGCCGGGTAGCGGCGAATTTCCGATGGCGGCACTGCGGTCTGCGCTGGCTGCGGATGGCTATGCCGGTGTCGTCAGCCTGGAGTGGGAAAAGCTATGGCATGCTGAATTGCCGTCATTGGATTCGGCTCTCCATGCTGCGCGGCAGAACGCGTGGTGGCCGCGCGAAATTCGCGAGAGATGATCGCTGAAGTTCGTTAATATTTTAGTTGAGTTACATATGACAAAGTTGTGCGTCGATTGACTTTTGCAAAGGGTTGCTAGTTAGTGTATTAGCAATAGATAAAGGAAGTCGACGATGACGTGGCGGCGTTGTGGTTGACTAAGGTCTTCTGTGCGATATTTCCAGCTCGATGAAGGGGACCCTGATGATTAGGGTTTGAGGGTGTCTGGAAGATGGATGACGCGGATTTACAGCGCCAGAAATCTGACATTTCGGTGTCCGCCACACTGTTGTCAATCATCGTCGATTGGCTCGGCAGCCGCGCCCTGCGCCCGTTCCCTGCCGATAGGGAAACGCGATGAACGCTAACCTCAGCCATACTGATGAAGGGCATAAAAGCCTGATTTTGAAGGCGATTTCTGAGGGCGGCTTGGGATTTGCGACCCAGGCGATCCACGATGCCGCGAATATCGGAACACAGCTTTATGCCGAGAGCCTCGCGCGTGTGACGGAGGCGGACGGAACCGTGCATGCAGCCAGCACATTTGTGTCCCTCCTCGAACGGCAAGATCGTTGGTTCGCGCTTGATCTGCGTATTCTTGATATGGTGCTGACGGCTCTTGCAGCCGATCAGACGCTTGTTCTCGGCTGCAATCTCTCTGCTGCCAGCCTGTCTCAACCCGACCGATTCGCCGACATTCTTGGCCGAATCAGCAATCAGCCGGAGCTCGCCTGCCGGCTCGTGGTGGAGATCACCGAAACCTATCCTCTGGTGGGCGCCGCCATCGAGCGGGTGAAAATAATCCGTTCGCTCGGGTGCCGCGTTGCGATCGACGACTTCGGTACCGGCTTTGCTACGCCGGCATCATTGCTGCAGGTTGCCGCCGATATCGTCAAGATCGACGCAGCCTTCCTGCGGGACAATAGGCGGTGCCGCGATGGTCACGATAGCCTTTCGCATCTCGTCGGCTTTGCCGGCTGCTTTGCACCCTACGTCGTCGTTGAAGGCATCGAAACCTGGTCTCATCTCGAAGCCGCTCGCGCAGCGGGCGCAACCCATGTGCAGGGCTTTCTTCTGTCGAAACCGGTGTCGTCGCCGAAGCTACGCCGACACAAGGGTAAGATCGGCCTGCGGGGGATGGAATGAGCCTCCCCATCATCGCTCAGCCCGGCAAGGCAATAGCCCTGGTAGAGGATGCGAACAAGACGGAGGCTGTCCACCCATCGGAGCGTCTCGCATTGTCCGCTCGTGTGCTGTTATGATGAGGCAGTCGTTCATTCCGTCGAGAGACGGGGATTTCGCGGCGGGCGCGGCGCGCGAGCTGAAGGCGAAAACGCTGTTGCGTGCTTTGGAGCGCCGACTTCGGGGCACGTTGCTTGCCGATGGCGGAGCCTGCTCCGTCCTGTTTGTCGATGGGGTAGCCCCGCATATTCTTGTTCGTGAAGAAGCGGCGGATATCCTGGGACGCGTGACGATAGATGCGGAAAGCGGCCTCTACGTCTTTTGCGAACTTGGAGACGGCGCCAAGGATGTCGTCATAACGACGGGGAGCGAAGATTGGTTGCTTGAGGAAATCCTCCTTCGCTTTCGTGAAGGGCAACCGGCAGGACGAGCCATCGACGAGGCTGTCGGCGTTCTCGTCGGCCAGACCATGCGGGATGTCGAGCGCAAGCTGATCCTTCAGACACTCCACCACTGCAAAGGAGATCCTACACACACGGCATTCATGCTTGATATGCCGCTCGTCACCCTCTGCAACAAGCTGGCGGCCTATATCGCCGACTCAGCCAGCGAACTGTCGCAAATGGCGGCGGATGCAGGGTTTGGAGCGAGAGGCTATCGGTTGTGATCGCGGGCGCACCTGATGCGTGCGCATTCTGCCCTCGGGAATGCCCGGGGACTATGCGTTGGGAAACCGGCGCGACTTGAAACGGTGGGGCATCCGGCAACGGAGGTCCTGCTTGAAACGATCGGGCGGGGCGGCGCACGAGGAACCTTATGAGACCCGGGAAAAGATCATGGATTCTTTCAGCGAGAGAAAAATACCCGCCCTGCCACAGATGCATTCATCGTTTGATGGCTGTGTGAAGATCGTTTCGGCCTATGTCAGTCACAATACCATACCGGTCGCCAGTCTTCCGAAGCTGATCAAGGATATCCACGACGCGTTGCATGGCCTGGATGCAGCCGCTCCTGCACCTGAACGAAGCAATCTGGTGCCGGCGGTGGATTTGAAGAAATCGGTGACGAACGAGTACATCGTCTGCCTGGAGGATGGAAAACGCTTCAAGACGCTGAAGCGTCATTTGCGCGTTCACTACGGTCTGACACCGGAGGAATACCGGCAGAAATGGGGCCTGGCTCCCAGCTATCCGATGGTCGCACAGAATTATGCCAACCGGCGCTCGGAGCTGGCAAAGCTCTCCGGTCTCGGTGCCAATGGCAGCAGGAAAGAAACCGTTCGCTCATGATGCTGCGGTGACACTTCGCCAATTCTGAGGAAGTGAGCCTGCGGGTTTTCACTGCACACGGCGTTGTGGCGCTACGTGCCGGGATGCGGCAACAAGAAAAATGGCGCCCTGCAAAGGGCGCCATTTTCTTTTCCGGGATTGCCGGGCAAACCCGCCGAGCCGTTCGAACGGATCGATCAAAAAACCTGGCGGAGCACGATGAACAGCGCGAAAGCAAGCGCGATCGACGCCGGCAGAGTCAGGATCCAGGCCATCAGCATGTTGCGCACGGTCGACCATTGCAGGCCGGAACCGTTGGCTGCCATGGTGCCGGCGACGCCGGAGGACAGGACATGCGTGGTTGAGACAGGCAGGCCGAGATGGTCGGCAGCACCGATCGTCAGCATGGCGACCACTTCGGCGGCAGCACCCTGGCCATAGGTCAGGTGCGTCTTGCCGATCTTTTCGCCGACGGTGACGACGATGCGCTTCCAGCCGACCATGGTGCCGAGGCCAAGTGCCAGTGCAACCGCAACCTTAACCCAGAGCGGGATGAACTTCGTCGTGTGATCGACAGCGGCGTGATAGTCGGTGACGGCCTTCAGGTCGGCGGCGCTCATCGGTAGCAGCTTCTGCTTGTCGATCAGCTTCAGCGATTCACCGATGAGATAGATGTCATTGCGGACGTTGCTGACGAGGCCATTCGGCAGCTTCTCGACGCTCGGATAGGCCGCAATCGAGGCGCTCGTCGCGTGAATATAGGCCTGCAGCGCCGGAGTAGTCACATCCGACCAGGTCTTGCTTTTCACCGCT